>NZ_JANOCX010000307.1:0-22682 GCF_031412415.1 Phenylobacterium sp.
GATGAGCCCGGCGCCCACGGTCTTGGCCACGTGCAGGCCGAAGAACAGGAAGGCGATGAAGTTGAAGAAGGCCGCCCAGGCCACCGCGGCGAAGGGCGGCAGGACGCGGGTGGCGACGATCGTGGCGATGGAATTGGACGCGTCGTGCAGGC
Organism: Phenylobacterium sp.; assembly: GCF_031412415.1. Taxonomy (GTDB): domain Bacteria; phylum Pseudomonadota; class Alphaproteobacteria; order Caulobacterales; family Caulobacteraceae; genus Phenylobacterium. Next base: position 153 of record NZ_JANOCX010000307.1, read on the forward strand.
CGTTCAGGAAGTCGAACGCCAGGGCCACGACGATCAGGAAGATCAGGAGCGGCGTGAAGCCGAGCAGGTCCACGTGGCGCGCCCTAGACCTGTTCGATCACGATGCCACTGATGCGGTTCGCCACATCCTCGAAGCGATCCATCACCTTTTCCAGGTGGCTATAGATGTCGACCCCGACCACGAAGGCCATCGGATCGTGGTTTCGATGGGCCAGAAACAGCGCCTTGCGGCCGGCGTCGTAGATCGCGTCGGACCGGTCCTCGATCTGGGCGATGTGCTCGGTCAGTTCGTTCAGCCGAGTGACGTTGTGGCGCATCTTGTCCAGCAGGCCCACCGCCTCGCGGGTCAGCAGCGCGGCCTCGACGATCAAGTCGCCCATCTCGCGCATCGGGTCCGCGAACTCGCGCAGTTCGAACAGGGTGATGACCTTGGCGGTCTTCTGCATCTGGTCGATGGCGTCGTCGAGCGAGCTAGTCAGGTCTTGGATGTCGCCGCGGTCGAAGGGGGTGATGAAGGTGCGGCGCACGGCCGTCAGCACCTCGCGGGTGATCTCGTCGGCGGCGTTCTCATGCTCCACGACACGGGCGCAGGCGGCGGGCACGCCATCTCCGCCCTTGAGCACGTCGCGCAGCGCCACCGCGCCCTCGACCAGGGTTTCGGCATGGGCGCGGAACAGAAGGAAGAATTTTTCTTCCTTCGGCATGATCGCCTGGAACCAGCTCAGCATCTCATGCCCGTCGTCAGACCGCCGCCCGTCCGATGAGTCGGACCCCCCGCGGCTCTTAGCGTGTTCCCGGAGCCAGCCCAAGGCGCCGCTGCTCGGCGATCGCGGCCTCGCGGCGCAGGACCTTGAGCTGCTGACCCTCGAGCAGCGGCTTCCAACCGCCGCCAACGACGTCGTGAGGCCCCGCCACGATCACCGTGTCGTAGTCGCCGAGCGCACGAGCCGGCACGTCCTCGTCCGGCCCCACGAGGATCATGTGCGGACGCGCCTGCAGCACCCAGAACATGCTGTGACCGACGTTCAAGTTGTCGACGACGCCCGCCACCGCGCCGTCCTGCGCCGCGATGATCTGCTGGGCGATACCCAGCTCGGTGTTCAGGCTGGCGCGGGCGGGCAGGCCTTCGCGCTCCCAGGCCCGATCCAGCGCCGTCGAGAGCACGGCCAGGACCACGAAATAGGCGAGCCAAATCTTGTAGCTTCGCCAGTTCGTGAAGGCTTGCGCGACGCAGGCCGCCAAGGTCGCGGCCGTGGCGATGGCGAAGTGCGGAATGAAGGGGACTATGCTGAACCGGCCAGGATCTGGGCGGAAGAAGGCGGTGAGCGCCGTCGCATCCCAGGGAAACAGAAACACCCCGTCCGACAGCAGCAGGGCGAAGGCTGCGAAGGCCATGAGCGGGACCGCGCCGGTGGCGATCCGCCAGGCGCGTCCGCCGCCGCGCTCGAACTCGCCAATGAAGCCCGCGGCGGTCAGCCAGATCAGGGGGACGAAGAGTTCGAAGTAGCGACCCCAGAGGCGACCGGCCTCGGTCGGCCCGTAGAAGGTCGCCTTCATCGTGAAGATCGCCGTCATGGCCAGGGTTGCGCCGAACGACAGCAGCACGAACAGGAATCCGACCTCCTGAGGCTCAAGGTCGAACCGGCCTCGCCCCGAGACCCACCGCCACCGCAGCCAAATCCTCAACAGTCCTGTCAGGATCGGAGCTCCGGCCAACAGCAGGCTGGACGCGACCAGAAGCGCCAAGGACCGTGCGCCGACCATCAGGGAGGCCTGGGTGGTGTCGCTGGCCAGGGCGTTTGCGTAGTGCCCGCCAACAAAGAAGGTGAAGGGCCTGGTGGGCGTTTCCCCGGCGAGCAGCGCGATGAGATTTCCCGCGGCCAGGAAGGCCAGGGCGAACACGATGAGACGCGCGGCGACCGTCGAAATCCTGCGCTGCCCCCACACGAGATCGAGCAGCGCGAGGATCGGGAAGGCGGCGATCACGGCGACGCCATGGGGCTTCAGCAGCACCAACACGCCGGCCAGCGAACCCACCAGCAAGGCGTGGCTCACGGGATGGCTCAGATAGAGCTTCACGGTCGCCAGGAACATCAAGCCCAGCACGCCGACGTACCAGCCCTCCGGCATGACGGCGAACACGAAGCGGTAGTAGGGGAAGGCGAGCGCCAGGAGCAGGAAGCCCGCCGCGTGCCGGGCGTTGAGCGTTCCACGCACGACAAGCCAAACCAGAAGAATGCCCGCGAAGTACGCCGCGCCGCCAAGCGCCCGCAGCCACTCGATGAGGTTATGTGTGCCGTAGGTGACGGCCCGGATTATCAGCAGGAAGGCGGTGTTGGTCAGCTCTTGCAGGTCGGGCGCCAGCCTTGGGTCGGCGGCTGTCGCCTTGCCGTACAAGGCGTGGATCAGATAGGCGCCTTCGTCTCCGGCGTAGAGCGGAAGATCCAGGAAGATGCGGTCGACATAGACCAGGACCACGGCCAGGGCGATGAGGGCCAGCACCGCCAATCCCAGGCGCGACCCGAAACCTCCCGTCGATTCCTGATCGCCGCCGCTCATGCCCGCAATCTGGCCGTTCAGGACAACCCTGGCTAGGCCCGGCGACGCGAGCCTTGCTTTCGAATTCGCGGACCCCCTAGCTGGGCGACGGACGAGTCTGCGGGAGGCGAGATGCGCGTCGAACTTCTAGGCCTGGCGACAACCCTGGCGCTGATCTGTGGGACCGGAGCCGCCGCCCAGGACCTGCTGATCCATGGCGGACCGATCAACACCGGGGAGAGCTCGGTCGAGGCCCTGGCCGTCAAGGACGGCAAGGTGGCGTTCGCCGGCCCGCTGGCGCTCGCGCGACGGACCGTTCCAGGGGCGAAGGATATCGACCTGAAGGGCGCGGCGGCGTTCCCGGGCTTCGTGGACGCCCACGCCCACCTGTCGGGGATCGGCTTCCGTGAGATGACGCTCAGCCTGGAGGGCACGGCGTCCGTCGAAGACCTGGTCGCCCGGCTCAAGGCCTGGAACATCGCCAATCCGGGGACCGGCGCGGTCTCCGGACGGGGCTGGATCGAGACCCACTGGCCGGAGAAGCGTTTCCCCAGCCGCCAGGACCTGGATCGCGCGATCCCTGACCGCCCGGTGGTGTTGGGCCGCTCCGACGGCCACGCCATCGTGGCCAACACCGCCATGCTGGCCCTGGCCGGCGTCACCCGCGACACCGTGGCCCCCGCCGGTGGCCATATCCTGAAGGACGCCGCGGGCGAACCCACCGGGATGCTGATCGACAACGCCATGAGCCTGGTGCGCGGCAAGGTCCCGCCGCCCACCGCGGCGGCCAAGGCCGAGGCGGTGAAGCGTGGGGTTGATCTCTACGCCGCGCGGGGCTGGACCGGCCTGCACGACATGGGCGCCTCGATGGAGGAGGTGGGCTATCAGCAGGCGCTCGCCGCCAAGGGCGAGATGCCGATCCGGATCGACAACTACATGTCGCCGCAGGCGGCCGGCGCGGTCCTAGCCTCCGGGCCTTCGCAAGACCCGACCGGCCTCGTCCGGGTGCGCGGCGTGAAGATGTACATGGACGGCGCGCTCGGTTCGCGAGGGGCGGCCTTGCTGGCGCCCTATGCCGACGCCGAGGGTACCGGCCTGATCCTCACCCCTCGCGAGACCATCGACGGCGTTCTCAAACAGGCGCGCGGCTCGGGCGCCCAGATCGCCATCCACGCCATCGGCGACCGTGGCAACCGGCTGGTGCTGGACGCCTTCGAGCAGGCCTTCGGCGGTGACGCCGCGGCGCTGAAGACCGCCCGCTGGCGCGTCGAACACGCCCAGGTCCTGGCCCCCGACGACCTGCCGCGCTTCGCCAGGCTTGGGGTGATCGCCTCGATGCAGGCCTCCCACGCGATCGGCGATCTGTACTTCGCGCCCGCGCGCCTGGGCCCGGAGCGGCTTAAGGGCGCCTATGCCTGGGAGAGCCTGCTGAAGAGCGGCGCGGTGGTGGCCGGCGGCTCGGACGCTCCGGTGGAGAAGGGCGACCCCCTGGTGGAGTTCTACGCCGCCGCCTACCGTCACGACCTCAAGGGCTTCGCCGGCCCCGACTGGGGACTGGACGAGGCCCTGACCCGCCAGCAGGCCCTGGCCCTGCTGACCCGAGGCCCCGCCTACGCCGCCGGCCGCGAGACCGAACTGGGCTTGCTCAAGGTCGGAGCGCCGGCCGATATCTCGGTCTTCTCCGTCGACCTGATGACCGCGCCGTTTGCGGAGATCGCCAAGGCCCGCGCGGTCATGACGGTGGTGGGCGGTCGGATCGTCTATGACGGGCGCTAACCCCCGAACGTGACGGTGAGGATCGCGCGGGCGGTGCGCGGGGCGATGGGCCAGAGCAGGTCGCTGGTGGAGGCGAAGTAGCCTCGCTCGTCGGTGAGGTTCGACACCAGTAGGCGCAGTTGCGCTGGACGGCCGGCGACATCGAAGCGGGCCCGGGCGCCCAGTCCCAGGGTCGTCAGGGCCGGCGCCTTGAAGGTGTTGCGGCTGTCGGCATAGGCCTCGCCCTGATGATTGACCTGGGCGTCGACGGACCAGGTCGAGGTGATCTGCCGCTCGATGCTGGCGTTGGCGATCAGCTCGGCGATCCCGGAGTGATGGGGGCCCACGACACCGGAGGTCACCAGCGGACCGGTGATCTCGGCGTCATACGAGACCGCGCCCAGGACGATGCTGGTCTTTTCGCCGACGCGGCCGGCGAGCGAGGCCTCGAAGCCCTTGTGAGACACTTCGCCGACCAGACCGAATGAGCCGTCCGAGCGGAATCCGGTCGTTGGCTTGGAGACCTCGAAGGCTGCCGCCAACAGGGTCAGGTTGTCGCCAAACGTGTGTCGGACGCCGATCTCCTTCTGTTTGGCCTTCACCGGCGGCAAGACTTCGTTCCGGTTGGTGGCGTTCTGCGGCGCGAACCCGGACTCCTCCAGGCCGGTGACATAGCTCGCGAACAGGCTGGTGGAAGCCGTCAGGCTCCAGACGGCGGAGGCGTTGTAGTACCAGGCCTGGTTCTCGCCCTGGTCGATGGACCCGTCATAGGCGCGAACCTCCTTCTCGTAGCGGCTGCGGTGCGCGCCCAGTCGAAGCTGCAGCCGGTCCTCCCAGACCAGGCCGTAGCCGAGGCTGGCGGTGAGCTGATCGACAGTGTCGTCGCCGCGCGCGCCGCGCCAGGCCGGACGAGCGGGCGCGGAGGGGGCCGGGTCGCGCAGGTTGAAGGCGCCGTTGGCGACGGCGAGCGATTGCGCCAGATCCACCGCGCTGTGGCGATAGCGAACCGAGGCGCTGACGAGGTGATCGATCGCTCCGCTGTCAAAGACGCGGGTGGCGCGGGCCTCGTAGGAATCCGACAAGTTCGTGCGGCCTGGACTGACGAAGGTGGTCGAGGTGGCGTCTCCGTTGCGGCGGGTGGCGATCACCGTGAAGTCGGAGCTGTCCATGCTGTAGATCGAGCGGAACGCCGAGGCGTCGAGGGTCCAACCCGAGATTTCGCCCTTGTAGAGCGCGCCCAGGTTGACGTTCTCCGCGCGCACATTGGCCCAGGTCGGCGAGTGCTGGCGCAGGGCCTTAACCGGCGGCGGCGTGGCGCTGTCCTGCGCCTGGATCGCGAAGTCGCCGTCATAGTCTCGGCCGTACCAGGTGGCGAAGACCCTAAGGCTGTGGTTCTCGACGGGCGTCCAACCGGCGACGGCGCCGATGTCGAGCGCCTCGCCGTTGCCCCCTGAGCCCCAGGTGACGTTTGGCCGATAGAAGGTCCCCCCGGCGATCCATGCGTCCTTGGATGGCGCGGTCCAGGACCCTTCCGCCTGAACCACCGTCGTCCCGAAGTCGCGTCGGCCGCCGCCGATGGTGAGACGGTTCTCGGGGCTCGGCGAGCGCAAGCGATAGTTCACCACGCCCGAGGGCGCCGGGTAGGCGAGGCGCGAGGCGTTCACGCCCACCCGCACGCTGACCCCGCCCAGGACGGTGTCATTGAGCGGCGAGGCCCGGGCGAAGTAGGCGTCGTCGATGCGATAGGCGCCGCTGGCCTGCAGGTCGAACCCGCGGACCTGGCCCTCAGAATAGAGACCCAGTTGCTCGATACCCACACGCTCGCCGAAGGCGTCGGCGGCGGTCTTGACGGCGCTCTCCTGGGCCAAGGCGGAGGTGGAGGCGAAGAGCGACAGAACGAGGGTGGCGGCCGAACATTTCATTATTGTAATCCCGGGCGAACTGGACTGTTCAGAGGCCGGGGTTTGTCGGACAGTAGCCGGGGGACGGCGTGGCTGCGGGCGTGATTTATTCGTGATGGTTTCGCGATGAACGAACACGTGGCCATCCAGTGGCCTGAGTTGAATCTGGCGCGAGAGCTGCCGTTCAGCCTCGCCGGCACTCAGGTGCGACCGGCCGCCCTAGAGGTGGAGCACGACGGCAGGATCGTCACCCTGGAGCCGCGGGTGATGAAGGTGCTGGTCGCCCTGCACCGCTCAAGGGGCCAGCCCGTCAGTCGCGATGAGCTCATCGATCTCTGCTGGGGCGGGCGGATCGTCACCGAGGGCGCGCTGAACCGCTGCGTGGCGCAACTCCGCAAGGCGCTGAGCGACAATCCGCGCATTTCCGTCGACACCATCGCCACCGTTGGTTACCGCCTGCAGGCGAGCGCCGACGTGCATCGGGTCGCGCTCGCCGCCGAGCCCGTCGAAGCGCCCGCGCCGGCGACGATTCAAGCGGCGCCTCGCAAGACCGTGTTGATCGCCGCCGGTTTCGTCGTGACGGTGGCCGCCGCGATCGGCGCGTTGCTCGCGGTCCTGCCACGCCCCGTGACCTGGACCGCCCAGGCCTTCCACCCTCTGACCTCTGAGCGTGGTCTGGAGACCCATCCGGCCCTGTCGCCGGCCGGCGACCAGATCGTCTACGCCCAACGGCCCGACGTGGTGTCGCGGCGCGATCTCTATCTTCGCAGCGTCGGGCAGGGCATCCCGGTGCGGATCACCACAGATCCGGCCGACGATCACAGCGCCGTGTGGTCGCCCCGGAGCGACCGCATCGCCTTTGTCCGCACGCCTGCGGACGGTCCGTGCAGCTTGGTGGTGACGCCGATTCCCCTGGGGCCGGAGCGCGTCGTCGCGCGCTGCCAGTCGGCCAGCTACACCCGGGTAAGTTGGCTGGATGACGCCAACCTGGTGATCGGCGATCGGCCAGACCCCGCCTCGATCTGGCGAATCCGGTCGGTGAACATCGAGACCGGCAGGGTGCGGGACCTGACCTCGCCCTCCGCCGCGACCCTCGGCGACAGCGACCCCATGGCCTCGCCGGACGGACGCCAGGTGGTGTTCCGCCGCAGCCTGATGCACGGCGCCGACGACCTGTTCCTGCTGGACGTGCGCACGGGCCGCGAGCGCGCCCTGACCACCGACGGCTGGAAGGCGGCCGGATATGTTTGGTCCGCCGACAGCCGCCACGTTTTCTACTCCTCCAATCGGGGGGGTGAATTCGGACTGTGGACCGTGGACACCAAGATCGACGCGCCGCCACGCAGGGTAAGCCTGGGCCTGGGCCAGATCAGCTTCAGCCGCATGTCAGCCGACAATCGCAACCGTCTGGCGGTGGAGATCCCGCGCGGCCGCAACAATCTCGCGGTCCGCATGCCTGGCGGCGAGACCCGGCCGCTGACCAACGCCGCCGGCCAGGACTGGGATCCCGACGGGGCGGCCGACGGCGCGGTGGTCTATGTCTCCAACCGCAGCGGATCGTCGGAAATCTGGGTGAACCATCCCGATGGGCGGTCCGTGCGGTTGACCTCCATCGTCGGCAGTTATGTCACCGCGCCAGCCTGGTCGCCGGACGGTCGCACCATCACCTTCATCGCGGTCAAGGGCCGCCGCTCGGATCTCTACACCGTGGCGCGCGACGGCTCGCGCCTCCGGGAGATGACCTGGGACGGGCTGGACAAGCTCTATCCCGAGTTTTCCGCCGACGGCGCCAGCGTCAGCTACGTCGAGCGAACCGCCAACGGCTATCGGGTGATGCGGATCGGCATGGCCCCGGGCGCCCATCCGGCGGCCGTGCCGGGCGGGGCGGGCTGGCAGGTCGTGCGCGGCGGGCCCGACGGGCGTCTGTACGGCTTGCGGGTGGGCCAGTCCGTGGTGCGCGCCCTGTCGCCGGGCCGAGCTGTTCCACCCGTCGAGATCGGCGGCTACGACACCTGGGCGGTCGGCGACGATGGCGTCGTGGTGATGCGCGGCCAACGCGCCTCCTCGTCGAGCATCTGGCTCCACCCCTGGACCGGAACGCCACGCAAGCTGGTCGACATTCCCAATTGCTGCGGCTCGCTTGGCCTCTCGCCGAATGGCGCGGTGCTGTTCTCGCAGAGCCTGGATGACCAGATCGACCTGGGCGTGGTCGACCTGGCGTCAAAGTAGGCAAACTGCGGCGGGTTCCAGGAAGTCTCGCTGAGGCGATCGCGCCACCTCCGCTAGCTTCACCTCATGAGCCGTTCGATCCCGCGCCCGTTTGGCCGAAACTACGCCTTTGTCGTCGCCGCCGTGGTGTTTGTGGCCTTGATGGCGGCGGCCGGCCTGCGCGCCGCGCCGGGCGTGTTGATGCTGCCGCTGGAGCGCGCCTTCGGCTGGGATCGGGGAACGGTGTCGGCCGCGGCGGCGGTGGGCATTTTCATCTATGGCCTGACCGGTCCGTTCGCCGCGGCGCTCATGCAGTCGTTCGGCGTGCGCCGAACGGTGGTCCTGGCCATGGTCCTGATGGCGGTCTCGACCGGGCTCTCGGCCCTGATGACCGAGCCCTGGCAGTATGTGGCCACCTGGGGCCTCATGGCCGGGCTGGGTTCGGGCGCGGTGGCCATGGTGCTGGGCGCCACGGTGGTGAACCGCTGGTTCGTGACCCGGCGCGGCCTGATGATGGGCCTGCTCACCGCCGCGACGGCGACAGGCTCGCTGATCTTCCTGCCGGGCATGGCGATGGTGGCCGAGCAGGGCGGCTGGCGCCCGGTGGTGCTGATCATCGCCGTGGTCATGGCCGTGCTGGCTCCCGTCGTGTGGCTGCTGCTGCCCGAGACGCCGCAGGCGATCGGCCAGAAGCCCTACGGGGCGACGGACGACTATGTTCCGCCGCCGCCGCCCGCCGTGGGCGGCGCCTTGGCCGTGGCCTTCGGGGCGCTGTTCCGGGCGGCCAAGACCCGGACATTCTGGCTGCTGTTCGGCGGCTTCTTCATCTGCGGCCTGACCACCAACGGCCTGGTGGGGGTGCACATGATCGCCATGTGCGCCGACCAGGGGCTGCCGGAAACCCGGGCGGCGACCCTGCTGGCGGTGATGGGGCTGTTCGATCTGGTCGGCACGACGTTGTCGGGCTGGCTCACCGATCGCTACGACCCGCGCTTACTGCTGTTCATCTATTACGGGCTGCGGGGGATCTCGCTGATGATCCTGCCCTATACCGACTTCTCCATCGTCGCCCTGGGCGTCTTCGCGGTGTTCTACGGCCTGGACTGGATCGCCACGGTGCCGCCGACCGTGCGCCTCGCCACCGAAGCTTTCGGCGATCGCGACGGGCCGATCGTGTTCGGCTGGATCGCGGCCGGGCATCAGGCCGGCGCGGCCACCGCCGCCATCGCCGCCGGCGTGCTGCGCGCCTCTCAAGGCCGATATCTGGAAGCCTTCGTCCTGGCCGGCGTGGCCGCCCTGGTCGCCGCCGTCGCCTCGATCATGATCCGACGTCAGGTGGCGCCGGTCGCCGCCTAGCGACGGCTGTCGAGCGCCATCCGCACCGCCAGCGCGCCCAGCACCGTGCCCATCAGCCAGCGCTGGACCATGGCCCAGGTTGGCCGCGTCGCCAGGAACCTCGCCACCCAACCCGCCGCCAAGATCATCACGCCGTTGCAGAGGACGCTGGCGGCGATCTGAGTGGCGCCCAGGATCATGCCTTGGGCGAGGATGCTCCCGCGCTCGGGATGCATGAACTGCGGCAGCAGCGACAGGTACAGCACCGCGGCCTTGGGGTTCAGCAGGTTGGTGAACAGGCCCATGGCGAACAGGCGAACGTCGCCATGCGGCTCGAGCTCGCGCACGGCGAAGGGGGAGGCGGCGCCCGGCTTCAGCGCCTGCCAGGCGAGCCAGGCCAGATAGCAGGCGCCGACGATCCGCAGGACGTCGTAGGCCATGGGCACCGCCATCACCACGGCGGTCAGCCCGACCACCGCCGAGACCATGTAAAAGATGAAGCCCAGGGCCACGCCGGCCAGCGAGACGAACCCCGCGCGGCGTCCTTGGCTGATGGACCGCGAGATCAGGTAGATCATGTTGGGGCCGGGCGTCATGGCCATGCCCAAGGCGATCAGTCCGAATGCGATCCAGTCCGTCCAGGCGACCACGCGTCAGCTCCTCTGTCTTGAGCTCGGCTATAGACGCACGGCCTGAGTCCCGCGCGCCAGAAATCCGGCGCGGAGCCTTAGCCGGGCTCTCAGCGGGTCGGGATCTCGATGTCGCAGACGGTGAAGTCCGCGCCCTTGGCGGCGCGGGTCTTGTCGACCAGCACCTTGAAGGCCGCTCCGCGCTCGTCCAGCACCTCGACCTTCGGGCGCTCGACGGGCGGCAGGTCGACCGCGAGGCGGACGCGGATCATCTTGTCGGGCTCGGCGGGCGGCTCGCCCACGGCCATGGCGCGAACCACGTCCAGCCCTTTCACCACACGGCCCCAGACCGTGTAGTCGCCGTCCAGCCGGCGGCTGGCGTCGCGCATGAAGAAGACCTCGCTGTTGGCCGTCGTCACCGCCTCCTGCCGGCCCATGCCGGCCACGCCGGGGCAATAGGCGCCGGTCGCTCGGCGGCCCAGGGGATTGGTGTCCAACAGGTCCTGGACGCCGATGAAAGGCGTCGATCCGACGAAGCCTTCCACGGCGTCGCTGGTCCGCCTGACGATCGCATGGGGATCGCCGGCCTTCAGGCGGAACGTGAACTCCGGCGGCAGGTCGGGATGCTTGGAGACGCCCCCGTCCTTGTTGTTCGGGTTGCCGGTCTGGTCGACGAAGTTCGCGATCACCCGATGGAACAGCAGGCCGTCATAGACCCCTTCGCGGGCCAGCAGCTTGATCCGCTCCACCGCCTTGGGCGCCAAGGTGGGCTGCATCTCCACCATGATCACGCCCTTGGAGGTTTCGATCACCAAGGTCTGGGCAGGGTCGAGGCCGCGCCAGTCGGCGGCCTGGGCGGTGGTCGCCAGCGCGAGGGCGGCGATACAGGACGTGTATAGACGGATCATGTGGGGACTATCGACAACCTGTCACGTATCGCAAGCGGCTAAGCTTACTAACTTGTAATGCACGGTACCTTGCACGAAGCACTACTGCGCGATACACGCTAGTCCGACGTGGAGGTGCGCGACGTGGCGGAAGCCGTTCAAGTTCAACTGAAGAAGGGGGTGCTCGAGCTCTGCGTGCTCGCGCTGCTCTCCCGACAGGACAGCTACGCCTATGAGATCGCAAGCCGATTGGCCGAGGGGATCGATATGGGGGAAGGCACCATCTATCCGCTGATGCGGAGGATGCAGACCGACGGGCTGGTGGACACCTATCTGGTGGAAAGCTCGTCCGGTCCGTCGCGGAAATATTTCAAACTGACCGAGGCCGGGAAGCAGAGCTTCACGGCGCAGAAGGCGGAGTGGGCGGCGTTTTCCCGCGCCGTCGAGGCCATCCTGGGAGAGACGAAATGACCCGGCAGGCCTTCATCGACCGACTGCGGCTGGGGCTCTCCGGCTTGCCGCCGCAGGCCATCGCCGAGACGATCGCCGACTATGAGACCCACTTCGCCGAAGGCGCGGCCGCCGGCCGCTCCGAGGAGGAGGTCGCCGAAGCCCTGGGCGATCCCGGCCGTCTGGCCCGCGAACTGCGCGCGGAAAGTGGGCTGAAGAAGTGGGAAGAGCAGCGCAATCCGTCGGCCGCCGCCGGCGCGATCTTCGCCGTGCTGGGCCTGGGCGCCATCGACGTCCTGATCCTGCTGCCGATGCTGATGGCCATAGGCGGGGCGCTGTTTGGCCTCGTCGTCGGCGCCGTCGCGGTGTTCTTCGCCGGCGGGGTGGTCTTCGCGGTCGGGCCGTTCTTCGAGCCCCCGGGCGGGGCGGCCACGGCCCTGCTGGCCGGCATCGGCCTGATGGCCTTGGCCAGCTCGGCCGGCGCCCTGCTGACCCTGGTGGTCATCGGCTCCGTCAACGCGCTCGTTTGGTACGGGCGGCTCCACTACCGGCTGCTGAAGCCGGCCATCGAACCGCAGGCTTAAGAGGTGGGCAATTCCATGATCCGCGTCCTCGTCCTCATCGCTGTCACCGGCTTCTTCGTCGGCGTGGTGGCCCTCTCCAGCGCCGCGGCGATCGGCGGCCCCGACCTCGCCGCCCATAACTGGCACTGGATAAACAAGTGGAGCGACTCCACCTGGCGCGAGCATGCCAAGCACGACGCTGAGTTCGACTTCGACATCGACGTCGACGGGCCCGGCGGGGTCACGGTCACCCGTGAGCTCGTCTGGAACGGCGGGACCGAACTCGACATCGAGATCGTCGCCGAGGTGGCGTTCACCCAGGCCGAAGGTCCTGGAAAGGTGGTCATCACCGGACCCAAGAGCCTGGTCGATCGGGTGACCCTGGTGAACGGCCGTCTCGACATGAACGGTCCCAACTTCGCCGGGCGTCGCCTGAAGGTCACCGTCACCGCGCCGGGCGTGACGGCGTTCGACGTCGATGGCGACAGCACCCTGACGATCGAGGGCTTCAAGCAGGACAGTCTCACGGTCGACGCCTCGGGGGACTCAGAAGTCACCGCCCGCGGCGTGGCGCGCCTGGTGCGTCTCGACATCTCCGGCTCGGCGCAGGCCGACCTCAGCGGCGTCCAGGCCGACGAAACGACGGTCGACAGCTCCGGGGCGTCTGAATCGACTGTCGCCCCCAAGGCGGTCGGCCGGTTCGACATCTCGGGCAGCTCGGAAGTCACGCTGAACACCAAGCCAGCTCAGATCGAGACCGACATCTCCGGTCGCGGCGAGCTGCACCAGCCGGGGCGCTAGGCCCGCGCCGCCAACGTCTTGGCGACCACCGGAGCCAGGCCGCGGGCGATGACCTGGACGCCCTTGGCGTTGGGATGGAAACCGTCGCGTTGGTTCAGGTCGGGCGTCTGGGCGACCCCGGCCAGCAGGTTCGGATAGAGCGCCGCGCCATGCGCGCGGGCGACGGAGGCGAACACCGCCTCGAATTCCCGGGCGTAGGCGCGGCCGATCACCGCCGGAGGTTTCAGGCCCGCCAGCACGACCGCGATCTTCCGCGCCTTCAGCCGGGCGACGATGCGGTCCAGATTGGCCTTGGTCCGCTTGGGGTCCTGACCCTGCAGCAGATCGTTGCCGCCCAGCGCCACGACACAGACGGCGGTGTCCTTCTGAACGCTGAAGTCGAGACGGGCGAGGCCGCCAGCCGTCGTGTCGCCGGAAACCCCGGCGCCGCGCACCAGAGCGCTCACGCCCAGCCGATCAAGCTCGGCCTGCAAGCGGGCCGGCAGGGCGGCGGCGGCGGGCAGGCCATAGCCCGCGGTGATCGAATCACCCAGCACTGTGACCACCCGCCTTGGCGCGGCCAGCGCGCTCTGGGGCAGAGCCAAGGCCAGGGCGGCGATCAGCGCGCGCCGGCTAGGGAAGCTTGTGGGTGTGTCGGCCATTGTCCTGCCCTATCTAAGGCTTCGCCTGCAAAGCTCAACGTTCACACTGAGGTCTCCTTGTCCGACACCGGTCCGCCGCTCGTCCTGTCGAATGTCTCACTCACCCTGCCGTCGGCCGCGGGTCCCGTGGATATCCTGCGGGACCTGAGCTTTTCCGTGGCGGCGCGGGAGCGGGTGGCGATCACCGGGCCCTCGGGTTCGGGCAAGTCATCCTTGATCGCCGTGGCCGCCGGCCTGGAGCGGCCGACTTCGGGCTGGGTCAGCCTGTTCGGCCGCGAGCTGTCGAAACTGGACGAGGATGGTCGCGCGCGGTTGCGCCGTGGCCGGGTGAGCCTGGTGTTCCAGTCCTTCCACCTGCTGCCCAACATGACCGCCCTGGAGAACGTCGCGGCCCCGATGGAGATCGCGGGCAAGGCCGACGCCGAGGACACCGCGCGGAGCTGGCTGGACCGGGTGGGGCTCACGGCGCGCCTGCGGCACTATCCGCATCAGCTTTCCGGCGGCGAGCAGCAGCGGGTGGCGCTGGCCCGGGCGCTGGCGCCGCGACCGGCGCTGCTGTTCGCCGACGAACCGACCGGCAATCTGGATGGGGTCAACGCCGCCCACGTGGCGGACCTGCTGTTCGGCCTGGTGGCGGAGGAGGGCGCGGCCCTGGTCCTGGTCACCCACGACGAGGCCTTGGCGGCCCGCGCCGACCGCCAGGTTCGGTTGGCTGACGGGCGCGCGGCGATATGAGGTTCTTGGCGCTGCGGTTCGCCGCCCGGGAGTTGCGCTCCGGGGTCAAGGGTTTCCGGATATTCCTGGCCTGCCTCGCCTTGGGCGTCGCAGCCATCGCCGCGGCGGGCTCGACGGCGGAAGCCTTCCGGACGGGCCTGGCCGCCCAGGCGCGCGAGATCCTGGGCGGCGACATGGCCATCTCCCTGGAACAGCGCCGGTTCACCCCGGCTGAGCGCCAGACGATCGAGGCGGCCGGCCAAGTGTCCTGGGCGGTCAGCACCCGGGCCATGGCCCAGGCCGCCTCGGGCGAGCGGCGTCTGGTCGAACTGCGAGGAGTCAGCGAGGCCTACCCCCTGGCCGGAAAGGTGACGCTCGAGAGCGGCCAGCCGCTGGCGCGCGCGCTTGCCGTCCAGAATGGCGTGGCCGGGGCGGCGGTGGAGCGCGATCTGCTCCGGCGCCTGGGCCTGAAGATCGGCGACCAGATCCTGGTGGGCGAAATGCCGGTCGCGGTTCGAGACGTGCTGCTGGAGGAGCCGGATCGGCTGTCGCGCGGGTTCGCCCTGGGACCACGCGTGCTGGTCCAGGGCCAGGCCGTGGCGGCGGGCGGTTTCCTGGAGCCGGGGCTGACCTTCGCCGAGACCGCGCGGGTCGCCTTGCCGCCGTCCGCCGATCTCAAGGCGGCGCGCAAGGCCCTGCGCACGGCCTTGAAGGACAAGTCGATCCGTATCCGCGACCGCGAGGATGCCGCGCCGGGAATTCGTTGGCTGATCGACCAGCTTGAATATTTCCTGGGCTTCATCGGGCTGGCGTCGCTGGTGGCGGGCGGGCTTGGCGTGTTCGGCGCGGTCACCGCCTTCCTGGAAGCGCGCAAGCCGTCCATCGCGGTGCTGAAGTCGCTGGGGGCCGAAGGGCCATTCGTGCGCGACCTCTATCTGATCCAGATCGGCGTGCTCGCGCTGCTGGGTGTCGTGATCGGCCTGGTGGTCGGCGCCGCCGCGCCCATGATCCTGGGCGGGCTCGTGCCCGAAGACATTCCGGTGCCGGCCCTGTTCGACATCTATCCCGTGCCCTTGTTGAAGGCCGCGGCCTTCGGCCTGCTTTCGGCGGCCGCCTTCTCCCTGACCCCCCTGGCGCGGGCCCGGGCGACGCCGCCGGCCAGCCTGTTCCGCCAGGACGTGAGCGGTCGTCTCAAGTTGGGGGTCGAGACCATTGGCGCGGCCCTCGCGGCCATCGCGCTCGCGGCGCTGTCGGTGATCACCGCGCCCACGCCGCTGGCGGCGGCGGGGATGATCGGCGGCGTGGCGGTGTCCTTCGTCCTGCTCTGGGGCCTGGGCCTGGCCGCGGCGTGGGGCGCGGGGCGCTTGCGGGGCCGGGCGCGAGGCGCGGTTCGCATGGGTCTGGCCAATCTCGCGGGGCCACGCTCGGCCGCGCGGACGGCCGCGCCGGCCATTGGCCTGGGCGTGGCCCTGCTGTCGGCGGTGGTGCTGATCCAGTCCAGCCTGCTGCGTCAGGTGGCGGAGGTCGCGCCGCGCACCGCCCCGGCCCTGGTGTTCACCGAGATCCCCGGCGCGCGCGTTGGCGAGTTCGACGCCGCGGTCACCGCAGCGTTCGCCGCCAAGCTGACGCCGGAAACCTATATCCGCGCGCCCTTCCTCACCGGGCGGATCGTGCGGGTGAACGGCGTGACGGTGAAGCGCTCGGCGATCACGGAGCGGGAGCGTTGGGCCTATGACAACGACATCTCCATGTCGGCCATCGGGCCCGAACCCCAGAACGCCAAGATCGTCGAGGGCGCCTGGTGGCGCGCCGACCATGTTGGTCCGCCGCTGCTGGCCATGGAGGTCGATGCGGCGCGCGGCGGCAATCTGAAGATCGGCGATGTCGTGACCATCTCGATCCTCGGCCGCGAGATCGACGCGAAGCTCGCGGTGATGCGCGAGGTCGATGTCGGCGGCTTCGGGGCCAGTTTCCCATTGGTGCTGAACCCGGCCGCGCTGGAGGGCGCGGACCTGCGCCACGTCGCCATCGCCAAGGCCAGCCGAGAGCAGGAAGCACGGGTCGCGCGGGCTCTGGGCGGGTCCTTTCCGGACGTGAACGTGATCTCGGTGCGCGAGCAGCTGGAGGCCGCCACCGACCTGTTCGACCGACTCGCGCTCGCGATCCGCGGCGCGGCGGGGGTGGCCGCCCTGGCGGGGTTGCTGGTGCTCACCGGCGCCATCGCGGCGCGCGCCCAGGCTCGCGCACGTGAGGCGACGATCCTGAAGGTGCTAGGCGCCTCGCGGCTGCAGATTCTCTCGGCTTATGTGCTTGAGTATGGCGCGGTGGGGACGATCGCCGGCGTGACTGGCGTGGCGCTGGGGGCCGTCGCGGCCTGGCCGGTGGTGACGCTGGTGTTCAAGGCCGACTGGGCGGTGGACTGGACAGGGGTCGCGGCCTTGGTGGCTGGGGCGACGCTGCTGGCGGGACTGGGCGGCCTGTTGGCCTCCCTGCAGGCGCTCGCCAAGCGGCCCGCCGAGGCTCTGCGCGCCGATTGAGTCGTGAATCTTAAGTTTCTGGTGACCGAAGCACCCCGGTATTCCCGGCATGAGTCTCGCTTCATCCGCCAGTCCGCGTTTCGACCATGGCGCCGCCCTTCGCGTGCCGCCGCCCCATGACGTCAAGAACTGGCGCACGCTTTGGATGTGGCTGGGGGAGGGCGCGCAGGCGATGACCGAGGCCGGCGCCCTTCAGATCCACACCCCGGAGGGCTGGACCATCGCCCAGCCGGGCGACTGGATCGTCCTGTCGGTCAGCGGCGAGTTCTATGTGGCTCACGCCGGACGGCGCGCGCTCGACTCCTGATGGTCGCCGCGCGGCTTCGCTAGCGAAGCGAGGCGTTCAGCTTCGCCAGCACGTCGACACCCGGCACCAGCTCGGCCTCATTCAAGCTGTTCAACGGCGCATCGATAGTATCGAGATTCTCGTGGAGGTCGCGGGCTTCGGGGTCGATGAACAGCAGGCCGGTGACGATCTCGCCCAGGGCCTGGCGCGACTGCAAATAGGCCAGGGCGGCGACCCGGTCGCTGGGGTCGTAGTGCTGGGCCAGCTTGTGGAGTTGCAGGATCGAGCCGTCGTGCTGGGTGACCGGAATGGTCGTGCCCGGCGCGTAGTCCACCGTGATGGTGTCGCGGGGACTGACCACGTCCATGCGGTTCACCGCCTCGTTGTGCTCGCGCACATAGTCGTAGCTCTTGGTCGAGCCGACATGGTTGTTGAACTGAACGCAGGGGCTGACGCAGTCGATGAAGGCCGCGCCCTTGTGGGCCAGGGCCGCCTTGATCAGCGGCACGAGCTGGGCCTTGTCGCCGGAGAACGAGCGGGCGACGAAGGTCGCGCCCATCTGCAGGGCCAGCATGACCAGGTCGATCCCGGCGTCGTGGTTCACCACGCCCTTCTTGGACTTCGAGCCCTTGTCGGAGGTGGCGGAGAACTGGCCCTTGGTCAGGCCGTACACGCCATTGTTCTCCACGATGTAGAGCATGTTCACGCCGCGCCGGATGGAGTGGGCGAACTGGCCAAGGCCGATAGAAGCTGAGTCCCCGTCGCCTGAGACTCCCAGATAGATCAGGTCTCGATTGGCCAGGTTGGCGCCGGTCAGGACCGACGGCATGCGGCCGTGGACGGTGTTGAAGCCGTGGGAGTTGCCCAGGAAATAGTCCGGGGTCTTGGACGAGCAGCCGATGCCCGACAGCTTGGCGATGCGGTGGGGCGGCAGCTCCAGCTCGTAGCAGGCCTGGATGATCGCCGCGGAAATCGAGTCGTGGCCGCAACCGGCGCAGAGCGTGGAGACCGAGCCCTCATAGTCGCGCCGGGTATATCCCAAGCTGTTGGCCGCGAGCTTGGGGTGATGCAGTTGCGGCTTGGTGATGTAGGTCATTCGGCGGCCTCCGCGCGTCCGGCGGTCATCAGCTCGCCGATGGCGCCGGCGATGAAGCGGGCGGTGATGGGTGCGCCATCATAGTTCAACACCGAGGTCAGCTTGGACGGCGAAACGTCGCCCTCGTTGACCAGCAGGGTGCGAAGCTGGGCGTCCCGGTTCTGCTCCACCACGAAGACCCGGTCATGGGCGGCGATGAAGTCGAACACCTCGTTGGCGAAGGGGAAGCCCCTGACCCGCAGGGCGTCCAGGTGCAGGGCGCGGGTTTCCAGAGTGTCCAATGCCTCGTGCATGGCGGGCGAGGTGGAGCCGTAATAGATCACGCCCTCTCGGGTCGGGCGCTTGGCGGCCCTGGCGACCGGGGCGGGGATGAGCGACTTGGCGGTGTCGAACTTGCGCAGCAGGCGCTCCATGTTGTCGACGTAAACCGAGCCCTCCTCGCTGTAGCGGGCATAGGGATTGCGCGAGGTGCCGCGGGTGAAGTAGCCGCCCTTGGTGGGGTGGACGCCCGGATAGGTCCGGTACGGCACGCCGTCGCCGTCGACCTCCAGATAGCGGCCGAACTCCTTGCCGGCCTCGAGGTCCTCGAAGGTCATGACCTTGCCGCGGTCCAGCTTGCGCTCAGGGTCCCAGGCGAAGGGCGTGGTGAGCCACTCGTTCATGCCGATGTCCAGGTCCAGCATGACGAAGATCGTGGTCTGCAGCCGGTCGGCGAGGTCGAAGGCCAGGGATCCCATCTCGAAGCACTCACCCGGATCGGCGGGCAGCAGCATGGGGTGCTTGGTGTCGCCGTGGCCGGCATAGGCCGCCGCGATCAAATCGGCCTGCTGGGTACGTGTGGGCATGCCGGTTGAGGGGCCGCCGCGCTGAACGTCGAAGATCACGGCGGGAATCTCGGCGAAGTAGGAGAGGCCGATGAACTCCGTCATCAGGGAGACGCCCGGACCCGAGGTGGCGGTGAAGGCCCGCGCGCCGTTCCAGCCCGCGCCCACGACCACGCCGATGGAGGCGATCTCATCCTCGGCCTGGACGATGGCGTAGCGCGCCTTGCCGGTTTCCGGATCCGTCCGGTAGTCCTCGCAGAAGCCGGTGAAGGCCTCGGCGAGTGAGGTCGAGGGCGTGATCGGATACCAGGCGCAGACGGTGGCTCCGCCATAGACCGCGCCAAGGGCCGCGGCCATGTTGCCCTCGACGAAGATCCGCTCGCCGACCGCGTCGGCGCGCGCCACCTGCAGCCCCAGGGGCTGGAGGTGCTCGGCCACGTGGTCGCGGCCCATCTTGAGCGCGGCGACATTGGCGGCGATCAGCCGGTCCTTGCCCTTGAACTGCTCGGCCAGCAGAGTCTCGAGAACTTCGAGTTCGATGCCAAGAAGAGCCGCCAAGGCGCCGACATAGATGATGTTCTTAAACAACTGACGCTCGCGCGGGAGCTGGTAGGCGGTGTTGCACATGGCGGTCAGGGGCACACCGACCACCTGGATGTCGTCGCGGAACTTGTGGTGGGGCAGGGGCTTGGTGGAGTCGTAGAACAGGTAGCCGCCGGGCTCGATCTCGGCGATGTCGCGGTCCCAGGTCTGAGGGTTCATGGCGACCATCAGGTCCACGCCTCCGCGGCGACCCAGGTGGCCCGCGCCCGTCACCCGCACCTCGAACCAGGTCGGCAGGCCCTGGATGTTGGACGGGAAGATGTTGCGCGCAGCCACCGGCACGCCCATCCGCAGGATCGACTTGGCGAACATGCCGTTCGCGCTGGCCGACCCCGATCCGTTGACGTTGGCGAACTTGACGACGAAGTCGTTGACGGCCTCTAGCGGCATGTCCCCCCCGCATGGGTCATTTCCAGGAGGAACTTCTGCATGTCCCAGGCGCCTGTCGGACAGCGTTCGGCGCACAGTCCGCAGTGCAGGCAGACGTCCTCATCCTTGACCATAACCCGGCCGGTCTTGAGTTCGCCGGACACCAGGATGGCCTGTTCGGTGTTGAGCGCCGGGGCGTTGAGACGGCCCCGCAGGTCGTCCTCATCGCCATTCTCGGTGAAGGTGATGCAGTCGACCGGGCAGATGTCGACACAGGCGTCGCATTCTATGCAGGCGGGCTCGGAGAACACCGTCTGGACGTCGCAGTTGAGGCAGCGCTGGGTCTCGCGATAGGCCATCTCGCGGGCGAAACCGAGTTCGACCTCGACCTTCACGTCGCGCAGGGACTCGGCCTTGTCGCGCTGAGGCACCTTGTAGCGAAGGTCGTTGGCGACGTCGTTGTCGTAGCTCCACTCGTGAATGCCCATCTTCTGGCTGATCAGCGAGAAGCCGGGCGGCGGGCGTTCGGCCAAGTCCTCGGCCTTGCAGAACTTGTCGATGGAGACGGCTGCGTCATGGCCGTGGGCCACGGCCCAGATGATGTTCTTAGGCCCGAAGGCCGCGTCGCCGCCGAAGAACACCTTTGGGTGGGTGGACTGGAAGGTCGCCGCGTCGACCTGGGGCATGCCCCATTCGTCGAAGTCGAGGCCGATGTCGCGTTCCATCCAGGGGAAGGCGTTCTCCTGACCGACGGCCACCAGGACGTCGTCGCATTCGAAATGCTGGTCCGGCTCACCAGTGGGGACCAGGCTGCGGCGGCCGCGTTCGTCGAACCTGGGCTCGACCTTCTCGAAGGTGACGCCGGTCAGGCGGCCGTTCTCGTGGGTGAAGGCCTTGGGGACCAGGAAGTTGAGGATCGGTATGTCCTCGTGGATCGCGTCTTCCTTCTCCCAGGGCGAGGCCTTCATCTCCTCGAAGCCGGAGCGGACGATGACCTTGACGTCCTCGCCGCCCAGGCGGCGCGAGGTCCGGCAGCAGTCCATGGCGGTGTTGCCGCCGCCCAGCACGATCACGCGCCGGCCGATCTTCTCGATATGGCCGAACGACACGCTGGAGAGCCAATCAATGCCGATGTGGATGTTGGCGGCCGCCTCCTGGCGGCCCGGCAGGTCCAGGTCGCGGCCGCGCGGCGCGCCGGTGCCGACGAAGACGGCGTCATAGCCCTCGTCCAGCACGGCCTTGAGGCTGTCGACTCGCTGGCCCAGCCGCATCTCCATGCCCAGGCCCACGATGTAGCCGACCTCTTCGTCGATCACGGTCTCGGGGAGGCGGAAGCGGGGGATCTGGCTGCGGATCATGCCGCCCGCCTTGGCGTCCCCGTCGTAGAGCACCAGTTCGTAGCCCAGCGGGGCGAGGTCGCGGGCCACGGTCAGCGAGGCCGGACCCGCGCCGATCAGAGCCACGCGCTTGCCGTTGGACACCGCCACGGGCGTGGGCAGGCGCGCGGTGATGTCGTCCTTGTTGTCGGCCGCCACGCGCTTCAGGCGGCAGATGGCGACGGGTTCGTCCTCCACCCGGCCCCGGCGGCAGGCAGGTTCGCAGGGCCTGTCGCAGGTCCGTCCCAGGATCCCCGGGAAGACGTTCGACTTCCAATTGACCATGTAGGCGTCGGAATAGCGGCCTTCGGCGATCAGTCGGATGTATTCCGGGACAGGGGTATGGGCAGGACAGGCCCACTGACAATCGACAACCTTATGGAAGTAGTCGGGACCCTCGGTACTGGTGCGCTGCACAAACCACTCCCTTAACCCGACGCCATTCTTTCGCAGACGCGAAGACAAGCTCCAATGGAGCCAACTCCGACAATCACGACGCAGCGTTCGTTATCGATGGTAAGTCCTTATCCGAGGAGCAGCCAATACGTTTCTGGAGCCGCAGGCTGTCAAAATTCGCTTTCAGGTGTCTGAAGGCGCGTGTTTCCCGGCCTTTCGCGGCGCCCACAAGCTCAGCGCCCGGACGCCGCGCGGCGCCCGATTTCCGCTCAATAGCCTGTGATCGCGAAACGAATCTGCGTTTCGCCGCTTTCCCTGTCGCGGGAATGCCGTAACACTTGATTAACCCGTGTTAATCCGCCGGGTGCGCCAGCGCGAGGAGCCTCCAATGCCGACTCCCACGATCGACGTCAGTTCCGCTCTCAATTCCGCCCTTCCCGAGGACTTCGTGTCCTTCACGGTGGACCTCGACGACGGCGAAGCCGAACGCGTCGCCGCGGCGATGGAAATCAACGAACGCCGCGCCCAGGTTGAAAACCCCGAAGGTCTGCGTCACGCCCGCGCGCTCTAGCGAGAGGTGACCGTACCGATCTGAAACGCCCGCGTAAGAACGCCGGGGTA
>NZ_JANOCX010000308.1:0-7577 GCF_031412415.1 Phenylobacterium sp.
CATTAGCGGAAGAGCGAAAGAACTTGCGACGAACCCTGGTTGGCGATGGACAGAGCCTGGATCCCGAGCTGCTGCTTGGTCTGCAGCGACTGGAGCTTGGCGCTTTCCTTGGCCAGGTCGGCGTCGACGAGGTTACCCACGCCGGCGTCGATCGAGTCCTGGAGCTTGTTGGTGAAGTCCAGGTGCGAGGCGATCGACTTGGAGCCGGTGCCCAGCTTCGACAGGGCGGTAGACACATTGGTGATGGAGGTCTTGATGGTCGCGATCATGGCCGTGGCCGTGGTCACGGTGCCGATCGAGCCCGCCCCCGTCACGGTGACGTTGGCGCCGCCAAGGGCCAGGCTCTGCGCCGCGACCGTGATCTTCGAGGTGCCGTCGGCGTTGGCGAGGGCCGCCATCGTCGCACCACCGGTCTTGATCATGTTCGCGCCGTTGAACTCGGCGTTGTTCACCGCCTTCGAAATCTGGTCGCGCAGAGCCTTGAAGTCTTCGTTCAGGGCGGTTCGCGACGAGGCGTCGAGGGTCGTGTCGGAAGCCGCTAGTGCTTTCTCCTTCATCTGAACGAGCAGGTCCGAAACCGACTCCCCCGCCGACATCGCCACGTCGATCGTCGAAGCAGTGCGCTGCAACGAGTCACGGACGGCGTTGAGCGAGCTGGACGTCGCGCGCTGGTTTTGCGCGATGGCCCAGATGGCGCCGTTTTCTTTCGCGGACGAGACTTTCTTGCCCGTATTGATCCGCGTTTGGACTTGCGACAGCTCCGAGTTCGTCGCGTTGAGGTTTTGCAGGGCGACCATCGCGCCCACGTTGGTGTTGACGGAATTCATAGCCATTTTAGTACCCTTCCATTCTGGTCGGAGGTGTGCGGCCGTTTTGGCCGGGGGACGATTTTTCGTCCTGAGCAAGCCTCGCAAGCGCCGGGCCACCCGACCCAAATTGGGTAATTCTCAAGCGATTGTTTTTAATGAGCTATTCAGCATAACACGGTCACCCGGAATCAGGCTTGGCCATGGAAACCTGCCTATGGGCAGGACCTGCCGACGACGCCCGGCAGGAGCTGCCGACACCAGAAACGACAACGCCGGATCGAGCCCGATCCGGCGGTCTGAAATGATGGCGAGCGGGGTGTTAGGCGGCTTCGGCGGCGGCGCCGCTGAGGCCCTGCATGATCGCGCGGTTCACGTCGATCAGGGCCTGGATGTCGTCGTCTTCACGACGGATCACCATGCTGGTGTACTTGCCCACCCAGATCCCGATGGAGATGATCTGCGCCTTGAGCGGCGCTGGCAGGGCATTGTCGGGTTCGGCCACGATACCGGCCAATGTCGCCCACAGGCGACGATTCCAGTCCAGCGCGTCGGCGCGCGCGGAGACCTCGCTCGGATCGAGGGCGGCGGCCTCGATCAAGGCGCGCGTGACCTGGCCGAACAGCCGATACTCCAGCTCGCGGCCGGACTCAGCCCTAGCCGCGGTCTGCTGGTACGCCCGAAGCGACATTCCCCAACCTTTCGTCTTCGTACTCGATCAGCTTCCGGCACAGCATGAGCGCCTTGTAGTACTCACGCGCCATGCACTGCTTGGAGATGTTGACGCAGTCGGCCAGCACCGGGGGATTCTTGATCACCCCCATGAACTCGGTCAGCCGCCGCACGAACTCGTCGTAGTAGCGCTCGGCCCCGGCCTCATCGAGATACATCATCATCACCGGGAAATAGATCCGGCGGGCGGGCGAGTTGGCCTCGTCCTCCTGCATGATGTCCTTCTCGCGAAGCACCGAGGCCTTGTTCTGGAGAATCAGCACGCCACGCCGGTCGCCGTTCTGGACGACCGCGCCGTTGAGCACGAACTTCTCGCCCGGCTTCAGCGACAGTTTCAGCGGCAAGGTCCGTCCCCCCGAATTGACCTGCGTCGGACCGACGCGAGTTTCTCGTTCCGATCCGGCCCGCACGTCGATTTCAACGTCGGACCACCCACGCTTAACGGAAGGCGAGTTAATGACCCCTTGCCGGGGCCGTGGCGCAATGCCGCATCAACCCTAGGCGCTTAGTCAAGGGTTAACCATGCCCGCGCGATGCATGCCGCCATCCTCGCCGCCATCGGAGTCAGGCCATGCCGCGCCCGCCCGCGCCCAGCGCCACATCGCCGGCGGCCCTCGGGGTCGGCGCGGCGCCGACGCCGGCCCGTCTGGCCGCCGGAGCGGTGGGTGATTCCAGCTCCAAGGCCGCGCTGGCCAAGCTCTCCAGCGCGATGGAGGAACTGAAGGCGCTCAAGATTCAGCCCATGCTGCATCAGGCCGTCGCCGCCCTGAACGCCGACGACGCCAAGACTGGCGCGGCCTGGGCGATCAAGGCGCTGGAGCAGGACGAGCGCAACGGCTTCGGCTGGTATCTCCTGGCCATCGCCCGTGAGAAGGCCGGCGACTTCGTCGGCTCCATCACCTGCTATGAATCCGCGCTCGCCCTGCTGCCCGACCATGCCGAGATCGCCAACAACCTGGGCCGCCTCGCCTATCGCCTGGGTCAGAAGCCGGTGGCCGAGAAGCTGTTCCGCCACTATCTGACGCGCTTCCCGACCGACCACGAGGGCGCCAACAACCTGGCCTGCGTGCTGCGCGACGAGCGTCGCTACGGCGAAGCCGTCGACTTGCTGAAAGCGGCCATCGGGCAGGCGCCTGAGCAGCCGATCCTCTGGAACACCCTGGGCACCACATTGGCCGAGCAGGGCGACCCCGCCAACGCCGAGATCTTCTTCGACGAGGCCCTGCGGCTGGATCCGGCCTTCGCCAAGGCTCGCTACAACCGCGGCAACGTGCGGCTGTTCCAGGGCGACGCCGCCGGGGCCCTGGAAGACTGCGAGCAGGCGATGACCTCGCCCCTGCCCGCCGACGAGCGCATGATGATGCGGCTGGCGCGATCCACCATCCTGCTCAACCTGGGCCGGGTCGGCGAAGGCTGGGACGATTACGACGCTCGGCTCGACCCGAGTTTCGCCGACGTCACCCTGGTCATGGTCGATCGCCCCCGCTGGACGCCGCGGGCCGATCTCGCGGGCAAGAAGCTGCTGATCGTCGGCGAGCAGGGCCTGGGCGACGAGATCATGTTCGCCAACCTGCTGCCCGACCTCGTCGACGCCCTGGGCCCGGACGGCCATCTCACCCTCGCGGTCGAGCCGCGCCTGGTCGCACTGTTCCAACGCAGCTTCCCCAAGGCCCGGGTCGGGGCCCACGCCACCTATCTCGCCGAGGGGCGCACCTACCGTCCCCTGCCCTTCTTGAGCGACGACGCCCTGGCCCAGATCGACCTTTGGGCGCCCATCGGCGGGCCGTTGCGCCAGTTTCGTCGCGAACTCTCCGCCTATCCGGACCGGCCGCGCTATCTCGAGGCCGACCCCGCGCGCGTCGCCCATTGGCGGGAAGTCCTGGCCACCGCCCCCGCCGGCCGCAAGGTCGGCCTTCTATGGAAGAGCGGCAGCACGCTCGGCGCGCGCCATCGCTACTATTCGAGTTTCGAGCAGTGGGCGCCCGTGCTGGCGGCTCAGGGCGTCACCTTCGTCAACCTGCAGTACGGCGACTGCTCCGCCGAGTTGGACCAGGCTCGACGCGAACTGAGCGTTGAGATCTGGAACCCTCCCGGCATCGACCTGAAGCAGGATCTGGACGAGGTCGCAGCGCTGTCCTGCGCGCTGGACCTGGTCGTGGGGTTCCCCAACGCCACCTCGAACATCGCCGCGGCCTGCGGCGCGCCGTCGTGGCTCATTTCGGCCCCGGCGTCCTGGCCGCGGCTGGGGACCGACCGTCTGCCCTGGTACCCACAGATGCGGGTGTTCATTCCCGAACGGTTCGGCGAGTGGGACCCGGTGATGGCGCAGGTCGCACAGGCGATGGCTGATTTCGGTCGCGGCTGAACTGCCCAACAACGCCAGTTCCGCCAGCCTGGGAACTGGGCTGTAAGGCGGATTTCCGTCCACGGAACGGGCCGCGACGCTCAAGCCGCTTGAATGTCGCGCGACTGGCCTTAGTTTGCTGTCAGTTGAAACAATTGTTCGAAAGCGGGTGCATTCACGCCCGCCCCTGGGGAGCCCGCATGAGACAGCGTTTTGAAGGCACCGAAAATTACGTCGCCACCGAGGATTTGAAGGTCGCCGTCAACGCCGCCGTGGCGCTGGAACGGCCATTGCTGATCAAGGGCGAACCCGGCACCGGGAAGACCGTGCTGGCCTATGAGATCGCCAAGGCGCTCGATGCCGAGCTGATCACCTGGCACATCAAGTCGACCACCAAGGCCCACCAGGGCCTGTACGAATATGACGCCGTCACCCGCCTGCGCGACAGCCAGTTGGGCGATGAGCGCGTGAAGGACGTCTCGAATTACATCAAGAAGGGCAAGCTTTGGGAGGCCTTCACCTCCGACAAGCGCCCCGTCCTGTTGATCGACGAGATCGACAAGGCCGACATCGAGTTCCCCAACGACCTCCTCCAGGAGCTCGATCGGATGGAATTCTACGTTTACGAGACCAATCAAACGATCAAGGCCGAGGTCCGGCCGATCGTGATCATCACGTCCAACAACGAAAAGGAACTGCCGGACGCCTTCCTGCGCCGCTGCTTCTTCCACTACATTCGCTTCCCCGAAGCCGAGACGATGAACGAGATCGTCGAGGTCCACTATCCCGGCATCAAGCAGAAGCTGGTCGCCGAGGCGCTGCGCATCTTCTACGACATGCGCAAGGTGCCTGGCCTGAAGAAGAAGCCGTCGACGTCTGAACTTCTCGACTGGTTGAAGCTGCTGATGGTGGAGGACATCGACGAGAACGCGCTCAAGGAACGCGATCCCACGAAGTTGATCCCGCCGCTGCACGGCGCGTTGCTCAAGAACGAGCAGGACGTCCACCTGTTCGAGCGCCTCGCCTTCCTGGCGCGACGCGAGGGCGCAGGGTCTCGTCCCGGTCAACAGTAGCCGTTACGGCGAATTCACTCGACCAACCAGGGCGCTCCGGTCAGATTCACTGGTGAATAGGACCGGAGTGAGACGTCCATGAAGACCACCCTGCTGATCGCGGCCTCCGCCCTGGCCCTGAGCGCCTGCGGCTCGGGCGGCGCGCGCGCGGTCGCCAAGCTGACCTGCCCGTCGACCGAGGGCGACCTGACCCGGGTCAGCGCCAGCGCCGACGGCAAGAGCTGCGCCTATCGCTCCTCGGACGGCGCGGAGGTGACGCTGGAGCTGGTCGCTGTTCAGGGCGATGTCCAGGCCACCCTCGACGGCATCGAAGCCGCCCTGCGCAGCAAGCCTGGCCCGCTTTCGCTGGAAGCGAAGCAGACCCAGGCCCAGGTCGGCGCGGCGATCGCGGACGCGGAGGCCGCCAAGGCGCGGCTCGGCAGCGTCGCCGCCGAGGTCGCTCGCGTCCAGGCCGAGGCCGCGGCGGACGCCGGAGTCAGCGTTCGCGCCGGCGCCATCGGGGTTGGAACTGTCGATGCGGCCGATGGCGAGGTCACCCGCGTCGACCTTCCCGGGATTCACATCAACACCCGGGGCGAGCAGGCCAACGTGCGAATAGGGGCGCTTCGGGTGGACGCCAACGACGAAGACACCACCGTGAAGATCTTCCGCGACGTGCGCCTCCGCGGGGAGGCCTTGGCTCGCGAGAAGCGCGGCGTGCGCGCCACCTTCATCTACACCGGCAAGGACCTGCCGTCAGGCTATCGCTATGTCGGCTATGAGGCCGGCGGCCCCAAGGCCGGGCCGCTGACCGTCGCCAAGGTGAAGTCGAAAGTCGACACCGAGTCCGGCGACAACATCTATCACGACGTTCAGGACTTGGTTCGCCGCAACGGCGGCGTCTAGCCCGCCGGCTGAACCTCGACGACCTTGTAGGTCAGGGGTCGGCCGTCGTCATCGGTGACGGTCACGTACTCGCCGATCGCGAAGCGGTGCTCGCCCAGCCGATGGACCGGCTCGTCGTCGGAAGTGTCGTCGGCGTCGTAGTCGAAGAACCAGCGCGTTCCCTTGCGGGCCAGACGGCCGTCGATGGCGTCCTCGTCCGGCGCGAACCGGCGGACCACGCAGTTGGCCTTGGCCTTGGAGTAGGCCGCTTCATCCAGATGCCCATCGGCCGTCAGCGGCGCCGTGAGGCTGTAGCCGCGATGGTCGTCTCCTCCCGCGAACTCGGTGCCAGGATTGCGGGCAAGACGCATGACGATGCGCGACAGGGACATGATCGTGACCTCGGGCTTAGTGCGAAAGGAAGAGCGACGGCTGGTCGGAGCTCAGCAGCGTGCGCGTCGTGCCGCCGAAGATGAACTCCTGCAGCCGCGGGTGGCCAAAGGCGCCGGCGACCAGGATATGCGCCTCGGCCTTGCGCGCCGCGTACAGCAGCAACGGGGCGGCGTCGCCGCTGTCGGGCAGGATATCGATGTCGGCCTTCACGCCGCGGGCGGCGTAGTAGGCTTGCAACCTGGCGGGATCGAAGCTGCGCGAGGTGGCCTTCGGCGCGGCCAGGATCACCACGCGCGAAGCTTTTTCCAACAACGGCAGGGCGAGGCGCGCGGCGCGCGAGGCTTCCTTGCCACCGTCCCAGGCGACGGCCACCGGACCGCCGACGGCGAAGCCTTCGCGGGCGATCAGCACGGGCCGCTGTTCGTCGGCGACCATCTGCTGGAACGCCTCGGCGAGCGGACCGCGGCCTCTGGCGGGGTCGCTGTTGAACACCACCACGTCCGACAGCCGGCTCTCGGCCGACAATCCGGCCCAGACCGGGGTCTGCAGGGCGATAAACTGGCGTTTTTCGTAATTGATCGTGTCCATCGCGAGCCGCGCGTTGCGTTCCCCGACGGCGGCGGCTTCCTTCAGCGACTCCAGGGCGGTGGTCTGCACCCCGCCCAGGAAGCCCTCGCCCATCCAAGGCATGACGTCGGCGACGTCGGCCGGCGTGTAGACGCAAGCCAACTCAGCGCCGAACGGTTCCGCCAGCTTGGCGGCCGCGGCGATAGCGGCCTTGTCGCCCTCTCCGCCCGAAAGCGGCGCCATGATCCTTGCCCAGCTCATGTTCTTTCCCTCGTTCAGGCCAACCTGGACCCTAAACCCATTCCACGCCTTGATATGGCGCAAGCCTTGGGTCAGGTCTGACCTTGACTGTGAAAGGAACGCGTCGGTGAGGAAAGGGCTGCGTAAGACCGAACGCCAACCCCGCGCCTGGCAGCGGATGCTATCGGGCCGGCGGCTGGACCTGCTGGACCCCTCGCCGATGGACATCGAGATCGAGGACATCGCCCACGGTCTGGCCCGGGTCGCGCGCTGGAACGGCCAGACCGTCGGCGAGCACGCCTTTTCCGTCGCCCAGCATTCGGTGGTGGTCGAAGAGATCTGCGCCCACATCCAGCCGGACCTCGAACCCAAATGGCGGTTGGCGGCTCTATTGCATGACGCCTCGGAGTACGTGATCGGGGACATGATCAGTCCGTTCAAGGCGGCGTTGGGGGTCGACTACAAAACCTTCGAGGAGCGGCTGGAGACGGCGATCCACGTGCGCTTTGCAATTCCGGCTAAGACACCGATAAACATCAAGAAATTGATCAAGACAGC
>NZ_JANOCX010000309.1:0-3704 GCF_031412415.1 Phenylobacterium sp.
TTGGGGAATCCCGTTGCAGTGCGGCAGAGGTTGGAGTTTAACGTTTCGTGAACCACTGAGTTACGGGCGGGCAACTACGTCCGGGGGGCGTTGCTCAGGGGGGCATTGGACATGTGGTTTATGGAGGGCTCGTAGTGAGCAACTTTAAAAAGATTTTGGTCGGAGCCGTTTTCGCGGCGACGGCCGCCCTCGGTGCGACGGCCGCGAACGCCGCCGTCGTGCTGACGTCGTACAGCAGCTTTCAGGACACCCTGAACGCGTATGAGACCCTGGTCACCAACTTCGGCGCTCCGCTTGCGTTTGCGCCGGGCTGGGGCATCAGCGGCACCTACGCGATCCTTAACGGCACCAGCTCTTCCGGCGCCGCTCCCAAGTACGCGATCGGTGTCGACCCGACCGACTATCTGAGCGTCAAGAAGAACCAGACGGCCACGATCACCGGTCCCGGCGCGCGGAACATGAGCTTCTACATCGGCTCGCTGGACGACTACAACACCATCACCTTCTACACGGTGGGCGGTGGTGTTTACTCCTTCACGGGCACCCAGCTGGGTCTCGTGTCGGGCGCCTCTGACGGCAATCGTACCGCTCCCGTGACCAACGGCCGCTTCACGTTCGTCACTGATCCGACCGACCTGATCACCAGCGTTGCTCTCGCTTCGTCCGAGAATTCGTTCGAAGTCAGCAACATCGGTTCGGCGGTTCCTGAACCCGCCACCTGGGCGATGATGATCATCGGCTTCGGCGGCGTCGGCTCCATGCTGCGCAGCTCGCGTCGCAAGCAAGCGGCCGCGTTCGCCTAAGGCGATCCGATCGACAATAGAAGACGCCGCCGATCCCAGGATCGGCGGCGTTTTTTTGTGTCCGAATGTCCAGGATAGGGCCGACGCGGCGGGGCCGCGCCGGCTCAAACCTATTTCGCCGGTGGCGCCGCCGGAGCAGGGCTCGCGACCGGAGCCGGGGGGGTTGCGGTTGGCGCGGCGGACTTGGCCGCCGGCGCCTTGGACGCGGGCGCCTTGGCCGCCGGCTTGGGCTTATAGGCGTCGTTGTAGATGACCTTCGACGCGGAAGACTTTTGCAGGATCTCCATCTTCTTGGAGACCGCTTCTTGGGTCTTGAGCGTCTTCAACCCCGCCATGGCGTACTTGATCGCGCGGTCGCCGGTGAAGGGAACAGCGCGGCTGTCACGGATCTGATTGACGATCACCGCGCCGGGGCGCGGGAAGACGAAGATCTCCCCGGGCGGGAGCTTCGACAGGGTATCAACGAAAGCAGGCGGCGCGCTAAGCGTGTCGAGCACGACGGTGTTGCGCTGATAGTCCAGGTTGGCGCCTTGGAACACGGCCTCGACCTGCTCGAGGGTCTTGGTTGGTTCCAGCTGCTTGACAATCTCCGGGCTGATCGTCGCCGTGACGATCTGATCGACGACCATCACGCGGCGGTTGGCGAACATTCCTGGCTGCGAAGCGACGAAGCGCTCGGCCTCCGCACGCGGCGGATCGGCCACGCCCTGAGCCATTTTCCGCTGCATCATGCCAGCCAGCAGATTCTCAGTGGCGCGGTCAACCTGCTGAGAAAAGGCCGGCGTCTTGTCCATCTTGTCCGCCTTGGCCGACTGCACCAGCAGCTTCCGGAGGACGATCCGCTCCAGGGCCGCCTGCTCGACGGCCTTGCGCTGGACGGCGTCGGTGACCTGGACTCCATTGAGCTCGGCGTTGAGCTCCATGACCGTGATCTCCTCGCCGTCGACCGTGGCCACCACCTGGCCTGTCGGCGCCTTGTCGCCTCCCAGGCCGCAGCCGCTGATCGCTACGCTGGCGAACAGCGCCGCGCCATGGGTCCAAGTCAACTTCATGGGTTCTCTCCCCCCGAATTCATGTGCGACGCGACGCTTGTCGCTCGCGTGTCGTTAGAAGAATACTACCGCCGGCAATCTTGACCAGCCATTGGCCCTGTTAAGCCAGAAAGATGTTCAAGCGGTTTCCATTATTCGCAGGACCGCCGCCGAAGAAGATCGGGGCCTTTCCTGTTGCAAGTCCATCGGGGACAAGGGAGAACCGCCCCGACCGCGCGCGCATTGGCCAGAGCCTGGAACCTCCGTCATGACCGACGAGCCTCGACGCCGTCCGATCCTGAAGCTGAAAAACCCGCCCAAGGTGGTCATTCCGGGCGCCAAGCCGCCGCCCCCGCCGGCGCCGCCCGCCCACGACTGGAAATGCAAACCGTGCGGTGCGGGCCTGTCGGTCGACGCGGCGCTGGACGACGCCACCGAGGTCCGGTGCCCCTCATGCAACGCCAAACTGGGAACCGCCGGGGATTTTCGCGCCGATCCGCCGCCCGCCAAGCTGAGGGCCCGTCCCGCCAAGCGGTAGGCCGGATGACGCGACACGGCCTGCTTGTATTGCCGGATTCACCAAACCCTGACTTGCAAATTCTCCTTATTTTACAAGACTTTCAAGCCTGAAAGTAAAACGCGGTTAACGAAATCGCCGATATGCCAAACCCCCAGGGGGAGCGCGTCGGGCCGCAACGAAGCGGCGCCGGGTCCGCCCTGTCGAGGGTCAGATGCTTCGGATGAAAATCGCCGCCGCCGTTCGCGCATTCGGCCTGATGGTGGGTGGCGGAGTTCTGGTCACGGTGATGCTGGCCCTGCTGGCGGTCAACCAGGTTCGGGTCGGCGGGCCGCTGTACACCGAGATCGTGCAAGGCAAGGATCTGGTCGCCGACATCCTTCCGCCCCCGCAATATGTCATCGAGGCCTATCTGGTGGCGACGCTCGCCCGTGACGGGATCGAGGCGCCCGCCAAGAGCCGGGAGCGACTGAGCGTCCTGCATGAGGAGTATGACGCTCGCCACAAGCATTGGGCGGCGTCCAATCTGCCGGAGGCGCTGAAGCGCAAGATCACCATAGACTCCCACGAAGCGGCACAGACCTTCTGGACCATCGTGGAAGGCGACCTGCTGTCGGCTGTCGAGAGCGGCGACGCGGCTAAGGCGGCGGAGGCCTATGGCCGCGCCACCGAGGCCTACCGGGCCCATCGTTCGGTCATCGACGCGGTCGTTCCGCAGGCCAACGCCCTCAACGCCTCGGTCGAAGCGCGCTCGGGGCGCGAGGCGGGTTTGGCCTTGCTCGGAGGCCTTGGCCTGGTGGTCCTTCTGCTGGCGGTGGTGGCCGGTGGGGTCTTCGGACTGACCGTCGGCGTGGTGCGGCCGCTGCGCGAGCTGACGCGGCAGATGAATCAACTGGCCGCCGGCGAGGTGGACATCAAGGTCCAGGCCCGCGAGCGCGAGGACGAGGTGGGCGAGATGGCTCGGGCGCTGGAAGTGTTCCGCGTCAACGCCATCGAGGCCGAACGCGCGCGCGTCGCCCAGGAAAGCGCCAAGGCGCAGGCCGAGACCGAGCGGCTGGCAAGCGAGGAAGCCGCCAAGGCGCGAGGCCAGGCGCTGGTGGTGGGCTCGTTCGGCAAGGGGCTCGAACGCCTGGCGGAGGGTGACCTGACCTATCGCATGCAGGGCGACCTGCCGCCGGCCTATCTGAAGCTTCAGAGCGACTTCAACCTGGCCGCGGCCAAGCTGCAGAACACACTGGGCGTGGTGGTGGGCGCCGCGGCGGGCATGCGGTCCGGCGCGGGCGAGATCTCGACGGCCGCCGACGACCTGTCGCGTCGCACCGAGCAGCAGGCCGCCAGCCTGGAAGAGACCGC
>NZ_JANOCX010000310.1:0-31490 GCF_031412415.1 Phenylobacterium sp.
CGGCACTTCCAGAGCGTGGCGTTCATCAAGGGCCTGATCGACCAGATGTCGCTGGCCAAGCTCAACACGCTGCACTGGCACCTCACCGACGACCAGGCCTGGCGCCTGGAGATCCGCAAGTATCCGCGATTGACGCAGGTCGGCGCCTGGCGGGTTCCCGCCGGTCCGGCCGCGGCCAAGGACATCGACCCCGCGACCGGCAAGCCACGCATGATCGGCGGCTTCTACACCCAGGACGAGGTGCGCGAGTTGGTCGCCTACGCCGCGGCGC
This sequence comes from Phenylobacterium sp., assembly GCF_031412415.1. Lineage (GTDB taxonomy): Bacteria > Pseudomonadota > Alphaproteobacteria > Caulobacterales > Caulobacteraceae > Phenylobacterium. Next base: position 272 of record NZ_JANOCX010000310.1, read on the forward strand.
GCCACATCACCATCGTGCCGGAGATCGAGATGCCGGGCCACGCGCTGGCGCCGATCCTGGCCTACCCCAGCCTGGGTTCCGCGCCCCCGCCCTCCGAGAACATCTCCGGCGATTGGGGGGTCTTCCCCTATCTCTACAATGTGGAAGAGCCGACCTTCGCCTTCCTGGAAGACGTCCTGGCCGAGGTCATCGAGCTGTTCCCCAGCCGCTACATCCATGTGGGCGGCGATGAGGCGGTGAAGGACCAGTGGAAATCCAATCCTGGCGTCCAGGCGCGGATGAAGGCTCTGCACATCGCCAGCGAGACCCAGCTTCAAGGCTGGTTCATCTCGCGGATCGAACAAGCCCTGAAGGCTCGCGGCCGCCGCCTGATCGGCTGGGACGAGATCCTGGAGGGCGGCGTGGCCAAGACCGCCACGATCACCTCCTGGCGCGGCGTCGACGGGGCGATCATCGCCGCCAAGCTGGGGCACGACGCCATCCTCTCGCCGGATCCAACGCTCTATTTCAACAATCGCCAGAGCACTTCGCCGGATGAACCGCCAGGGCGCGGCGCGGTGGTGACCCTGAAGCAGGTCTACGACTTCAATCCCATGCCCGCCGCGCTGGACGAGGACGAGCGCCACCACCTCCTGGGGGTCCAGGCCAACCTTTGGACCGAGCACGCCCGCACCGAAGAGCGGTCCGCCAGGATGCTGTTCCCCCGCGCCGCGGCGCTCGCGGAAATGGCCTGGTCTCCGGCCGACCGGCGCGACTGGGCCCGGTTCGCCGACCGCTTGCCGTCGCAGCTCGCGCGCTACCGTGCGCTGGGCCAGGCCTATGACGAGACCCCGCTCAAGGTTCGGGGCCTGGGCGCGCCGTCCGGCGACGGCGCCCGGCTGGCGCTGCTGGGCGCCGAGGAGGTGGGCGAAATCCGTTACACGCTGGACGGCTCGACCCCAACGCCGGCCTCACCGGTCTATGGCGCGCCGCTGGAGGCGAAGCTGGGCGCCACCGTCCGCGCCCAAGCCTATCGCGCGGGCCAGGCGCTGGCGCTGGTGTCGGAGATCAAGGTTGACGCTCGTTCGATCCGCACACGGAAGAGTCAGGAGCTGAGATCCTGCGGCGCGGGCATCCTGCTGAACCTGGAGGACGACGCCCCCGTGCGCGGCGAGCGTGCGACGTTCCTGATCGATCTGATGGCGCCCTGCTGGATCTACGAGGGCGCGGACTTGACCGGCGTTTCCACCATCGAGGTCGCCGTGGGCCAGCTCCCGTTCAACTTCCAGATCGGCAAGGACATCGAGAAGATCGCCTTCCGCCCGCCGGCCACGCCGCAAGGCGAACTGGAGGTGCGACAGGGCTCTTGCCATGGGGCGGTGGTCGCGGTCCTGCCGCTGGCTCCGGCGGCGGGGTCGCAAGGCGTGACCGTCCTGACCGGCGAGATCAAGGGGGAGGCCGGTCCGAGCGACCTGTGCTTCACCTTCACCCAGAAGACGGTGGCGCCGATGTGGGCGCTGGACCGCGTCACCCTGGTCGCGGAGGCTCACCGTGGCCGCTGATCTCGTCCTTCTCTCGCCCCTGGCCGGCTGGGTCGCCGCCCTGGACGAGGTCCCTGACCCGGTCTTCGCCGAGCGGATGCTGGGCGACGGCCTGGCCATCGAACCGACCGAGGGCGTGGTCTGCGCGCCCTGCGACGCCGCGGTGATCTCCGTCCATGCCGCGCGCCACGCCGTCACCCTGCGGACCGCCGGCGGCGTCGAGATCCTGATCCACGTCGGGCTGGAGACCGTCGCCCTGAACGGCGAGGGGTTCGAGGTTCATGTGGCCGACGGCCAGGCCGTGAGGACCGGCCAGCGCCTGATCGGTTTCGACCTCGATCGCCTGGCGCGACGGGCCAAGAGCCTGATCTCGCCCATGGTGATCATCGACCCGGCCGGCCACACGATCGCCCTGGGCCAGGCCGGTCGCATGGTCGCGGCGGGCGAGCGGCTGATCGAACTGACCCGCGGTGAGGCCATCGCCAGCGAGGCCGGCCCGCTGGCCGGACCCACCGTCGAGCGACGCCTGGTCATCCCGATGCTTCACGGCATGCATGCCCGTCCGGCCGCTCGCGTGGCGGAGATGGCCAAGTCATTTCCGGCGGAGATCTCGCTGGCCACCGTCAGCCGGCGGGCCAACGCCAAGAGCCCGGTGGGGCTGATGACCCTGGGCCTGCGTCACGGCGACGCCGTCCTGCTCTCAGCCACCGGCGACCAGGCCCATGCGGCGGTCGCGGCCGTGGCCGCCCTGATCGAGGGTGGCATGGGGGAGGGCGCGCCGGTCGCGGCCGCGCCGTCCGAGGCGGCGGCGACCGTCCTGGCGAATCCTGGCCAACTTCGCGGCGTGATGGCCGCGCCCGGCCTGGCGGTGGGCAAGGCCGTGCGGCTGTTTCGCGCCGAGATCGCCGTGGTCGAGGCCGGCGCCGGCGCGGCGCGGGAGGACGCCGCCCTGGCGGCGGCGCTCGCCGAGGTTCAGGCGCGGATCGCCGTCATGGCCGGCGAGGGCGACAAGGCGCGCCGCTCGATCCTGGGCGCCCACGCGGCCTTCCTCGAGGACCCGGAACTGACCGGCCAGGCGCACCGGCGGATCGCCGAGGGCAAGAGCGCCGGCTTCGCCTGGAAGGCGGCGGTCGGCGACTATGTGGAGGCCCTGCGCGGCCTGCGCGATCCCCGCATGGCCGAGCGGGTCGACGACCTGATCGACCTGGAGCGGCGCGTGCTTCAGGCCCTGACCGGGGAGGAGGACCGCGCCCCGGACTTGCCGTCCGGATCCATCCTGTTGGCCGAGGAACTGCTGCCTTCCCAACTCATGGCGCTGGACGCCTCGCGCCTGGCCGGAATCTGCACCGCCAAGGGTGGTCCCACCAGCCATGTGGCGATCCTGGCGGCCGCCATGGGGGTGCCCTGTCTGGTTGCGGCGGGGCCGGGAGTGGCCGCGATCCGCGATGGGACCTGCCTGATCCTCGACGCCGACGCGGGCTCGTTACAGGCGGCGCCGACCGCCGCGGCCCTCGAAGCCGCCCAGACCGCGCTGGCCGTCCGCCACGAACGCCGCGCCGCGGCGCGCGCCACGGCGCGCGAGGACTGCCGGATGGCCGACGGCACGCGGCTCGAGGTGTTCGCCAACCTGGGCTCCCTGGAAGACGCCCAGGGCGCGCTCGCCGCCGGGGCGGAGGGCTGCGGCCTGCTGCGCACCGAGTTCCTGTTCCTGGGCCGAGAGACCGCCCCCGACGAGGACGAACAGGCCGCCCAGTACCGGGCCATCGCCGAGGCCCTGGAAGGCCGTCCGCTCATCGTGCGGTTGTTGGACGTCGGTGGCGACAAGTCTGCCGCCTACCTCCCCATCGCGGCGGAGGAGAATCCGGCGCTCGGGGTCCGTGGGGTGCGCGTGCTGCTGCGCCGGCCGCAACTGTTGCGGACCCAACTTCGCGCCATCCTGCGCGGCGCCCCGGGCGCCAAGATCATGGCGCCCATGGTGGCCAGCCTGGCCGAGTTGAAGGCCGTCCGCGCGGCGCTGGACGAGGCCCGCCGCGACGTCGCCTTCGAGGGCCGGGTCGACCTGGGCGTGATGATCGAGACCCCGGCGGCGGCGATGATCGCCGACCAGTTGGCGGGCGAGGCCGATTTCCTCTCGGTGGGGACCAACGATCTCACCCAGTACACATTGGCCATGGACCGGGGGAATCCCGAGCTGGCCGCCGAAGTCGACGCCCTGCATCCGGCCGTGCTGCGGCTGATCGCGGCGACGGTGGAGGGCGGGCGCAAGCACGCGCTCTGGACCGGCGTCTGCGGCGGCCTGGCCGGCGACGTGGCCGCCGCCCCGATCCTGATCGGCCTGGGGGTCAGCGAGCTTTCCATGCCCCGCGCCGCCATCGCCGAGGTCAAGTCGATGATCCGCACGCTCGCCCCCGGCGTCTGCCGCAAGCTCGCCGCAGAGGCGCTGGCCCAGGACTCGCCCCTGGCGGTGCGGGCGCTTTCCAACACCTTCCTGACCGGAGGCGCCTGAGATGGTTTCGCCCCTCGAAAGCCTGCAGTCCCTGGGCCGCGCCCTGATGCTGCCGATCGCGGTCCTGCCGGTGGCGGGTCTGCTCCTGCGCCTGGGTCAGCCCGACCTGCTGAACATCGCCTTCGTGGCGGCGGCCGGCGAGGCGATCTTCGCCAATCTCGGCCTGCTGTTCGCCGCCGGGGTGGCGGTCGGCCTGGCCCGCGACAACAACGGCGCGGCGGGGCTGGCCGGCGTGGTCTGTTTCCTGATCGCCACCCACGGCGCCCAGACCCTGCTGCACGTCCCGCCCGAGGCATTGAAGGGCATGGTGGGCGACGCCGCCGGTCTGGCCACGGCCGCCTTCAAGGAAAAGGCGATCGCCAAGATGGCGGTGCCGATCGGCATCGTGTCCGGCGTGATCGGCGGGCAGTTCTACAACCGTTTCTCCAACATCAAACTGCCGGAATACCTCGCCTTCTTCGGCGGACGCAGGTTCGTGCCGATCGTCGCGGGCTTCGCGGGCCTAGGCCTCGCCGGCTTCGTGGGGTTCAGCTATGAGGCGGTGAACTCGGGGATGGACGCCGCCAGCCGCGTCATCATCGGCTCGGGCGAACTCGGGCTCTTCATCTACGGGGTGCTGAACCGCGCGCTCATCGTCACCGGCCTGCACCACATCCTCAACAACATCGCCTGGTTCATCGTGGGCGACTTCGGCGGGGCGACCGGCGACCTCAATCGCTTCTTCGCGGGCGACCCTTCGGCCGGCGCCTTCATGGCGGGCTTCTTCCCGGTGCTGATGTTCGGACTGCCGGCGGCCTGCCTGGCCATGTACCACGCCGCGCCGGCGGCGCGGCGCAAGGCGGTGGGTGGGATGCTGGGCTCCATGGCGCTGACCACCTTCCTGACCGGCGTGACCGAGCCGATCGAGTTCACCTTCATGTTCCTGGCGCCGGCGCTCTATGTGATCCACGCCCTGCTGACGGGCCTGTCCTTCATCGTCATGAGCCTGCTGGAGGTGAAGCTGGGCTTCGGCTTCTCGGCGGGCCTGTTCGACTATGTCCTGAACTTCAACAGGGCTACGCGACCCTGGCTGCTGCTGCCGGTGGGCCTGGCCTATTTCGCCCTCTACTACGGCCTCTTCCGCTGGGCGATCCTGCGCTTCGACCTCAAGACCCCGGGACGGGACGCGCTCGATCCGGCCGCCGAGCGCGCGGCGCCCGTCAGCCTGGGCGATCGGGGCGGCGACTTCGTCCAGGCGCTCGGCGGCGCCGCGAACCTGATCGGCATCGACGCCTGCACCACGCGTCTTCGCCTGGTGCTGCAGGACCCCCAAGCTGTCGATGAAGCCGCGCTGAGGCGCCTGGGCGCGCGGGGGCTGGTGAGACCCTCCGAACGCGCGCTGCAGGTGGTTCTGGGTCCGCTCGCCGACCAGATCGCCGGTGAGATGCGCCAGGCGGCGCAGGCCGCACCGCCGCCCCTGGCCGCCGAGGCGATGGCCTGGCGCGCCGCGCTCGGCGGTTCCGGCAACATCGCACGGTCGGGCGGGTCAGGTTCGCGGCTGTGGGTGGACGTCGAGGATCCGGGGCAGGTCAATGTGACGGGCCTGGACGCCCTGGGCGCGCGGGCGACGATCTGGCCCGCGTCGAAGACGATCCACGTCTTGATCGCGGGCAACGCGGCCGCCCTGGCCGAGGGGCTTGGCTGATCGCGGGCGCCGGGGGCCACGGCGGGACGCACTCATTCGATCTGCGACAAGTCGCCGATCTTGGGAAAAACCGTCATGTCCGCGTCACGGGCGCGACACGGCGCGGCGGCATCGATAACGCCGTCAGCGCCTTGTTCCCGACGGCGCGAAGTGATGGTGCGCGATGCGACGATCAGCCTGGCTCTGCGCGCTTTCGGCGACCATCGCCACGCTCCTGGCCAGCTGCGGTCAGAAGCCGGACGCCGCGGCGACCGGCGATTGGCGCAGCGGCATCAAGGAAGTCCGCATGGCGGTCAGCGGCAGCAACGACGATCCCATGATCGTGCGGCGCCGGGGCGTCTATCAGGCCCACCTCGCCAAGGCGCTGGGTCTGCCGGTCAAGCTGTACGAGAGCTCGGACTACAACGGCGTGATCCAGGCTCTCTCGTCGGGCCAGGTCGACCTGGCCCAGATGGCGGGTGGTTCCTACGCCAATGTCGACGCCCAGGTCGGCGAACTGGTGGCGCCGATCCTCAGTCTGCGACAGGCCGAGGGTGGGACGGGATACTACTCCTCCATCGTGGTCCGCGCCGACAGTCCCTACCGTTCTGTCGCCGACCTGAAGGGTCGCAGCCTGGCCTATGTCGATTTCAACTCGACCTCGGGCTATCTCGTGCCCCGCGCCAAGCTTCGGGAGCAGGGGATCGATCCCGACACCTATTTCGGCAAGACTGGGTTCGCGGGCGGCCATACCCAGGCGGTGATGTCGTTGGCCAACGGCCAGTTCGACGCGGCGATCCTGCAGGCCAGCGGCGGCGATCCGGAGCACGGCTTCAGCCGAGGCGCGCTACACACGATGGCGCGGCGCGGACTGGTGGAAGTCGAGGATTTCCGCATCATCTGGACCGCGGGGCCGATCCCCAGCGAAGCCTTCGTGGTCCGCACCGACCGGCCTCAGCCGATGATCGACCTGGTGCGGGGCGCCATGGGCGCCTTGCCCTACGACGAACCCGACCTTTGGCCGGAGCTCGGCCAGCTCGACGGCTCCGCCTACACATCGGTCAACCGCGACCACTACAAGGACATCATCGCCCTGCGCGCCGCCGATCTCGCGCAGCGGCGCGGCCAGGGGGGCCGGCCATGAAGCGTTCGCTTGTCGCGGGCCTTGCCGCCGCCCTGCTGACCGCCACCGGCGCCGCGGCCGCCGAGCCGCTGCGCATCGCGGCGATCTCACCCAAGGCCGGACCCTGCGCGGCGCTCGGCGCGGCCAGTCCCGCCGGGGAGAAGGCCTATTACGACCACCTCGCCAAGCGCCTCGGGACGGTCGTCCAACGGTGTCCGGTCGCCAGCGCCGCGGAGGCCGCCACGGCGCTGGCCGCGGGCAAACTCGATCTCGCCGTTCTCGACCGCGCCGCGTTCGCGCCGGTCAGCGGCACGGCCCGCGCAATCCTCACCCTGCGCCCACAGGGTGGTCTGAACCGTATCGTGATCGTGCTCGCGGTCCCCGCCACAAGCCCCGCTCGAAGCCTGGTCGATCTGCGCGGCAAGACCCTGGTGCTTGGCGGCGCCACGCCCGCCGCCCTGGCCGTGCCGCGTCAAGCCATGGCCGACCGTGGCGCGACGACCGGGTTCTTCGGCCAGGAACGGGTCGAGGCCGACGGCGAGGCCGCCGCGGCCGTTCTGCGCGCAGGTCAGGCGCAGGCCATGGCCTTGCACGCCGCGGCCTGGCAGCGCCTGTGCCCCAAGGTGGCGGTGAAGAAGGCCAAACCCTGCACTGATCTCAGGGTCCTGGCTCGAATCCGGCCCCAGGCGTCCCAGGCGATCGTCGTGCGTCAGGACATGCCGCTGGACACCCGCTACCGGCTGATCGGGATCCACATGCCGCTGCATCTGGAGAACGCCACCGCCTTCGCCTGGGCCTCGGCCTGGTCGCCCAAGGCCGCGGAGTTCGAGCCTACCGAGGCCCAAGCCCTGGTGGCGACGCCGTGAGTTCCGCCGTCGAGTCGTTCGAGACCCTGCGCCGGCGCACCCTGCGCCGCCAGCGGCTGCGGGCCTTGGCCGGTTTGCTGATCTTCTCGGCGATCCTCCTGGTTTCGTTCCAGCGCAGCCAGTTCTTCTCGTCCGACATCGGCGGCGACCCGCTTGGCCGGGTGGCCGACTTCCTGGCGCGGATGATCCCGGACCTCAAGGCCGACGCGCTCACCGCCGACAGCCGGACCAAGGGCTCGCTCGCCTGGTGGTTCTACGACCTGCCGGTCTGGCTCAAGCTGGGCTGGCAGACCGTCGAGATGGCCATCGTCGCCACCGTCCTGGGCGCCATCGGCGGCCTGGTCGCCGCCTTCCTCTGCGCGCGAAACCTGATGCCTTTTCCCGCCGTGCGGTTCGTGGTCCGACGGACGCTGGAGGCCATTCGCACACTGCCGGACCTGATTTTGGCGCTGATTCTGGTGGCGGCCTTCGGCGTCGGCCCGCTGGCCGGCGTCATCACCCTGGCGATCTCCACCCTCGGAAGCCTGGGCAAGCTGTTCTCGGAGATCAACGAGGAGGTCGATCCCCATCAGCTTGAGGCCATGGCCGCGGCGGGCGTCGGCCCCTTGAGCCGCATCCGATACGGCGTCATCCCCCAGGTGCTGCCCAACTACGCCTCCTACGTGCTGATCCGCCTGGAGGGGAACCTGGCCGGGGCCGCGGCCCTGGGCATCGTCGGCGCGGGCGGCATCGGCCTAGAGCTGCAGCGGGCCATCACCTACACCGAGTTCGACACCTACCTGGCGATCCTGCTGCTGATCGTCTGCATGATCTTCGTCATCGACCTGAGCTCCGAGGCGATCCGCCATCGCTTGATCGGACTGGACGGCGCGAAATGAGAGACGAAGCCTATCAGCGTGCCTTGGCCGCGGCGCCGGGCGCGCTTCGGCCGCGGGGACGTCTCGTTCAGGGCGGGCTGATCGCCGCCGGCCTGGCGGCCTTCGTGGCCATGTGCGTCGACCTCCAGCTCGCGCCCGACGCCCTGTTCGCCGGACTCGACAAGCTGGCGAAGTTCGCCGAGGGCGCATTTCCGCCGTCGGACGGGGGGGACCTGCTGCGCATCGTCAAGGCCCTGGCCGAGACCTTCGCCATGGCCTTCGCCGGAACGGTCCTGGCGGCCTTGGCCGCCCTCCCGCTCGGCGTGCTGGGCGCCAAGACGGTGGTGGGCCAGCCGGTGCTGCACTTCGCGTTCCGGCGGGCGCTGGACTGGTTCCGCGGCGTCCCGGCTCTGGTGTGGGCGCTGATCCTGGTCTCGGCGTTCGGCCTGGGTCCCTTTGGCGGGGTGATCGCGCTCGCCCTGGCTGACATCCCCAGCCTCGCCAAGCTGTTCTCCGAGGCCATCGAGAATGGCGACGATCGGCCGATCGACGGTGTCCGCTCCGCCGGTGTCTCCCCGCTGATGGAACTGCGCTATGGCTTGGCGCCCCAGGTGACGCCGGTCATGGCCAGCCAGTGCCTGTTCTTCCTGGAGAGCAATTTCCGCAACGCCGCCGTGCTGGGCATTGTCGGCGCCGGCGGCATCGGCTTCGAGTTGGAAGAGCGGATCCGCATCTTCGCCTTCGACGAGGTGGTGTTCATCGTCGGGCTCTACATGCTGTGTGTCGCCGCGCTGGACACTGTCTCCCAGCGCCTCAGGGCGAGCCTGGCCTGAAGGCAGGGAAGTCGCCGGCCAACGGCGCCGAACTATCGAGACCCACCGCGATCGCGCCCCAGGCGCAGGCCGCGCTCAGGGCCGCCTCGATGCCCGCCCCGGCGACGAGGGCGTCCAGAAGGCCGGCGGCGAAGGTGTCCCCGGCGCCGGTGGCGTCGACCACCTTGGCCGGGGACGGCAGGACGCGGATTTGATCGTTCGGACCATGGGCCACGACCTCACCGGCGCCGTGGGTCATCACCATCCAGGCCAGCCGTTCGCCGACCTGGGCGCGTCCGGCGGCGAAGGGCGCGGCGCGGACAGCTTCGTCGCAGTCGTCGGCGGAGGCGATCAGGACATCGCATGGGCCGGCGAAGCCGCCGCAAGGCCAGTGGGCGACAACCGGCCCAAGGCAGGCTTGCGCCCAGGTCTCGGCGCCGGGATAGGCCGCGCGTACATACAGGCCCTGGAAACCAACATCGGCGGACGGCGGCGGGATCGGCGACGGCGGAACAAGGCCCATGTCCAACCCCAGCACCAGGCGCTCTCCAGCCGGATCGATCAGGATCAGGGTGGTGCGGCTGAAGCCCGGCCGGCGAACCACCAGCGCCGTGCCCAGCCCCGCCGACCGCGCCTGGCCCAGCGCGACATCGGCGTCGGCGTCCTCGGCGATGACGGAGATCAGCCTGACCTTGTGGCCCGCGCGCGTCAGGGCCACCCCCGCATTGGCGCCGCCGCCGCCGAGCCGACCGGCCAGCACGCCGCCCAGGCTGTGACCGCTGAGCCGCGCGCCGGGCAGCGGCGGTCCGCTGAGCCGCACAGGCCGGTCCAGCGCCAGGGCGCCGATCACCACAAGGTCCTCCATGAAAGCCTCCCTGAGCCATCTGTAGTCACGCTGGGTGACGGCGACGCAACGCCGACAAATCGGCGGCTGATGCGGAGGCGGCTTGCGCGCCCGTCACGGACGGGTCACGCCGCAGGCCTAGGCTCCCACGCAGAGATCAGCCCCGGAGGTCCGATGCTCGAGCTGCATGGCGTCACCAAGCGTTTCGGCGAGACCCTCGCCGTCGACCAGGTTTCCTTCAGCTGCGAACGCGGCGAACTGGTGGGGATCATCGGCCGATCCGGCGCCGGAAAATCGACCCTGCTGCGGATGATCAATCGGCTGAGCGACCCCACCGACGGCAAGATCACCTGGGACGGCGAGGATGTCAGCCGCTTGAAGGGGCGGGCGTTGCGGCGCTGGCGGCGACGCTGCGCGATGATCTTCCAGCAGTTCAATCTGTGCCCGCGCCTGGACGTCATCACCAACGTCCTGGTGGGGGTGGTGGCCGAGCGACCGTTGGCGGCGTCGTTGATCAAGTTCTTCCCGGCCGCCGACCGGGCCCGCGCGATCCTGGAGTTGGACGCCCTGGACATGGCTCACGCCGCCCTGCAACGGGCCGGCACGCTGTCGGGCGGGCAGCAGCAGCGGGTGGCCATCGCACGCGCCATGCTCCAGGAACCGGACCTGGTGCTGGCCGATGAGCCGGTGGCCTCGCTGGACCCGGTCAACGCCGAGGTGGTGATGGACGCGCTGCAGAAGATCTGCCGCGAGCGCAACGTGCCGGTGATCGTCAACCTTCACAGCCTGGAGATCGCCCGGCGCTACTGCACGCGCATCGTGGCCATGGCCAAGGGCGCCATCGTGTTCGACGGTCCGCCCAGCGCGCTGACGCCCGCCGTGCTGGAGCGGGTCTATGCCGGCCGCGCCGCGCGAACCCCGGAGCCGCTGGCCGTCGTGGAAGCCGCCTGATGAGCCTGCGTCTCGCCGAGCTCACGCTCGAACCCGGCTATCGCTACTATGACCGGCACATCGCGCTTCCGGACGAGGAGACGCTCGATCCCGCCCAGCCTGTGATCCACAAGGACGCCTCGGTTCACGACTGCATCCTGGGGCCTTGGACCCGGATCGGCGCGCGGACCAGTTTCTCCGAGGTCTCGATGGGCGCCTACAGCTACATCGTCAACGACGCCTCGGCGACGTACACCGAGATCGGCAAGTTCTGTTCGATCGCCCGCGACGCCCGGATCAATCCCGGTAACCATCCGACCTGGAAAGCCGCCCAGCATCACTTCAGCTATCGGGCGCGCTCATACGACCTTGGCGCCGAGGACGACCACGAATTCTTCGAGTGGCGGCGATCGCATCGCGTGACCTTGGGCCACGACGTCTGGATCGGCCACGGTGCGACGGTCCTGCCTGGCGTGACCATCGGAACCGGATCAGTCGTGGGTGCGGGCGCCGTGGTCTCCAAGGACGTTCCGGCCTTCACCATCGTCGGCGGGGTTCCGGCCAAGCCGATCCGAGAACGCTTCCCCAAGGCGGTCCAGGATGGTCTTCTGGCGATAGCCTGGTGGGATTGGAGCCATGAGCGCCTCGCCGACGCCCTCGAAGACTTCCGCCGCCTCGACGCCGACGCCTTTGTCGAGAAGCATGGCTGAGCCTGGCCTGCTGGTCCTGGTGGTCGGGCCCTCGGGAGCCGGCAAGGACACCCTGCTCGACTGCGCCAAGGCGATCCTTGAAGACGACGCGGCCGTGGTCTTCGCGCGTCGCGAGATCACGCGCGCCCAGGACGCCGGCGGGGAAGACCATGTCGAGGTCAGCCAGGAGGCCTTCGACGCGCGGCAGGCCAATGGCGGCTATATCCTGTCATGGAAGGCCCATGGCCTGGGCTACGGCGTGCCCGCCGGTCTCGCGGACGAGATCGCGGCCGGCCGACGGGTCGTGGTCAATGTCTCGCGCGCGGTTGTCGAGGAGGCCCGCGCCCGGTTCGCCAGGGTCCGCGTCGTGTCGATCACCGCCAACGCAGCGATCCTCGCCCAACGCCTGGCGGCGCGCGGCCGCGAGACCGCGGCGCAGATCAAGGCGCGGCTCGCCCGCGCCGAGGCCGTTGAGGTCTCGGGCGACGATGTGGTGGAGGTCCGCAACGAAGGCGAGGTGGTCGCCGGAGTCGCCCAGCTTCTCGAAGCGATCAGGCGCTAGCGAGCACCGTCTCGAATCCGAACCGCTGTAGAACGGCGAACGGCGCCTCGCGGTTCGCCTGTTTGAACACCGCGACGCCGTCGAACCGATGTGGCCCGGCTTCTTCCGCGAAGTGGCTGCTCAAAGCCGCCAGCACCCGCTCGCGCAACTCCTCGTCGCGGATCTGGCCGGTCAGGGTCATGTGGAACCGGAAATCCTCGAACACATAGGGATAGCCCCAGGCGATCAGGCGGGCGTCCTGCTCAGATGTCAGCTGCGCCTTGCGCCGGCGCGCCAGGTCGAAGTCGCTGAGCGGCGCGCGGAACCTGTCGAAGTCGCGCACGCAGGCGCTGTGCAAGGCCTCGAGCTCCGCCGAAGGCTGCTGCTCGCGGAAGGCCAGGAAACGCCCCAGGGCGGCCGGGGCGATGGCGACCTCAAAGGGTGCGCGGGCGGCCGCGAACCGCGCGGCGAAGTCCAGCAGCTCGGTCTCGGCGACGCCGGCGGTCAGCTCGAAAGGCGCCTTAAGCGTCGCATGGAAACCGTAGCCGCGCGGATCGGCTGTCAGGGCGTGAAGATCTAGGCCGTCCAGCTCCGCCAAGGCCGGGCGCGTCAAGTCCTGCCCGGCATAGGCGTCGCGGCCAAGCCAGGCGCTGGCCTTGCGCCACAGCGCGGTGTCGGGCGCAGGCGCGTAGTAGATCGCGTAGCGGGGGCTCATGCGACCCGCAGACCTTGGCGCCAGACCTCGACCGGCACCGGCCAGCCCCCCGAGCGGCGCGAGACCCGCACGAGGTCGGCGCGCTGGCCCGACGCGATCTCGCCGCGATCGGTCAGACCGAGACTGCGAGCAGGCCCGGCCGCGACGGTCGCCATCGCCTTTTCCGGCGCCCAGCCGAAATCGTCGATCAGCATGAAGGCGGAACGCAGCATGGAGAGCGGCACATAGTCCGAGGCGAGGATGTCGAGCACGTCGTTCTGGGCGCACTCCCGAGCCGACAGATTGCCCGAATGCGACGATCCGCGCACGAAGTTCGGACCGCCCATGCAAATCGCCATGCCATATCCCCGGGCGGCCTTGGCGGCGGCCAGGGTCACTGGGAATTCGGCGATGACGCAGCCGTCGGCGTGGGCCTCCTCGACCTGTTCGAGGGTCGCGTCGTCGTGGGCGCACAGCGGCACGCCGTATTCGCGGGCGAAGGCCACCACGCTGCGGCGGTTGTCGTGAGCCACGCCAGGATCGCGACCGGCATGGCGGCGGGCGATCATCTCGTCGATCTCCGCCTCGTTGCGGCCCGCGGCCACCATGCGGGCCTGTAGCGCGCCGATGTCGGAGGTCTGCCGTTGGCCGGGCGTGTGATCCATCACCGACAGCAGCTTCAGGCGCGGATTGTCGGCGTGCGGCTCAAGCAGCGACAGCAGTTCGGGATTGGTCACCTCGCAGCGGAGGTGCAGCAGGTGCTCGGCGCGCAGGGCGCCGTCCGCCTGGGCCTGGTCCATCCCGCCGATCATCGGGCCGAGCGCGGTCTTGCGGTCCAGGCCCTCCTTGCGGCCATGCAGGCTGAGCGAGTCCAGCACCGTGGTGATGCCGGCGGCCGCGCACTGGCCGTCGTGCGCCAGGGCCGCGCCGTAGGCGTCCCACAAGGCGCCCGGCCGGGGCTGGTAGTGCTTTTCCAGGTTGTCGGTGTGGATGTCGACCAGGCCCGGAACAACCACGTCGCCGCTCCAGTCAAACGCCCCGCGCGAGGGGCCGGCCCCGCCGTCCACCGCCACGATCAGGCCGTCGCGAACCACGATCTCGGCGGAGAACTGGCCGTCCGACGTGACAACAGCGTCGGAATAGATGCGCAGTTCCATTGTCTTACGCCGCCATCTTAAATTGCGAGACCGTGAACAGACGCGTGGCCACCGCGTCGCGGACGTCGTGGTCGTGGAAGATGCCGATCATCGCCGCCCCGGCGTCCAGCGCCTGTTGGATCAGCCCGACCACGATCGCGCGGTTCGCCGCGTCCAACGAAGCGGTCGGCTCATCCAGCAGCAGGACCGGGTAGTTGCGGATGAAGCTGCGGGCGATGTTCACCCGCTGCTGCTCCCCGCCCGAAAAGGTGGCGGGCGGCAGGTCCCAGTGGGCCTTGGGCAGGCGCAGGGCTGACAGCAGGGTCTCGGCTCGCTCCTGCGCCTCCTTCGGGTCCACGCCGTTTTCCAGCAGGGGCTCCATGACCAGATGCAGGGTGGAGATCCGCGGGATCACCCGCAGGAACTGACTGACATAGCCCAGCGTCCGGCGCCGAACGTCCAGCACCTGGTGTGGCAGGGCGCGGGTGATGTCGACATAGGCGCCGTCGTGGCGGACGCGCACCGAGCCCTGAGTCGGCAGGTAGTTGCCGTAGATCGAACGCATCAACGTCGACTTGCCCACGCCGGACTCGCCGGCCAAGACGACGCATTCGCCGGGGCCGACCTCGAGCCGCAGGCCCTCGAACACAGGAATACTGGCGTCGTCGGCGTTATGGAGGATGAAGGTCTTGGCGAGATCCTCGACCACGATCAGGGGTTCTTGGCTCATGGTGTGACCTAGATCTGCAGGACGGAGGAGACGAGGAGCTGGCTGTAGGGATGCTGGGGATCGTCCAGCACCTGGTCGGTGAGGCCGGTCTCGACCACGAACCCGCCCTTCATGACGATCAGCCGATCGGCCATCAGCCGGGCCACCGCCATGTCATGGGTGACGATGATCACCGCCAGGCCCAGGTCGCGGACCAGCTCGCGCAACAGGTCCAGCAGGCGGGCCTGGACCGAGACGTCGAGGCCGCCGGTCGGCTCGTCCATGAACACCAGGCGGGGGCCGTGGATCAGGTTGCGGGCCACCTGGATGCGCTGCTGCATGCCGCCGGAGAAGTTGCGCGGCTTGTCGTCGATCCGTTTGGTGTCGAGCTCGACGCGGTCCAGCCACTCGATCGTGGCCTTGCGCATCCGGCCGTAGTTGCGGTCGCCCAGGTTCATCAACGGTTCGGCGACGTTGGCCCCGCCGGAGACCCGCATCCGCAGGCCGTCGCGGGGGTTCTGGTGCACGAAGCCCCATTCCTCGCGCTGCATGCGCCGGCGGTCGGGTTCGTTCAGGCCGTAGATGTCGGTCAGGCCGAAGCGCGATGTGTCGAACTCAACCTGGCCCGAGGAGGGCGGCAGGCGACCGGAAATGCAGTTGAGCAGGGTGGTCTTGCCCGAACCGCTCTCGCCGACGATGCCCAGCACTTCGCCGGGGCGCAGCTCGAACGAGACGTCGCGGCAGCCGACCACGTGGCCGTACCACTTGGTGAGGTTCTCGACCCGCAGCAGCGGAGCGGCCTGGGCCGCGTCGCCCGCGATGGTCTTGGTCATCGCGTTCATCAGGCAGGTTCCTTCTCAAGCGCGGCGAGCTGGTGGCCGGCCATGGGACCCTCGTGGCCCGCGGCGCGGCGCTCGGCGCAGAAGTTGCTGTCGGAGCAGACGAACATCCGCGCGCCGGTGTCGTCGAGGATCACCTCGTCGAGATAGGAGTCGGTGGCGCCGCACAGCGCGCAGTCCTCCTCCCAGGTCTGGGTCTCGAACGGATAGTCCTCGAAATCGAGGCTGCGCACCGAAGTGTGCGGCGGGACGGCGTAGATGCGCTTCTCACGCCCAGCGCCGAACAGCAGGATCGCCTCGTTGTCCCCCATCTTCGGGTTGTCGAACTTAGGGATGGGGGAGGGGCTCATCAGGTAGCGCTCGCCGACCATGGTCGGATAGCCGACGGTCGAGGCGATGCGGCCGTAGGTGGCCACGCTCTCGTAGAGCGAGACGTATTGCAGGCCGTATTCCTCATAGGCGTGCATGGCCCGCGTCTCGGTCTCGCGCGGCTCCCGGCCGCGCAGCGGCTCGGGCTGCGGCACCTGGAAGATCAGCACCTGGCCGGCCTTCAACGGTTGCTCGGGGATCCGATGCCGGGTCTGGATGATGGTCGCCTCAGCGGTGTCCTCGGTGACCGCAACGTCGGCGACCTGGGCGAAGAAGCGGCGGATCGACACGGCGTTGGTGGTGTCGTCGGCGCCCTGGTCGATGCACTTGTAGACATCGTCCGGACCGATGATCGCCGCCGTGAGCTGTATGCCGCCGGTGCCCCAGCCGTAGGGCACGGGCATCTCCCGCGAGCCGAAGGGCGCCTGGTACCCCGGGATGGCCAGGGCCTTCAGGATCGCGCGACGGATCATCCGCTTCGTCTGCTCGTCCAGGTAGGCGTAGTTGTAATAGCGCTCGGGTTCGTTGGCGCGGGTCATTCGGCGGCTTCCTTCATCGCGACCTGGCGCGCGGCGTGTTCTCGGCGCAGGCGGCGGATCAGTTGCAGGTCGGCTTGGAAGTCGACGTAGTGGGGCAGCTTCAGGTGCTGCACGAAGCCCGAGGCCTCCACATTGTCGGAGTGGTAGAGGACGAACTCCTCGTCCTGGCAGGGCGCGCTGGCCTCGCCGGCCGCGGCGTCGCGCAAGGCGCGGTCGACGATGGCCATGGACATCGCCTTGCGCTCGCAGTGGCCGAAGGTCAGGCCGTAGCCCGCCGTGAACTGCGGCGCCTTTTCGACTCCGCCGGCGCCGGTGGAGATCATCTGGCACTCGGTCAAGGTCAGCTCGCCGATCTCGATGGGGAAGCCCAGTTCATCGGGGATGAACTCGACGGCCACCTCGCCCAGGCGGATCTCGGCGCAGAGCGGGTGGGTGGAGCCCCAGCCCCGTTGCGACGAATAGGCCAGGCTCAACAGGAAACCCTCATCGCCACGGGCCAGCGCCTGCAGACGTTGATCGCGTCCGGCCGGGAAGGCCATGGGCTCACGGGTCAGGTCGAAGGGCTCGGCCGCTTCGGCGTTGACGGTGTCGGTTTCCAGAAGGTCCTCATGGGCGAAGACCGAGGCGATGGTGGCCATTGGATAGGCCTGGGGCTCCTCGGCCTCCAGGGCCGGCGGGACCGGGGTCTCGCCGTTGGCCGCCAGGGCGAAGTCCAGCAGGCGGTGGGTGTAGTCGAACGTCGGGCCCAGGACCTGACCGCCGGGGATGTCCTTGAAGGCCGCCGAGACCCGTCGACGAACCGCCATCTGGCCCGTCTCAACCGGCAGCGAGGCGCCGAAGCGGGGCAGGGTGGTGCGGTACGCCCGCATCAGGAAGATGGCCTCAGGCAGATCGCCGCGCGCCTGCTTGACCGCCAGGGCCGCCAGGTCACGGTCGTAGCAAGAGCCCTCGCTCATCACCCGATCGATGGCCAGCGAGAGCTGCTCGCGCACCTGGTCGATCTCGATCTCCGGCACCGCGACGTCGCCGCGCCGCTCTTCAGCCAGCCAACGATGGGCGTTCGTGATCGCCTTCTCGCCGCCCTTTACCGCTACGTAGGCCATCGTTCAGTCTCCCGTGATGGTGACGCGCGTGGAGCGCGGCAGGGCTGTCAGCCGGTCGCCGGCGACGAAGATCAGGTCCACGCCGAACTGGAAGGTCTCGTGATTGGCCTGGACCTGAGTCCAGAAGCCTTCGGGCAGGCCGGCGAGCGTTAGGCTCGCCTCGTCCTTGATGCCCGGTCCGCGCAGGGTCACTCGAGCGCCGCCGGTGAGGGCCGGCAGCTGGATCACCAAGGTGGTCGAGCGGTCCGGGTACTTGGCGTCGCCAGGATTGAAGGCCGACAGGGGCGGTGCGGCGGCGAGATCGGTCACCAGGGCGAAGGCGGCATGCATCGGCTCGGCCGTGAGTGGGCAGCCCGCGTGAAAGCGCAGCCAGCGCTCCGCCGGTCCGTCGGTCAGGGCCGGGGCGAGCCAGACTGGCGTTTCGAAGTCGAACAGGGTGAGCGCCACGGCGCCCGCGGCCCGATCCAGGCCTTCCGGCGCGTCCGGGGCGAACGGCAGGTCTTGAATCGTGCCCGGCCGCGCCATGGCGTCCATCACCCTGCGGAAGATGGCCTGGGACTCCCGGGTGGGGTCGGCGAAGGCCGGAGCGATCTCGGCGAGGTCCAGGACGGGGGCGAGCGACATCAGGCGGGGCTCCGGGTGCGGACCATGGTGAAGAAGTCGACCTTGGTGGCGGCGGCCTTGCGCGCGGCGGTGTCGCGGCGTTCGTCCTGGGCGCGGGCCAGCCGGGCGACGACCGCGCCCTCGACGGCGGGCCGTAGGTTCGGCGACTGCATCATGGCGTCCACCGCAGCCGCGATCTCGGCGTGCCGGCGGTCGCGGCCGGCGACGTAGCCGATCCCGGTCTCGCCGCTGTCGAGGCGAACCGCGGCGCGGGTCACGGTCATCTCGCCCAGGTTGAAGGCGTCACCCGTCCCGCCCATCCGGCCGCGCACCAGGACCATGCCGATCTCGGGCGCGCGCAGGGCGCGATAGCCGGGGCGTTCAGCCAGGTCGTCCCAGGCCGCCGACACTTCGCCGGCGGGCGCCTTGGCCAGGATCGACAGCCAGCGCCGCCGTTCGGCCGGGGCCTCGACAACCGATTGATCCGGCATCACTCACCTCCAACAACCAAGCAAGATGTTGTATTCATCTAAGTCAAGTGATAGGTGAGAGCGAATGTAGTCGCAACAAACGGATAGTGAACTTTCTTTGACAGTAGTAAAACTTGTCTAGTTTCGTGTCGCAAGACTGATAAGGAGCCATGCTATGGCGATGGACATGCCCCTTTGGCGAGAAATCTCACAGTCACTGGAGCGCCGGATCCTGGCGCGCGAGCTGACGCCGGGCGACAAGCTGCCGACCGAGTTCGAACTGTCGCGGGAGTTCATGGTCAATCGGCACACCGTGCGCCGCGCCCTGTCGGATCTGCAGGACAAGGGCATCGTGGAGTCGACGCAGGGGCGAGGCAGCTTCGTTCGACGTCCGGCCGCCCCGATGCGCCTGCAGCGCCGGCCGAGGTTCACAGAGCGGGTCCTGGCGCGCGGCCGCACGCCCCGGACCGAGACGATCAAGTTGCTGGTTCGACCCGCGGATTCCAAGGTGGCGGGCCAGCTCGGCATCCGGGCGGGTCAGCCGGTGATCTATCTGGAGCGCCGTCGCTTCATCGATGACGAACCGACGGGGCTCTCACAGCACCATTTCAGTCACGACCGATTTCCGACCTTCATCGACATGTACCGGACCCGCGGCACGATTACCCAGACGCTGATCGACTCCGGCATTCCCGACTATACGCGCCGGCGAACGGCCATCTCCGCCCGGCTGCCGACGGCCCAGGAGGCCGAGCAGCTTCGTGTGCCGCGCCACGTCCCGCTGCTGGTCCACCGCTATCTCAACATCGACGGCCTGGGCCGCCCCCTGGAGTACGGGATTTCCCGCTCCACGACCGAGGTCGAGATCGACTTCCCCGAACCCGAACGCGACTGAGCCATCCCAAGGAGTCCGCCGTGGAACACGCCTTCAAGAACGCCCAGGTCGTCACGGAAGATGATGTCTTCCTGGGCTCGGTCCTGGTGCGCGACGGCAAGATCGTCGCGGTGGATCGTGGCGCGGGCGGCGTGGGCGAGGACCTGGAGGGCGACGTCCTGATGCCTGGTGTCATCGATCTGCACACCGATAATCTCGAGAAGCACTTCTTTCCCCGCCCCAACATCGACTGGAATCCGGTCTCCGCGGCGGTGACCCACGACGGCTGCTGCCTGTCGGTTGGGGTGACCACGGTGTTCGACAGCCTGAGCATCGGCTCGTTCAATCCGGCGGTCGCGCGCAACCATGACAACATGATCCGGCTGGTCGATGGCGTCCTGGCGGCCCGGAACGCGGGAATGCTAAAGGGCGACCATCGTCTGCACTGGCGCTGCGAAACCCCCGCCGACGACCTGCCCGACCGGCTGGAGCAGTTGGCCGGCCACGCGCTGACCTCACTGTTCTCCCTGATGGACCACACGCCCGGCCAGCGTCAGTACCGCAATCTGGAGAAGCACCTAGCCAACTGGAGCGCCAACGGCATGAGCGACCAGGCCATCGACACCCGCATGGCCGAGATCCGCGACCGCCAGAGCCGCAACGCGGTCAAGCATCGTAAGCTGGTGGCCAACATAGCCCGCGACGGGCGCACGCCGCTCGCCAGCCACGACGACGAGGACGCCGCCCACATCGACGAGGCGGCCGACCTGGGCGCCACGGTGGCCGAATTCCCCGTCACGGTTGAGGCCGCCCAGCGCGCCCGCGAGCGGGGGATGGTCGTCGTCATGGGCGGACCCAACCTGATCCGCGGCGGATCCTATTCGGGCAATGTGCCGGCCGCCGATCTGGCGCGCGCCGACCTGCTGGACGCCTTCGCCTCGGACTATGTGCCCCGCAGCCTGATCGAGTGCGCCTTCGCGCTCACGGACCAGCGCTTCGGCTGGGGTCTGGCCCGGGCTGTCGCCCTGGTGACGGCCGGTCCGGCGCGGGCGGCTCAGTTGGACGACCGCGGCGCCATCGCGCCAGGGCTCCGCGCCGACCTGATCCGCGTGCGGATGGCCGGCGGCCTGCCGGTGACCCGTGGGGTCTGGGTTGAAGGCGCGCGGGCGGCCTGAGCCACCGCGCCTTGCGTATCGTCACCCTCAATACCTGGAAGAACGAGGGCGAGTATGAGCGCCGCCTCGCCTTGATGGCCGACGGTTTGCTGGACCTGGAGCCCGACGTCGTCTGCCTGCAGGAATGCTTCGTCGGCGCAGGACGAGACACCGCCCAGGTTCTCGCGGAGGCCATCGGCCTCGAACACCACGCTCGCCCGTCTCGCGCCAAGTCGAGGTCGCACGACGGCGGGATGGTTCAAAGCACGTCCGGTCTAGCCATGCTGTCGCGGCGTCCCGCCTTCGCCGAGGACGCCCTGGCCCTGCCCAGCCTCGTCCAGGACGGCGACCGCATCGCCCAGCGGCTCGACGTCATGGTCGACGGCCAGTTCCTGCGCGTGCTCAACCTGCATCTGACCCACCTCCGCGGCGCCGGGGCCGACGAGGTGCGCGGCCGACAACTCAGGGCCGCGCTGGTCTGGGCGGCGGTGGGTTGGACGGAGGGGCTGCTGGTCGCCGGCGACCTCAACGCCGCCGCTGGAGATCCCGAGCTGGCGACCCTCAATGTCGGGTCGAACGTCGACTTCGCCACGCTGATCGGCGCGCGATCCGACACGCCGCCCATCTTGGCGCGCGCGATCGATCACTTGGTCTTGCAGGAGCCTGGATCATGGCGCGTGGCATCGAGGTTCAGAGCTCTGGACATGCCCGACTCCGATGGCTGGCATGCCAGCGACCACGCCGCCGTCGTCTTGGATCTGGAGCCGGACTATTCGAGATAGAGCGCCCGCAGCCGGGCGATATCGGCCTTGTCGACCCCCAGCTCCGCATCGAGATAGCGTTCGACCGAGCCGTAGTCGCGTTCGATTCGGCGGAAGGTGGCGGCGAGATAGGCCTCGCCGGAGGGGGTCATGAGCGGCTTGGGCTTGCGCGCTTCGGGCGGCAGGTCTCGCTGGCTGTGCATGTAGGCGGCCATGGGGTTGGTCGCCGCCAGCTTGGCGAAGTCGACGTTCGCGATCTCGTTCTCGGGCCGACGGTAGGCGGTGGAGAGGTGGTAGTCGGCATAGATGATTTCGCGGGGCACGCCGAGAGCGCTGAGCACAAGGGCCGACGCCACGCCGGTCCGATCCTGGCCCGCCGAGCAGTTGAAGGCGGTCGCGCCCTGGCCGGCCAGCAGGCCCTCGAAGATCTGCCGGTACTGACGCTTCAGCGAGACGGGCCAAGTCTCGTACAGATTGCCGATCGCGATTCCCTGACCGCCGAACAGGTCCGAGGCCGGATAGTCGACGGCGTTGTAGCGCCCTACCCCGAGCGCGCGCCAATCGGTCGGCGACATTTGGCGCTCGTCCACGGAGCGCAGATCTGTGAGGCTGGTGATGCCCAGACGCTTCACCTGCGTGCGGTCGCCCGCCTCGAGCTTCGGCATGGCGCCGGTGCGGTAGATCCGGCCCCAGCGCACGGTCTTGCCGCCGGCCGCCGGATAGCCGCCGAGGTCGCGGAAGTTCGAGCCGCCGGCGAGCGGCAACAGCCGCTCGGCGACGCGGATCGTCGCGCCCGTCCGCTCATCGCGCAAAAGCACATGGGGCCGCTGACCGGGCGCTAGCTTGAGACTGTGCTGACCATCGAGGTCGTCATCGGAAACCTTGCGCATGCGCGCGGGCGGCGCCGAGGGCGTATCGGCGGTGAGCACGTCCACCGGCCCCTTGGCCTGCCAACGGATCAGGACCTTGTCGGCCGAGACCCGGGTCGCGGAGACCGTGTCGTGGGAGAGGGTCTGGGCAGCCGCCGCGCCGGCCGTCAGCAGGCTCGCCAGGATGATGGCAGGAACAGCGATGCGTCGCACGATCGACTCCTTGGGAAAGGGAGTGGCGTCCCCGTTGGGCGACGGGGACGCCAAGGTAGCGACCGGGCGAGACGCGGGGATGACGCTCAACCGGCCGGGGGAGATCAGAAGGTGGCGCGGACGCCGGCCAGATAGCGGGTGCCGAAGTATTCGAGCTCGTAAGGCTGGGCCTTGGTCCCCTGATAGCGCAGGCCCCGTTCATTGGTGATGTTGTTGACGTCCACATAGACGGAGATGTTCTTGTTGACCTGGTAGCGGCCAGAGAACTCGACGCGTTGTTGAGCATCCCAGTAGATGTCGTTGGTAGCCGCGCCGGGCGACAGTTCGTCCAGCCATTCGGTGCGGTGCTGATAGCCGAGCCGTAGCGATAGGCCGTACTTCTCGTAGAAGATCGAGCCGGAGAAGATCCGATCCGAGGTGCCGGGGAAGGCGGAGCTGCGCCCGCCGCCCACCTCGAAGCTGCCGTCCAGGAAGGTCAGGCTGCCCTGGAAGCCGAGGCCCGAGAGCGGCCCGGGCAGGAAGGTCCAGGGATGGTAGTAGGCCAGTTCGAACCCCTGCAGGTCGCCCTCACCGCCATTCAGCGTGGTGGTGTAGGTGTAGCCGCGGCGATTGACGCCGTTGAAGTTGAACCGGTCGTCGGTGACCAGGTCGGTGGCGTCGAACAGCACGTCCTTCACGTCTCGGTAGAAGAAGTTGGCCGAGAGCAGGGCGGCAGGGGCGAAGTACCACTCGGCGGAAAAGTCGAAGCCCTGCGCGCGTTCAGGCTTCAGGAACGGGTTGCCGCCGTTGACCGAGCCGGGCACCGCGTCATTGATCGAGACGGTGGCGCGCGCGTCGATGAAGCTCGGACGCGCCGAGCCTGAGATGTAGGCCGCGCGAAGCTTGACGTCGTCGTTGAGATCGAAGGTGTAGTGAAGGCTCGGGAAGACGAAGGTGTCCTCCGTTCCGAGCGAGATCGGGGTCAGGGTCGCGCCGACACGGGCTGCGCCCTCGGAGGCCACTTCCGTCCGCTCGATCCGCACGCCGGCCAGCAGGGTGTGCCGGTCCCAGCGCCAAGTGTTCTGAACATAGCCCGCCAGGACCTTCTCCTCGACGGTGTTGGCCAGCGACGGATCGGAGCGCGGAACAGGATTGGTCCCCCCCGCGGCGTTGGCCGCCACGAGCGCCGCGACGAGGGCGTCGTACTGGCGCCCCAGGGCGGGGTTGTCGATGAAGTTGGCCTGGAACCCGGTGTTGACGTTCCCGATCGCCGAGGTGCTGGTGATGAAGGCCAGCGGGGTCCACGGGACGTTCAAGGCTGCGGCCGTGGGGCGCGCCAGGACCGTGCCCGCCGTGCCGTTGGGCCGCAGATAGGCGACGTTGCCGGGATCGTCGAAGCCGCGATCGTTATACTGCACCCCCGCCTCGAACTTGGCCTCCGCCCCAAAGCTCGACCACTCGCGACCCATGTCGGCCTTGAGGAAGTTGTCCTTCTGCTCGATGAACTGGCCGAAGACCACCAGGGCCTCGGTGTCGAACGCCTGCTGGTTCAGGCTGGTGCGCTGGGCGCCGAACACCCGCTGACCCTGGGCGTTCAGCGCGGTGTCGAACAGGGTGATGACCGGTACGCCCGCCTCGCCGGCCGTGAAGGTCAGGGATGGCCGGAACAATGGGTTGGACTGGCTTTGGCTGACCAGCGGCAGGTTCTGCTCGAACGTCGATTCCGCGTGGCCGAGATCCCAGGCGATCGTCCAGTCGGCGACCTTGTGATCGCCGTGGGCGATGATGATCTTGTTCTTCGTCGCGTAGCCGCCCTTCTCGAACAGTCCGGCGACCGGAACGGCGACCAGGCTGCCGCTGGTGGGGGTCCGGGTTCCCGTTCCGCCGGCGAAGTTGAAGGTGTACTGGTTGCGCTCCTCGTCATCGAGGAACTCGCTGTAGAGACCGGTCAGGCGCACCGTGTTGTCGTCGTTGATCCGCCACTCCAGCTTGCCGTTCACGGCGTTGGTCTCGCGGATGAGCTTGTACTTGGCGAAGCGGACCTCGCGCATCCCAACGGCGTCGAAGCGAGGCTCGTAATTGTCGGTGTCTTGGGCGAACTGAAACGCAGAGGCGCCCAGCATCACGCCGAAGGTCTCGTTGGCCCACGAGACGCGCAGGCCGTAGGATTCTACCGGTCCATCGGATAGGTCGCTGCCGCCGCGGCCGGCGTCGGCCGACACCTTGAAGCCCGGATTTTCCAGGGGCGAGTAGGTGCGGATGTTCACCCGTCCAGCCAAGGCCTCGGCCGGCATGGCGGGGGTGAGCGTCTTGTTCAGCTCCAGTTGCGAAATGACGCTGGCCGGCACGGAATCGAAGCGGAAGACCCGATCCTCGGCGCCCAGGACATTCACGCCGTCGAACGCCACGTTCGTCCAGCGCGCGGGGGCGCCACGGACTTGGATGTAGCGCTCCTGGCCCTGATCACGTTGGACAGCCACGGCGGGCAGGCGGGAGAGCGCGCCCGCGGCGGTGGCGTCGGGGAAGCGGCCGATGGTGTCGGCGGCGATCACATTGACCAGATTGTCGGCCTCGCGCTGAACGGCCAGGGACTTCTCGAGGCTCTCGCGGATCGGGGCGGTGACCACCAGCTCGGCGACGGCGGCGTCATCCTCACCTTCGGCGAGGGCGGGCGCTCCGAGCGCCAGTGGAACCCCGGCGCAAAAGGCGAACAGCAGCGCCTTGCGCGTTGCCCGGCGAGATGCCGGATAGAGAGCTGAAAACATCGACCGTCCCCCTTCGCTGAATAATCAGCGGACGGGACGGTGAGTTAGCGGGGGCCGGTGTCAGTCAGGCTCCGGTTTGGTGACTGTCAGATGTTTGTTCGGCGACTTGTCGGTTGCCGAGGTGACTGGTCTCAGTAGGATTTCGGCTGGTTCAGCACCTTCTCGGCGATGAAAGACAGGATGAGTTGCTCGGTGATCGGAGCGATGCGGGTGATGATCACCTCCCGCAACAGGCGCTCGACATGGTATTCCTTGGCGTAGCCGAAGCCGCCATGGGTGAGCACGGCTTGCAGGCAGGCGTCGTGGCCGGCGCGGGCGCCCAGGAACTTGGCGCTGTTGGCCTCCGCGCCGCAGGGCTTGCCGGCGTCGTAGAGCGCGGCTGCCCGCATCGCCATCAGCCAGGCTGACTCCAGATACATCCAGCGTTCGGCCAGCGGATGCTGGACGCCCTGGTTCTGGCCTATGGGCCGATCGAACACGATCCGCTCGCGAGCGTAGTTGGACGCCCGGCGCAGGGCGTCCTGACCGATACCGATGGCCTCCGCTCCGATCAGGATCCGTTCTGGGTTCAGGCTGTCGAGGATGTAGGAGAAGCCCTTGCCCTCCTCCCCGATCCGGTCCTCGTCGGGGATGAACAGTCCGTCGATGAAGATGGCATTGGAGTCCACCGCCTTGCGGCCCATCTTTGGGATGCGACGCACCTCGATCTTCGAGCGGTCGAGGTCGGTGTAGAAGAGGGTGATCCCGTCGGTCGGACGCGCAGCGTCCTCGTAGCGGGTGGTGCGGGTCAACAGCATGATCTTGTTGGCGACCTGGGCGGTCGAGGTCCACACCTTTTGGCCGCGGACCAGATAGCCGCCCTCGACCTTCTCGGCGAAGGTGGTGATCCGGGTGGTGTTGAGGCCCGCGTCCGGCTCGGTCACGCCGAAACAGCATTGATCCTGGCCCGCCACCAGCCGCGGCAACCAGCGCGCCTTCTGCTCGGACGCGCCGTGGACGACAATGGGGTGCGGCCCGAACAGGTTGATATGCACCGCCGAGGTCGCGGTCATGCCGCCGCCGTGGCTGGCGACCTCATGCATCATCACCGCGGCCTCCGTAACCCCCAGACCCGAGCCGCCGTACGCCTCAGGCATGGTGACGCCGAGCCAGCCCCCCTCGGCCATGGCCTGATGAAAGGCGACGGGAAACTCGCCGTCCTCGTCGCGCGCCAGCCAGTAGTCGTCGCCGAAACGCTGCATCACGGCGCGCACGCCCTGGCGGAGCGTGTCGAGGTCTGCCGAGCCGTCCATCACTAGGCCTCCAGCCGTGGTGCGAGGACGCGTCGATCATCCCCGAAGTGGCAATGTCCTACACCTCGGCGGCGAACTCCAAGTCCGAGCCGGAAAACGGCGCGCTGATGCATTTCCAGGCACCGGAAAACTTGTGAACCCCTTCTCCGGTAAAGTGTCATTGCGATGCAGCAAAAGTCGGCTACATGCGTTTTGCAGGTGCACAGTAGCGTAGCCCGGGCACGGGTCAGAATGAGGCAGTTCCGATGATCATGACGTCCATGCGAGTTTTCCCCAGCCTGTTCGTAGGGCGTCGCGAAGTGATCACGGCCCTGGAATCCCCGCACATCTTCGGCGAGGGCGAGCCCGGCACATCCTTCGCGTGCGGCGCCTGCGAGGAAGTCGTCATGACCAGCCGCGATCGTTCCGACATCGCCGACGTCGTCGTGAAGTGCCGCTGCGGCGAGTACAACCAGCTCTAGTTCGACCCCTAGGTCGACACGATCCAGCCGGCGGTCAGAGATGACATCTGGACGCCGACCAGGACCATCTGGGAGCCACCGCCCATGTCGATGACGACATCCCCGCCGATCTGGGCCACCGTATAGGTCGAGCCTTCGCTCACCAGAACGCTGTCGCCCTGGGCGCGGCTGAAGTCCATGATCCTGTCCAACCCGGCGTCGCGCCAGGTATGGAAGGTGTCCGCGCCAGAGCCGCCCCAGATGGTGTCGGACTCGCGGTCGCCCGAAATCCAGTCGTCGCCGGCGCCGCCCTCGATAAAGTCATTGTGCTGGCCGCCGCGGATCAGGTCATTGCCGTCGCCGCCGTAGCAGGAATCGTCGGCCATGTTGCCGTAGATGACGTCGGCGCCGGCTTCGCCATAGAGGACATCCATGTCCTTGCCGCCGACCACCCAGTCGTCGCCGTCGCCGCCGTACCCGGTGTCGCTGCCCATGTTGCCGTGAATGTCGTCGAAGGCCGCGCCGCCATACATCAGGTCGTCGCCTTCTTCCCCACGGATGAAGTCGAGGCCGGCGCCGCCCTGGATGGTGTCATTGCCCGCGCCCGACCAGACCACGTCGTTGCCGCTATTGCCCTCCAGGAGGTTGGAGGCGGCGTTGCCCGTGATGCTGTCGGCGCCGGAGCCGCCCTGGGCGTTCTCGATCGTCACATTGGCTGCGATGGCCACGTTGCCGGTCAGCCCGCCGACATTGGAGAAGTGGCCGGCGCGCAGATCGATGAGTTGGGCGTTGGACCAGCCGCTGAAATTGAACGTGTCGCTTCCGCCCGCGTCCCAGACGGCGAAGATCGGCCGCGAGGCCGACGAGGTCGCCTCGAACCACGGTCGCCCGGCGTTGGAGCCGAAGCCGTAGGTCGTGTCGCCCGTGCGGGTCGACATGTTGGCGCCGTACTCCTGCTGAATGGCGGAGATGTCGTCGAGCAGGGGAGCGGCCGAGTACCGGCCGCCAAAGCTGGCGCCGGTGTTGCTCTCGCTGAAATAGCTCATCACCGTGTACTGGCGGGAGTCTTCATAATAGATCGCGTCGGCGGCGTAGGTGGGCGAACCGTCTGAATCGTAGTCGGCCGGGTGCGCCAACCCGATCGCATGGCCGATCTCATGGACCAGCACCATGCCGCCATAGTTGCCCACGGTGGGCGAGGCGTTGCTGCCCGAGGTGATGTTCACCCAGACGTCGCCGGCGCGCGAGGCGTTGCTCGTCGACCCTGGATAGTAGGCGAAGGCGCTCGCGGAATCCTTGCCGGTCGAATAGTTGCTGAACAGCATGGCGGCCTGGTCGGAATAGGCGCCTTCGCCTGACGATCCGGCGCCCACCCGTACGAAGGTGATCCGGCCCGCGTCCGACCAGCCGGCCAGGGCCAGTTCAGCCTGGAGGATCTGGGCGGTGTTGAAGCGTTCGAAGCCGCCGGTGTCGTCGGGCATGGTGGCCGGCGCGTTGGCGCGGAAGCCATAGGTGAGGGTGAAGCCCTGACCCAGCACGCCCCCCCAACCTGCCTCGCCGCCGATGAGATGATTGCCCGCCTGGGCGATGGTGTAGCTTTGCTTGGCGCCGACCAGCACCCCGCGTTCCGAGGCGTTGAGATAGGCCTGCGGTTCACCGGTTCCGTCATTGGTCGGGTCGGAGGCGGCAGCGGCGGCGTCAGTAAGCATGCACTTGGTCCATGGCCCCCCGGCCATTCACGTTCATACGGCGATCGTGTTCGCCGAACAATGCACGTTGCCCGCTTGCGGCGTTTTCGCGCAGAGGCATCCCTTTGGGATCACAGGAAAAATTCGACATCAAGCGACTGCGACGCCCCACTCGCTCCACCCGGCGATCCTGGGCGTCTTAGGTAGATAAAAGGTTTCCAGGCTCTGCATCGAGAAGCCGGCCGCGGAGATCGCGCCGCCCACCGGCCGAGTCAGGTGGCAACCGCCGGCCAGGCGTTTCCAGATCGGCTCGATCCGGCGCTGCCACTTGGCCACATCGGCGTCGGGGGCCAGTCCGTGTTCGCAGAACAGGAAACGGCCGCCGGGCTTCAGCACGCGCCGGGCTTCGGCCAGCGCCTTGGCCGGAGTGTGGACCGAGCAGAGCGTGAAGGTGCAGACAACGCTGTCGAAGCTGGCGTCCTGGAAGGGCAGCGCCTCGGCCGTGCCGTCGGTCACCGAGACAATGAGGCGAGGATCCCGGGGCGCGGCCTGCGCCAGGGCGCGGAGTTCGGCCGCCGGGTCGACGCCGGCCACGCTGTCCACCTTGTCGGCGTCGTAGAGGGCGAGGTTCAGACCCATGCCGATCCCCAGCTCCAGCACCTTTCCGGAGGCGAGGGGCACGATCTTGGCCCGCTGCCTCATCACCGGCGAAGACGAACAGGCGCAAGTCAGGAAGCGGGGCAGGATGTGGCGTTCGTAGAAGGTTGGCATTCGCCCGCGGCTCCCCGGAGTCGGGCGCGACGATGACTCAACCGGAGGTCCGCGCCTAGCCCTGTTCGTCTAGGCCGCGACCGCGTCGCCGCCGCCCAGGTTTTCCTGCAACGCGCGCAGCAGATTCTCGGGTTTCATCGGCTTTTCGACCACCCCGTTCATACCGGCTTTGAGGTATCCCGCCGCGTCCTCGGGATCGGCGTTGGCGGTGAGCGCGATGATCGGCACCCGACCCGCGAGACCTGGCAGGGCGCGAATTTCGCGGGTGGCGGAAACCCCATCCATGCGGGGCATCTTGATGTCCATCAGGATAAGGTCGAAGCGGCCCGAGCGCGCGGCGTCGACGGCCTCCACGCCGTCCACGGCGGACTCCGAGGTGCAGTCGAACATTTCGCACAGGGTCTCGGCGACCATGCGGTTGGTGGCGTTGTCGTCCACCACCAGGATGTGCGCGGCGCGGTCCGGCTGGACCAGGGTTTCGGACGCCACCACCTCTTCCGGCGCGCGGTCGGCGACGATATGGAAGGTCAGGGTCTCGCCGGCGCCCACATTGGCGTCGACCCGGACATCCCCCTTCATGGCCTGGACGATCTGACGACCCAGCGCCACGCCGAGCGCGGTCTCCAGGCCGAACAGGGCTTCGATCTCGCGGATATCCAGGGCCCGTTCGCCCAGCAGCCGCGCGGCCCCGCCGCGGACGCTGCCTTCGAGGCGCATCTGGTCGCCCTCGGGAACGGCGCGAAGCGTGGCCTCAACCGCCCCACGGCGAACGCCGGCCAGGGCCTGGGCGATAAAGGCGTCGAACACCTGGCCCATGCGACCGGCGTCGATCAGCACCTTGGTGTCGGGGTCGCCGTCGTAGGAGAACAGCAGCGTGACCCCGCCCGCCAGGGCGCGGTCCTGCCAGCGGCCATGGATCTCGTCGGCGAGATCGGCCAGGCGCTTGGGTTCGAGGGTGAAGGTCAATCCGTCGGTGGCCGCAGACTTGAGGTCCGTCGACGAGGCCAGAATCTGGCGCACCGTGCAGGCGGCTTCCGCGACCCCGGCCACGCAGGCCTGGGCGTCCGCACCCATGGGATGGCGCGAAAGCCGCTCGGCAAGCGCTAGCACGCCCTCCATCTGCTGATGGATTTCGCTGGTGACGCGCTCGAAGAAGAACTCGGGCAGGGACATGAACGCGGGCGTTCCCGGGGGTAACGAGGGCCTAGGATGGACCTAAGCGCTTGCGGAGATGTTAAATTCCGCCTGTGCGTCAGCGCCGCACTGTCCCCTGACGGGCCTACGAAAAAGGCGGCGGGATCGCTCCCGCCGCCCTTCGAATCGCTGGATTTCAGCCCGTTCTAAAAGCGGTACTGCAGCTCGACGCCGTAGGTCCGGGGCTGGATCAGGCCGCGCGAGATCGCCGTACGGGTCTGACGCAGCGTGCCGGCGGCGGCCGAACCCGGGTTCGGCAGGTCGAAGATCGCCGTCGGGTTGGTCGAGCTGGTCGAGTTGTAGGCTTCTTCGTCGAACACGTTCTTGACGAAGCCGATCAGGGTGTAGCGGTCCTGAGCGTCATTCCAGAGAACGCGCGCATCGGCCACGCCGTACGAAGGAACCT
>NZ_JANOCX010000311.1:0-6263 GCF_031412415.1 Phenylobacterium sp.
CGTCGCTCAGATGTCGGCCTTCGCCGACGGTGCGGGACCGGCGCGAGAGCCATTGATGCTGACCGCTCTGGCGGCCTCCGTGGTGATCGTCTTCTTCGCCGCGCCCTGGCTGCCCAGCCTGCTCATCGTCGGCTCGGCCGCGGTGGCCGGCCCCTTGTTCTTCCTGTTCAACAATCCCGAAACCCGGGAACTCGCCAACATCGCCTGGGGGGCCGTGGCGCTCGCCATGGCCCTGGCCTTGATCCTAAACCGCATCCTGCGCGGCCAGTTCGCCCTGGCCGTCGAGCGTGAACTGTTGATCGCCGACCGGGCCGGCATGGTGGAGTCAGCGAATCGTCTCGCCCGGTCCAAGTCCGACTTGGTGGCGACCTTGAGCCATGAAATCCGCAACGGCCTGACGGGCGTCGCCCATGTGCTGGCCGCCGCCGTTGGTCACAACGGCCGTTCGGCCCCGTCGCGCGAGCAGCTCGCCGCGGCGCTGGACGCCGCCAACGACCTGATCTCGGTCCTGAACACCACGCTAGACTCCGAAACCGCCGAGGCCGGCCGGCTCTCCGTGGACACCCGGCCCTTCGACGCCGTCGGGCTGCTTCGCGACCTGGTCCTGCTTCACCGTCCAAACGCCTCGGCCAAGGCGCTGGAGATCAACCTGCACGTTTCGCCGGAACTCGCCCTGACCGAGCGCGGTGCGGCCGTGGCCGACGTCCATCGGGTGCGACAGATCCTCGCCAACCTGCTGGGCAACGCCCTGAAGTTCACCGTTCGCGGCAGGGTCGAGGCGCGGATCGAGCTGGCGCCGTCGGGCCGCCTGGCGATCGAGATCGCCGACACCGGCCCCGGCCTGTCGCTTGACGAGTTGGAGCGCGCCTTCGAGCCTTTCAACCGGATCGAGCGGACCAGCGCGGGCACCTCCGGCGCGGGCCTTGGCCTCTCGCTCTCGCGTCAACTGGCTCGGCTGATGGGCGGCGAGCTTTCCGGCCACAGCGCCGTGGGCGTGGGTTCCTGCTTCCGGCTGGAACTGCCCTATGACCAGACCGCGCTGCCCGACCGAGACGGCGACGCCAACGAGCCCGCCACGCCACTCGCCGTCGAACGCCACGGCCTGCGCGTGCTGATCGCCGAGGACGATGCCCTGAACGCCGCGATGCTGCGCGCGGTCATCGAACAGCTCGGCCACCAGGTCGTTCACGCCATCGACGGGC
Source organism: Phenylobacterium sp. (assembly GCF_031412415.1). GTDB lineage: Bacteria > Pseudomonadota > Alphaproteobacteria > Caulobacterales > Caulobacteraceae > Phenylobacterium. The sequence continues at coordinate 1,203 of NZ_JANOCX010000311.1, forward strand.
GCCGCGCCGTGGACCTCTCCAAGGTTTGCGAGTTCGACCTGCTGATGATCGACGGGCGCATGCCCAACATGGATGGCCCCGCGACCATCGCCGCCATCCGCGAGCTGGAAGGCCCGATGCGGCACGTGCCGATCGTCGCGGTGATCGGCGGCGACGCGGCCGAGGCGAAGGAGTGCAGCCAGGCCGGCGCCGACGCGGTGCTGCGTAAACCGGTCAGCGTGGGCGCGGTGGCCCGCGCGGTGGCCGACGCCATCGCCGTCGAACGCGAAGGGCCGAAGATCCGCGTCGTCGCCTGACGCCCTTGAGGCGCCCACCCCCAGCAGTCACTATGATTGAAAAGAGCTGGGAGGGACGTGCATGGTGCTCAAGGGTCTGAAGGTGGTGGAGTTCGCCTCCTACATCGCCGCGCCGGGTGCGGCGGGGATCATGGCCGACTGGGGCGCCCAGGTGATCAAGGTAGAGCGGCCGCAGGGCGACCCGATGCGCCACGCCTTCGCCGACGCCAAAAGCGAGATCACGATCAACCCCACCTTCGACATGGACAACCGTGGCAAGCGCGCCGTGGTGCTGGACATCTCCAAGCCGGAAGGCCGCGACGCGCTCGCCAAGCTGGCGGCGGAGGCCGACGTGTTCCTGACCAATGTCCGTCCAGCCTCGCTGAAGCGCGCTGGTTTGGACGACGTGACCCTGCGGGCGACCAATCCGCGACTGGTCTATGCGGTGGTGACCGGCTACGGGCTGGAGGGTCCCGACGCCCACCTGCCCGGCTTCGACGTGACCGCGTTCTGGTCGCGGGCCGGGGTGGCTCGGATGCATACGCCCAAGGGTCAGGACCCGTTCATCCTGCGCACTGGGGTCGGCGATCACACCACATCGCTGGCCACCGTCTCGGCGATCCTGGCCGCACTCTATGAGCGCGAGCGGACGGGGGTGGGCCGCCTGGTGCAGACCTCGCTACTGGCCACCGGCGTCTATGCCGTCGGCTCCGACCTGGCGGTCCAGCTCGTCCTCGGGCGCGTCGCCTCCAACCGGCCAAGGTCGGACCCCTTCGATCCAGTGGCCAACTTCTACAAGAGCCGCGACGAACGCTGGTTCGTGCTCAATCCGCGCGGACAATCTGGCGACTGGGCGCTGATCACGGCCGCCTGCGGACGCCCCGATCTGGCCGACGACGATCGCTTCAAGTCGGGCAAGCTGCGCAAGGCCAACAGCCAAGCCCTGGTCGCCGAGTTCGAGGCGGCCTTCGGGGCCCTCGACTTCGACGAGATCGCCGCCCGGCTCGACGGCGCGGACCTGGTTTGGGCGCCGGTCCAGACCCCCGCCGAGGTGTCGGCCGATCCTCAGGTCCAGGCTTCAGGCGCCATCGTGGAGGTCGAGGACGGCCAAGGCGGGATCTTCCGTTCGCCGGCCGCGCCAGCCCGCTTTCCCGGCGCCGATTCGGACCGGCGCCCGCCCGCGCCGCGCCTGGGCCAGCACACGCACGAGGTTCTCGCCGAGCTCGGCTATTCCCCCGCGCAGATCGAGGCGATGGTGAGCGCCGGCGCGGCGGTCTAGCTCGACTTGTCGCGGGCCTCGGAGAGCACCCGCAGCATCTCGCTGGAGAACATCGAGCCCGTCAGTCGGGAGCTGACGCTGGCGCCGGCGTCGTCGCGCGATTGCGATCCGCGCAGGATGATGTCGACCAAGGCGTCTTGATCACGCTGCACCTCGCCCTGCCGCGCCGAGGCGTACTGGATGAAACCGCCCAAGGGTTGCGGAGCCGCCGGTCGGCTCATGGGCGCGGGTCCAGACCCGCCGGTCTTGGTCAGGTTGGCGTAGACCTCCGCCACGGTGGCCGCGCGGCCATCGCGGTAGAAGATCGCGCGATTGGACCCCGCCGCGTCGGGGAAGATGCTCGCGGCGCTGGCGCCGGGCCGGGTGCGCATCGCCTCGATCAGCCGCGCGGAGCCCTGCGGTCCCAGAAAGTGGGCGGCGTAGAGCTCGCCCGCCGTCGGGGTCCTGCCCGTGCGGCCCTTGAGATACGAGGCGTGGTCGGAGGTCAGCTCGCCGGCCATCAGCGAGGCGGCATGCGGATCCATCCGCAGGTCCATGACCGCCTTGCGCGCCTCGGCGCCCGCCACTCGGAAACGACCGTCGGGCCCCTTCTGGATCAGCTCGGCGTAGCGGGCGTAGCCGTACTTGGCGCCGTGCTGCTTGAGGGTGGAAAGCCAGGTCTGCTCTACGAACTGGAACAGGCCCGCCGCGGAAGAGGTCGAGGCCTTGGCCTTGGGGTTGTATCCGCTCTCGCGCGCCGCGGTGCCCATGAGAAATCCGAAATCCACGCCCGTCGCATTCGACGCGCGTTGGATCGCGGCTTCGACGACGCCCCGGATTCCATGGATGGCCATGGTCCCTGGTTTGCCCGCACATGGTTAATGCGTCGCTAACCATACCGCGGCGGGTTGGCGCACCGTTCGGGCGCGAAAGCGTCACCATTCAGCTTCCCTTACGTCAAGATCGCGACACGATCCCGGCGCGACCCTTTGTTTCGAGACGACAAAAACAAAGGGAGGTCTCCATGGTCATCCATCAGGCTCTGCCGGTTTTCGCGGGCCAAGCCGGATCAAAGCGCCGTCGTTCGCCACAGGTGACAATGGCGATCGCCGCGTCCATCGCCGTTCACGCCGGGATCGCGGTCTATCTGGCGGTCAAGACCTGGACGCCGCCGGAGGTGGTCGAGCTGCCGGAAGGTCCCATCTTCGACATCCGCACCGTGACCCTGCCCAAGAAGGCCGCGGACATCCCGACGCCGCAGCGCCCAACCGTCTCGCCGCGCGAGACCCAACCCATCGAGGTCCCGACTCCGACGCCAATCCCGCTTCCCCCGACACCGCCGCTGACCCAGACCGATCCCGAGCCGCCGATCCTGGCGCCGCCGACCGTGACCCCCACGCCGCCCGCCGGGCCCATCTTCCTGCAGCCGAGTTGGCTCACCAAGCCTGGCGCACGGGAGTTCGCCCGGTTCTATCCGGACTCGGCCCTGCGTCGGGAGGTGGGCGGTCTGGCCATGTTGAGCTGCACCGTGCGTGCGGCGGGTACGCTGGCGGGCTGTCAGGTGCTCAGCGAAACCCCCGCCAGCGAGGGATTCGGCCGTGCTGCGCTGAGGCTCGCACCTTACTTCCGGATGCGTCCGCTGACCGCCGACGGACAGCCTGTGGACGGCGGACAGGTGCGTATCCCCGTGCGGTTCGGGGTCGATGGCTGAACGGAAACCATGGACGGCGGCTGGACACAGCGGCCCGACCTCATGATAGAGCCGGGTCATGAAACTCCTGCCGCCTTCCTTCCTCGGTCGAGCCTTTTTCGGGCTACTGGACGGCGACAAGTTCCTCGCTGCCCGTGACGCTATGCTGGACCAGATTCAGTACCGGCACGGCGTCTTCGCCAGCGATAACCTGATCACCTGGGACAAGGCGCTGGGGTTCCTGCGAGAAGACGCGTTCGCCCACGCGGTCAACAAGAACACCACCACCGGCCTTGAGCGGGGGACGGTCTGGCGGCTGTCGACCCTGGTCTGGGCTGCTCGGCAGGCCGCCCATCTCGACGGCGACTTCGTCGAATGCGCCTGCTACCGCGGGAGCTCGGCGCGTACCGTGGCCGACCTGGTGGACATCTCGGGCCGTCGCTACTTCCTGTACGACCTCTTTGAACACGACGAATCAATGCCGCATCACGCGATGGCCGCGCACTCGGCGACGCTTTACGACGAGGTCCGCGCCCGTTTTCCCGAGCCCAATGTGATCATCACCAAAGGCCGGGTGCCCGACAGCCTGGCGCAGGCCGCGCCTGAGCGGATCGCCTTCATGCATCTGGACCTCAACAACGCCGAGGCCGAAATCGGCGCCCTGGAAGTCTTATGGGACCGCATCCTCCCCGGCGGCGTCCTGGTGCTCGACGATTTCGGCTGGGCCTCCTACGGCAAGCAGCATCTGGCCGAGACCGCTTGGCTGGGCGCGCGCGGCCACCACATCCTCGAGATGCCGACCGGCCAGGGCCTGGTGATCAAGCACGCCTGACGGCGTCAGCCGGACCCCCGAATCGCCCCGGGTCCAGCCGCTGCGCATGCGGTCCAGCCTCGCCTCCACGCACGCAGTCCACGATGATCCTGGCGACCAGGGGCGCCAGCAGCCAGCCGTTGCGCCGCGCGCCCACCGCCAGCAACACGCCGTGATGGCGGCCGCGCCCGACCATGGGCAGGCCGTCGGCGGTGGCCGCCCGCACGCCGGCGCAGGCGGTGATCTGCGCCTCGGCGACCTGCGGGAACAGTCGCGCGCCCGCGGCCAGCAGCGTTGCGACCTCCGCCGACTCAACCAACCGGTCGTCGCGGCCTGTCTGCATGGTGGCTCCGAGGGTCATCGCGCCGGGCGCCGCCGTCACATAGACCCCCTCGCCGCGCACCACGATGCCGTCATAGGCCTGGGCCTGGCTGCGCAGGATATGGCCCTTGATCGGGGTGAGGCCCGACAGTTCCGGCGCGACGACTGCGAGGTCGCGCGCGGCGCCCGTGGCGATCACCAGCCACTCACCGCCCTCGAACCCCCGCGCCGACTGTTGGCGAAAGACGACACCCGCGGCCTGGCAGGCGGCGCGCAAGGCGCTCAGCGCCACGCCGGCTTCGATCCGCCAGTCCTCTCGGATCAGCACGCCCCGACGCCAGGTTTCGGCCAGGCCAGGCGCCAGCCCTTCCAGCGCCCGGCGCGGGAGGTCGGCGGGATGCAGGCCCAGCGCGCGCAGGCCCACGTCGGCGCGATCCAGAAAGCCGTTCTCGCCCACGGCCACGGCGCCGGCCCGGTCGACGACGATGCCGAGCCGCGCTTCCAGGGCAGGCCACAGATCGCGGGCATGGAGCAACAGGTCGAGTTGCGGCGGGCTCGCCGGGTCAAGCAGGCTCTCGAAGGCCGGCGCCAGCATGCCGGCGGCGATGCCCGACGCGTTGTCGAGCGCATCGGCCGGGTCGAACACCGTGACCTGGGCCCCGGCGTCGGCCAGGGCCAGAGCGCTGGTCAACCCCAGGGCGCCGGC
>NZ_JANOCX010000312.1:0-32293 GCF_031412415.1 Phenylobacterium sp.
ATCATCGCGCTGACCCATCGCTTCTATGAGGTCGACAAGGGCCAGGTGCTGGTGGGCGGCCACGACGTACGCGATGTGACCCTGGACAGCCTGGGCGCCACCATCGGCATGGTGCTGCAGGAGCCTTTCCTGTTCACCGGCACGATCGAGCAGAACATCCGCTACAACACCGAGAGCGCCACCACGCAGGACGTGATCGACGCGGCCAAGGCGGTCTCGGCCCATGACTTCATCATGCGCCTGCCCGAGGGCTACCAGACGATGCTGGGCCAGCGGGGCCGCAACATCTCAATGGGCCAGCGACAGTTGATCTCGTTCGCCCGCGCGCTGGTGGCCGACCCGCAGATCCTGATCCTCGACGAGGCCACGGCCAATATCGACAGCTTCACCGAACAGGCGATCCAGAAGGCGTTGAAGGTGCTGTTCGCCGGCCGGACCTGCATGGTCATCGCCCACCGGCTGGCGACGATCCGTGACGCCGACCGAATCGTGGTGCTGCAGCAGGGGCGCATCCTGGAGCAGGGACCCCATGACGCCCTGATGGCCAATGGCGGGCTCTACGCCCACCTCTACACCTCCGCGCATGCCTCCTTCGACGACCAGGTGGTGGCGGCGACCGGCGACGCGGAGTTCGCGACGCGGACTTGAGGGCTGGCGAGACCGGCGCGGTCTTGTAGGGTCGCCGCCTCGCCTCAGGGGACACCCATGCTTCGCACCGCCCTCACGCTCGCCCTCTTCGCCACCGCCGCGCAGGCCCAGGATTCCGGGCCGATCGATCCGGCGCGGCTTTCGTCGATCGTCAAAGTCATGGCGTCGCCGGAGTTCGAGGGGCGCGGGCCGGGCTCGGCGGGCGAGACCAAGACCATCGCCTATCTGACCAAGGAGTTCGCGGCGCTGGGCCTGGAGCCGGCCGGGGAGAAGGGCGCCTGGACGCAGGACGTGGCCCTGGTGAAGTTCGAGCTGCCGGGCGCCTCGGCCATCACGCTCAGCCAAGACGGGGTCGCCCGGCCCTTGGTGCGGGCCAAGGATATCTCGGTCACCACCATGCGGCCGGTGGACAGGGTGGCGATCAAGGACGCGCCGCTGGTGTTCGTCGGCTATGGCGTCGCCGCGCCGGAGCGGGGCTGGGATGACTTCAAGGACGTGGACCTGAAGGGCAAGATCGCCGTCATCCTGATCAGCGACCCGGACTTCGAGGCCAAGCCGGGCGAGCCGGTGGCCGGGACCTTCGGCGGCAAGGCGGCGACCTACTACGCGCGCTGGACCTACAAGTACGAAGAGGCCGCCCGGCGCGGGGCGCTCGGCGCCCTGATCGTCCATGAGGCGCCGGGGGCGGGATATGGCTGGTCGACGGTGATCGCCTCGAACGGCGAGGCCTTCGACATCGTCCGCGCCGACCCGGCCAAGGACAAGCTGCTGCTGCAGGGCTGGCTCACCCGTGAGGCCGCCGTTGAGCTGTTCGCCAAGGCGGGGCTGGACCTCGAGGCCCAGAAGGTCGCGGCGCGGACCAAGGAATTCAAGCCGGTGACCTTGAAGGGCGCCACCTTCTCGGCCGACTACGCCGTGGCCCACACCCAGGTGATCAGCCGCAACGTGATCGGCAAGCTGACGGGCGCCAAGCGGCCCGACGAGAGCGTGATGTTCTCCGCCCACTGGGACGCCTATGGCCTGGGCGCGCCCGACGCGGCGGGCAAGACCGACCGCCCCGGCGCCCTCGACGACGCCATTGGCGTGGCCGGGGTGATGGAGATCGCGCGGGCCTTCAAGGCCGGGCCACGTCCCGACCGGACGCTGGTCTTCGCCGCCTGGACCGCCGAGGAGCGTGGCCTGCTGGGTTCGGAGTACTTCGGCGTCCACCCGACGGTCCCGCTGGAGACCATGGCGGCCAACCTGACGATGGACGTGCTGCAGCCCGTGGGCCCGGCCAAGGACGTGGTGCTGATCGGGGCCGGCCAGAGCGAGCTGGAGGATCAGCTCGCCGCCGCCGCCAAGCGCCAGAACCGTACGGTGACCCCGGACGCCCATCCCGAGCGGGCGCTGTTCTACCGCGCCGACCATTTCAGCCTCGCGCGGCGCGGCGTGCCTGTGCTGCTGCTGATGGGATTGGGCGGCGGCCAGGACCTGATCGCGGGCGGCCGCGAGGCTGGCGAGAAGTGGGTCAGCGACTACACCGCCAACTGCTACCACAAGACCTGCGACGTCTGGCGGGCCGACTGGGACCTGCGCGGCGCGGCCCAGGACGTGGCCCTGCTCTACGACATGGGCAAGGAGACCGCCAACTCCACCGCCTGGCCGAACTGGAAGGCGGGGTCGGAGTTCAAGCCGCTGCGGGACGCCAGCGCGGCGAAGCGGAAGTAGCCCCTAGGCCAACGTCAGGATCACCGGGCCGCGGCGGGTGGCGACCAGGGTGTGCTCGTACTGCACCGTCGGCTGATGGCCGGGCGGGGTGAGGGTCCAGCCATCGTCGCCTTCCTCCACCCAGTCGGCGCCGAGCGACAGGAAGGGCTCGATGGTGAACACCAGGCCTTCGGGGATGCGGCGGGCGTCGCGCGGTTCGTACCAGGTGGGGATCTCGCCCGGGTCGTCGTGCAGCGAGCGCCCAACGCCGTGGCTGCCGAGATTGCGGACCAGGGTATAGCCGTGGCGGTCGGCGAAGGTCTCGATGGCCTTGCCGATCTCGTTGAGCTTGCCGCCCGGCCGCACCGCGCGAATGCCGCTCCACATGGCGCGGCGGCCGTCTCGGCATAGGCGCTCGATCTTGGCTGTCACCGGCGGCACCGCGAAGCTGGCGCCGGTGTCGCCGAAATAGCCGCCGAGCTCGGCGGAGACATCGATATTGACCAGGTCGCCGGCGGCCACCTTGCGGTCGTCGGGAATGCCGTGGGCGCAATCGGGGCCCACCGAGATGCAGGTCGCGCCGGGGAAATTATAGGTGAGCTCCGGCGCCGAGCGAGCGCCCTCCAGCTCCAGAAGACGGCGGCCCAGGTCATCCAGCTCGCGCGTGGTGATGCCGGGTTCCAGGGCCTTGCCCATGGCCTCCAGGGTGCGGGCGACGAGTTGCCCGGCGGCCTTCAGACCCTGCAGGTCGTCGTCGTTCTCGATGGTCATGGCCTAATCTCAAATTCGTCCGTCATTGGCTCCGGTTCCTGGCCCGGCGCGTGAGACCGACGGCCCACTTCAGAAGTGTCGCGGCTACGATGATCACGGCCGAGAATAGAACTATGAGCCAGCCAGCAAGGAACAGTCGCGAGTTCGTATCGGCTTGTGGTGCGTGCTCTGGAGGCAACGCGACCTGGACGGTCACGTCGGCGAACAGGCAGATTCCGAGCACGACAACCGCGAACGCCACTACCAGTCCAAGGGCGATTCTGTTGATCCACATTGCCTACAGGTCCGGGCGGATGACAGTCTTGCCGACCACGGTGCGGTTGGCCAGCGTGTCGAAGGCGGCCTGCCAGTCGTCGAGGGCGTATTCCGCGTGGACGCGGGGCTTCATGTGGGGGGCGAGGTCCCAGATGGCGGCGTTGTTCTCGGCGCCCTTTTCCGGGAGTTGGCGGCCGTATTCGCCGGCGCGCACGCCCATCAGCGAGATACCTTTGATCAGCGCGATGTTGACCGGCATGACCGGCAGCCGACCCGAGGTGAAGCCGATGGAGAGGATGCGACCGTTGAAGGCGATGCAGCGGATGCTCTCGTCGAAGACATCGCCGCCCACGGGGTCGTAGATCACGTCGGCGCCGCGTCCGCCGGTGATCTCCTTGACCCGCTCACGAAAGCCCTTGGTCACGTTGACGATGGCGTCGGGGGCGTAATCGCGCTCGATTATGGCCAGCTTCTCGTCGGAGGCCGAGGCGGCGATCACTTTGCAGCCGAGATGCTTGGCGAGATCTACGGCGGCCAGGCCCACGCCGCCGGCCGCGCCGTGAACCAGCACCCACTCGCCGGCCTCGACCTGGGCGCGGCGAACGAAGGCCACATAGGCGGTGAGGTAGGCCACGGCGTAGCCCGCCGCCTGGCTGAAGCTGAGCGAGGGGGGCTTGGCGCGCAGGGCCGCGGCGGGGGTCACGGCGTACTCGGAGAAGCCGCCGATCCGCGCGCCGCCGACCACCGCGTCGCCCAGTTTCCACCCGGTGACACCCTCGCCCAGGGCTTCGATCTCGCCCGCCAGCTCCAGGCCGGGGATGAAGGGGACCTGCGGCCTGTGCTGGTGCTCGCCTCTAGTCTGCATCAGGTCGGGGAAGTTGACGGCGGCGGCGCGGACCTTGATCCGCACCTCGCCGGCCTTCGGCTCGGGGGTGGGGATGTCCTTGACCACGCAGCCGGCGTAGTCGGGTTTCAATTCCTCAACGATCAGCGCGCGCAATTCTTCCCTCCAGGCCTTCCCGCACCAGACCCGCGATTTCGCGGCAGGCGGTGTCGGCGGCCGGGACCGCGCCGGTGAAGGCGGTGAAGGCGTGGGCCAGGCTATCGTAGCAGCGATAGATCACGGGCGACCCCGCGTCAGCCAAGAGACGGGCATAGGCCTCGCCCTGGTCGACCAGGGGATCGAAGCCGGCGGTGACGATCACCGCCGGCGCAAGGCCTGAGAGGTCGGGCGCGCGCAGGGGCGAGAGGGTCGGATCGGCGGGGTCGGCGTCGGGTCCCATGTAGTGGCCCATGAACCAGTCCATGGTCGCCGCCGAGAGCGGGAAGGCGTCGCCATAGGTGGTCATCGACTGGGTTTCGCTGGCGACGTCGACGCAGGGATAGATCAGGAGCTGCAAGGCCGGCTGCGGCTCGCCCGCGCGCTTCATCTCCTGACACAGGATGGCGGCGAAATTGCCGCCCATGGAATCGCCGCCGATGGCCGCGTGGCCGGCGGGCGCCCCGAAGTCCTGAGCATGATCACGGACATGGCGGTAGGCGGCCAACACGTCGTCCAGCCCTGCGGGGAAGCGATGCTCAGGCGCCAGGCGGTAGTCCACCGACACCACGGCGGCCCGGGCGACCTTGGCCAGGATCGTGCAGAAGGCGTCGCAGGTGTCGAGGTCGCCGATCACTCCGCCGCCGAAGTGGGCGAAGACCATGACGGAGGCGGCGGCGTCTTGGTTTTCAGGCCGATAGACGCGGGCGGGAATGGCGCCGGCCGGTCCGGGGATCGACAGCGGATCGACCGCCACGCCGGGTTCGCGATCGCCGCTCAGCGCGATCAGACCCTGGGTGTTTGCGCGACGGCCCTCCTCAGGCGACAGGCTGCTCATCGCCGGGCCGCGCGAGGCCTGGGCGGCCAGGAACTGGAAGCGGGGATCGAGGGTGCGGCCGCCGCGGTAGACCACGCCGCCGCCGGCCATCAGCCGCAGGATCGGCGAGGGAAGTGACAGCAGCGTTCGAACAAGGAACCGCTGGACCCTCTGGTCAGCCATCGACCTTCGCCTTGGGCAGGCCCTTGAGCCCACCTTGGATCATGGCGACAGCGAACTCCGTGGCGCCCTGCAGGTCCACTGGCCGGCGAGCCAGCATCTTCTCGCCGACCTCGCGGGCTATGGCGATACAGGAGACGGCCAGGTAGTCCGGGTCGGCGGCCGGCGCGCCGCCGCGGGCGATCTCCTCGATGATCGCGTCGCGGACCTCGTTGAACACCGCCTTCATCTCCGGCGTCTCGCCATGGACGTGCGGGTGGGTCTCGCCGGGGGGCCGCTGAGCCTCCCAGTTCTTGTGTACATCGGCCAGGAACAGGAAGTAGGCGCTGATGGCCGCCTGGAGGAACTCTTCCCAATTGGCGGATTGCGCGCGGTGAGCCTTCAGGATCGGCGCGAACTGTCGCGCGCCCTCGTCGGATAGGGCGACGTACACCTCATCCTTGGACTTGAAGTAATTGTAGAAGGTGCCCGCCGCGAGTCCGGTCCGCCGGATGATGTCGCGCACGGTGACGGTCTCGTAGCCCAGCTCGCCGAACACTTCACGGGCCGCATCGAGGATCGCCTGGCGGTTGGCGACCTTGGTCAGTTCGCGCTTGCCGGACGGGAGGTAGGCGACTTCGGACATGAAACAGGGACTCAAGGAAAACGTGACACGCGTCATTGTAGTCACGACATGACGTCCGCGCCAACGCCTAGCGCGTGGGACGGGATCAGACCGCCGGCGCGCCGCGCAGCGGGCTGGGCGCGTCGCAGCGGGCGCGGCACTGGCCCCAGCTGGACGGGCATTCGTCGGCGCTGTCTCCCGCCAGGCAGAAATAGTAGCTGCGCGCGCAGCTCAGCCGGCACGCCCCGCCGTCGCTCGCCACGGGCCGGGCCAGGGGCGCGAGCATGGGCGGAAGCGGCGTCGGGGTCGACGCCCAGGCCTGCGGCGCCTCGATCTTCGCGCCGCCGCGACGGGCGTCGGCGGATTCCTTGGTCAGGCCGTCCAGCGACCCCGGGGTCGAGGGAACCACGATCCGGCCGCCCTGGAACTGCGGCTCGGCGGCGGGCCGGGCCTGCTGCGCCCCAGCCGGACCGGCGGCCAGCACCACGAGGCTGAGGAGGAAGGGCAGGAGACGCATTGCGTCATCCTGGCGGCGACCGGCTTAAGACCTGGTTAACCATGACCCTCAGACGGTGCGGGCGGCGCGGTCCTTGGCGTTGGTGGCCGAGATCGCTTCACGGGCGGCGGTCCACTGCGCGTCGCCCCAGGCGCGCAGGCCCGAGAAGTTGCCGCCCGAGGCCTGCCACGCCGCGCCGTCGATGGCGATGGTCTGGCCGTTCACATAGGCCGACAGCGGATGCAGCAGGTAGACGGCCAGGTTGGCTAGCTCCCGCATCTCGCCCACCCGGCCCATGGGATGGCCGCTCATGTCGGAGTAGGCGCCGCCGGTTTCGTCGCTTCGCCCGGGATTGAGCCGCGCGCTCATGCCTTCCGTGGGGAAGGGGCCAGGCGCGATATTGTTCAGCCGGATGCCGTGGCCGCCCCACTCGACGGCCAGGGACTGGCTCATGGTGGCGATGCCGGCTTTCGACATGGCCGAGGGCACGGTGTAGGGGCCGCCGTTCCAGACCCAGGTGGTCAGGATGGAGATCACCGAGGCGTGCTTGCCCTCCGCAATCCAGCGCTTGCCGCAGTCGAGCGTCATGAAGAACGAGCCGCGGAAGACGATGTTGGCGATGGCGTCGAAGGCCCGCGGCGACAAATCCTGGGTGCGGCTGATGAAGTTGCCGGCGGCGTTGTTGACCAGGCCGGTCAGCGCGCCACCGTCGGCCCAGACCTTGTCCAGCATCTCGGAGATCGCCTCAGGCACGCGAATGTCGCAGGCATGGCCCACGCATTTTCCGCCGTGCGCGGCCATCAGCTCCTTGGCGGTGGCCTCGACCACCCCGCCGCGGCGGCCGCAGATATAGACCTCGGCGCCCAGCATCAGGCATGCCTCGGCCATGACCTTGCCCAGGCCCGTGCCGCCGCCGGTGATAAGGATCCGTTCGCCGGTCATCAGGCCGGGCTTGAACATCAGGTCGTCGTGGGTGAGTTCGGCCATGGCGCTTCCTCCATCTGTTGGAGGAAGTCGGCGCGCCTGACGCTAGGGCGGTCAAGCGGGGAGGCCTCGACGAAAAAGGGGCCGCCTCTCGGCGGCCCCTTCTACAAAGCTACTCTTCCTCGGGTACTAAAACTCTTCCCAGCTGTCATCGTCGCCATGCGGCGCGGACGCGAGGGCGGTGTTCCCACGGCTTTGCGGGCGTTGCGGTGCCTGGCTGCGTTGCGGCGGTGGGGCATGGCGGGCGACCGGGGCCGCCTGGCCGCCACTGACCTTGAAGCGGGCCACGAGGCGGGCCAGTTCCTGGGCTTCGTCGGCGAGGACGCGGCTGGCGGCGGTCGATTCCTCGACCATGGCGGCGTTCTGCTGAGTGACCTGGTCCATCTGGTTGACGGCGGTGTTCACCTGGCCAAGGCCGAGGGCTTCTTCCTTGGCGGAGGCGGCGATCTCGCCGACCACGTTGGAGATCTCGGCCACCTGGCGGACGATGCGTTCCAGGGCCTTGCCGGTCTCGCCGACCAGGTTCACCCCTTGGGCGACCTGCTGGGACGAGGCCGAGATCAGGGCCTTGATCTCCTTGGCGGCTTCCGCCGAACGCTGGGCGAGCGCCCGCACCTCGGAGGCGACGACGGCGAAGCCGCGGCCGGCTTCCCCGGCGCGAGCCGCCTCGACGCCGGCGTTGAGCGCCAGCAGGTTGGTCTGGAAGGCGATCTCGTCGATGACGCCGATGATCTGGCTGATCTGCTTGGCCGACCCCTCGATCTGACCCATGGCGTCGATGGCGCGGCTGACGATGACGCCGCCCTCTTCCGCGTCCGTCTTGGCCGCCGCGACGGCCTCGCGGCCGTGGCTGGCGCCGTCGGAGGTCTTGTTGACCGTGGCGGTGATCTCATCCAGCGCCGCGGCGGTCTCTTCCAGCGTGGCGGCCTGGTGTTCGGTGCGGCGCGACAGGTCGTCGGCCGAGTGGCTGATCTCGCCGGCGCCCGACTGGATGGACGCCGTGGCGCTGGCGATGGCGCGCATGGCCTCTTCCAGCTTGGCTGAGGCGGCGTTGAAGTCGTCGCGCAGCTTGCGGTAGTCGCCCGGGAATTCGCGTTCCAGGCGGAAGGTCAGGTCGCCGGAGGCCAGGCCGTCCAGGGCCTGTGCCAGGGAGTTGACGACCATGGCCTGTTCCTCGGCGATGGCCGCGGCGGCCTCGGCGCTTTGGCGGCGGGTGGTCTCGGCGGCGGCCTCGGTCTGCTCGTGCTCCTGGCGCAGCTTCTCCAGGTGCAACTGGTTGTCGCGGAAGATGGTCAGCGACGAAACGATCGCGCCCAGCTCGTCCTTGCGCTCCAGGGCGTTCAAATCGATGGCGTTGTCGCCGCGGGCCAGGGCCTCGGTGGCGCTGGCGATCTTCCTGACGTCCTTGCGCAGCATGGTGGTCAGCGCCCAGGCCAGGGTCCCGGCGATCAGCAGGGTCGCCAGGGCGGCGATCAAGGTCATGCTCTGGGCGGTGTTGGCGCGGTCTTCGCTGGCCTTGGCGTTGGCGTCGGTCTGGGCCTGGCCGGCCTGAACGATCTTGTTCAGGGTGCCGGTCATGTTGGAGTATTCTTCCTCGAACGGCGCGGCGAAGCCGGCGGCCGTGCCGAAGTCGGTGGTGATCATCGCCGCGATGACATCCAGGGCGTCGCGGGTCTGCTTCAGGGCCTTCACCAGATCGGCGAAGTTCTTCTTCTGGGAGGCGGGCGCGTTGGCCTGGATCGCCTGGACTTCCTTGGTGATCGCGTCGACCTCGGCGAGCAGAGCCTGGCTCTTGCCCTCGATCTTGTCGGTCTCGATCGCCGCCGCCTGGTGGGTCAACAGGAAGTAGAGCTCACCGTGCACGGCGGTGATCCGCTCCGAGACCTTCTGTAGGCGAAGGGTGTTGGGCAGGTCGGTGCGAACGACCCGTTCAAGGTCGGCCGCCTGGCCGCGTTGGATCACCACCGCGCCGCCGGCCATCAGGGCCAGCATCACGAGGGCGAAGGCGGGTGCGAAACCGATCTTTACGATCAGCGGCAGGTCCACAAGCCGAAGGCGCTTCACTTCCGATATCCCCCAGAAGGACGATTAGCATTTCAAACACCATGCCGTGAGGTTGCTAACCAATCGTCACTGAAACCGGGTTTCCCGAGAGGTCACGCGCGCCCGCGTCCTATAGAGACGTTGAGCATAGGCGCCAGAATGTCGCACCCTCTTTACTTAACATTAACCTCAAATCAGTTCGCCGACTCAGATTCCTTTAACCTGAATCCGGCATAGAGGGGTTGCGTCCGTAATCTAGAAAGGAGTGGGGCATGAAGAACTTCATCAAAATCGTTGGGGGTGTCACCCTTTGCCTGGCGTTCGCCGGCGCGTCATCCGCGGCAGACTTCCAAGCCAGCATGAGCAAGTGCCTGACCAAGCACGCGAACACTCGCGATGCGGCCATGGTCATGCTCGAGTGCACGGCTGACGCTGGCAAGCTCTCGGGCTGCAAGGTCCTTGAAGACAACAAGGCCGGCAAGGGTTTCGACAAGGCGGCGCTTTGCGTGGCCGAGGCCCTGCCGATGGGCACGAAGACCGGGACCGTGAAGGTTCCGATGCGCTTCCCCGGCGGCGCCTAACTCGCGCCACCAAGAATTTCGTATTCTTGCACATTGCGCCCCCGGCTCAGGCCGGGGGCGTTTTGCGTTCCGAGGCTAGTTGTTCACGCGGCCTAGCAGCGCCTGGGCGGCGGCGGGCGCGCGAACTTTTCCCTCGTGGATGACATAGGCGAACACGTCGCGCGGCCCCTCGGCTGGACCGGTGCGGTCCACAGGCGGCAGATCGCCGGGAACCTGACCCTTCGAGTAGGCGGTGAAGCGCTCGGCCCAGGCGTCGAGCTCGCTGTCAGGATAGGCCGTCTCGATATCGTCGGAGCCCGTCATCAGCCGCGAATAGACGAAGTCGGCGGTGATGTCGGGGATCAGCGGGTGGACTTCATGATCGGCGACGCAGATGGCCACGTTGCGTTCGCGGCACATCTCGACAAAGGCCGGAACCGCGAAGCTGGCGTGGCGCACCTCGACCACGTGGCGCAGGGCCAAGCCCTGGAGGGTCTTGGGCAGCAGGTCTAGGAAGCTCTGGAAGTCGTCGGGGTCGAACTTCTTGGTCGCCATGAACTGCCAGAGGATCGGGCCAAGCCGGTCGCCCAGCTCGACGATCCCCTGGGTGAGGAACTTCCGCATCGACTCCTCACCCTCGGCGAGGACGCGGCGGTTGGTTGCGAACCGCGAGGCCTTCACCGAGAAGACGAAGCCGTCCGGAGTAGACGCCGCCCACTTGGCGAAGGTTTCGGGCTTCTGGCTGGAATAGTAGGTGGAGTTGATCTCCAGGGTGTTCAGGCGGCGACTGGCGTAGTTCAGCTCATCGGCGTGCTTCAACCCCTTGGGATAGAACACCCCGCGCCAGGGTTCGAAGGTCCAGCCCCCGATCCCCGCCCTGATCAAGCCCTTGCCAGCCATCTCGCCCCTCACTTCCGATCGGACGCGGTCGCGTCACGGGTCTGCTTGAACTCCGAGCCCTCTTTCCAGGCCGGCCAATCGGTAGAGTTGGCGAGCTTGCGGCCCAGGTCCAGCATCAGTCCTCCGTCCAGGACCAGGCCCTCGTAGCTCCAGTCAGCGCTCACTTCGTCCGACGGCTGATGATACTTGTCGGCGGTGTAGGCGCGGGCGTAGGCGTCGCCCGCCGCCCTGCCGCCGTTCACCAGGTCGCGGCCCGAGCCGAAGGAGATGGCCGGCACGCCGCGCTTGGCGAAGGAGAAGTGGTCTGAGCGGAAGAAGCTGCCCGCCTCGGGACGCGGGTCGGGGGTGTAGTAGCGGCCCTTGGCCTTGCCGACGGCGATCAGGTCGTCCTGCAGGGTGGATGCGGCGTTGCCCGAGGAGCCGAAGTCCTTGGCCGGGCCGGCGACGGACAAGGCGTCCATGTTGATGTTGGCCACCGTCGTGCCCAGCGGATAGAGCGGCGCGTCGGCGTAGTATTCGGAGCCGAGCAGACCCTTCTCCTCGGCGGTCACCGCCAGGAACACGACGGAGCGATCAGGCTTGGCACCCTGGGCGAAGGCGCGTCCGATCTCGATCATGACGGCGATGCCGTCGGCGTTGTCGACGGCGCCGTTATAGATCTTGTCGCCCTTGGCGTCCGGCAGCCCGACGCCCAGGTGATCCCAGTGGGACGAGTAGATCAGGGTCTCGTCCGGCCGCTTGGCGCCGGGGATCAGCCCGACCACGTTCTTGGAGACGATCTTCTGGGCGTCCACGGCGTAGTCGATGGAGATCGTCGCGCCGGTCAGGGCCACCGGCTTGAAGGCGCGGGTCTTGGCCTGGGCCTTCAGCGTCTCGAAATCGAGGCCCGCGGCCTTGAACAGCGCCTTGGTCTGATCAAGCTGAACCCATCCCTCGATGGGGGCGTGGGCCTCCGTCGGCGTGGCGCGGATGATGTCGAATATGACGTTGGTGTTGGAGTTCTTGACCGTCGGCCAGCCATAGGAGGCGCCGGCGGTTTCGTGGATCACCAAGAAGCCGATCGCGCCCTGGCGCGCGGCCTCCTCGTACTTGTAGGTCCAGCGGCCATAGTAGGTCATGGCCTTGCCCCCGAATTCGCCTTCCCCGCCTTCGAAGTCGGGGTCGTTGACGAGGACCAGGGCGATCTTGCCCTTCAGGTCCACGCCTTTGAAGTCGTCCCACTTGCGCTCGGGCGCGGTGACGCCGTAGCCGACGAAGACGATGGGGGCGTCCTTGACGGTGACGCGGTCCACGCCCGTCTGGGCGGCGCGGATGGCGATCTCCTCGCCCTGTTTCCAGCTTTGGGTCGCGCCGCCGCTGGTGACGCTGACGGCGACGGGGCCCTTGGTCTCGAAGCGCGCCAGGGGCACGTCCTGGGTCCAGGCGCGCTTGCCGTCCTTCAGGTCGCCGCCGGGCTGCAGGCCCGCGGCCCTATACTGCTCGGCGATGTAGGCGACCGTCTTCTTCTCGCCCTCCGTGGCGGGTCCACGGCCCTCGAACGCGTCCGAGGCCAGGACCTTCACATGGCCGGCGATCTTGCCGGGATCGAGATCGGCGGCGAAAGCCTGACCGGCGAAAATCGCCCAAGCCGACGCGCCAGCGAGGAGAAACTGTTTCATGGATCACTCGAAGAGGGGACGGGAAATGCGGCAGGACCCTAGATCGGGCGATGCGGCGGCGGAAGGCGCTTTTGCGCCTCCAATCGCGTCGTCAATGTGGCCGGCCCTCGGTCGCGCCGACCCAAAGTCGCGTGCGTCCAGGCGTGCTATGGGCTAGGCCCTCGCCACCACGCATGGTCGCCGCTGTGGTTAAGCTTTTTTAATGTGACTGGCCTGCAATCGTCACGACGTCGTACTATGTACAGAACTACCGATACAAAGACTTGGATCGCGCCTCCCCATGGCCGGGAACTCCCGGCCGGCGATGTCCGGGTCGCCGACAGACGAAAAGAATGATGCGCCCAGCCTCTCTCGCAGCCGGCCACATGGCCTTGGCCTGCCTCGCGCTCGCGGGTTGCGCCTCGACACGCGATGTCGACACGCGCCTGCCCGGCGCCTACGAGCTGCCGGCCAAAGTGTCCGCGGGCCCGCCCGCCGGCGCCGCGGCGCTGGACACGTGGTGGGTCGCGTTCAACGACCCGCAACTTACCAGCCTGATCGAACAGGCGCTGGCCGCGAGCCCCGACGCTCGATCGGCCGCGGCTCGGCTGAAGGAGGCCCGCGCCCAGCGCGCCGGGGCGCTCACCGCCTTCCTGCCCCAGGGCAATGCCCGGGGCGCGACCTCGAAGACCGAGAACGAAGTCGTTGACGGCACCGTGGTCAACATCCCCGGCTTCTCGTCCAGCGGGTCGAGCGAGAGCCAGTCGGCGACCTTCGACGTGACCTGGGAGATCGACCTGTTCGGCCGGGTGTTCGCCGCCCGCCGCGCCGCCAACGCCGAGATCGCCGCCGCGCGCCTCGACTATGAGGGCACGCGCGCCAGCCTCGCGGCCAGCGTGGCCGACAGCTATTTTCAGGCGCGGGGCCTCGCGATCCAACTGGCCGACGCCCGCGAAAGCGTCCGCATCCAGGAGAGCTTGGCCCAGGTCGCCCAGACCCGCGCCGAACGGGGCATCGCTTCGCGCTCGGACGAGGACCGGGTGGCCGGCGACCTTGCTCAGGCCCGCGCCCAGGCCGAGGGTCTTGAGGCCGAGCTTCAGGCGCAGCGCCGCACGCTGCTGATCCTCGTCGGGCGCGGGATCGAGCCGACCGCGAACCTGCCGGTCGACGCCCAGGCCGGCGAGATCCCCGAGGTCCCCGCGAGCCTGCCCGGCGAGCTGCTGACCCGGCGCCCCGACGTGCGCCAGGCCGAGGCCATGCTGGTCTCGTCCCTGGGTCGGCGCGACTACGCGCGGTTGGCCTTCCTGCCGACCTTCAAGCTGGCGCCGGGAATTGGCGTCCAGAAGACTGAGCAACCGGGCTACTCGGCGACGATCCAGAGCTGGACCCTGGGCGGCAATGTCACCATTCCCATCCTGGATATCCCGCGCCTGCTGACCGAGCTGAAGGTGCAGGACGCGAAGGTCGAACAGGCCGCGATCGCCTATGAGAAGGCGGTGCAGGTGGCCTATGGCGAGGCTGAGAACGCCATGGTCCAACTCGCCGCCGACCGTCGGCGCGCCGAACTTCTGGACGCCGGCGAGGACCGCGCCGAACGCGCCTATGAGGCCGCTCGAAAGGGCTACGCCGCGGGCCTGACCGATCTGCAGACGGCGCTGGGCGCCGAACAATCCTGGCGCGCCGTGCGGGCTCAGGAAACCGGCGCCCAGGTCCAGGGCCTGCGCCGCGCCGTCCAGACCTATAAGGCGCTCGGCGGCGGATGGCCGCTTGAGACCGCCCCCACCAACAAGAAGGCGCGCTGACGTGACGAGATCCAAACTCCTGCTGGCTGTCACGGTCGCGGTCGCCGTCCTGGGCCTAGCGGCCTGCGGCAAGAAGCCCGCCCCCAAGACCGACGCCGCGGCCCAGGCCCGCGCGGTGCGGGTCGTACGCGTCGAGCAACGCGCCATCACCGGGGCGCTCACGGCCTCGGGGGTGCTGGTCCCCCGCGAGGAAGCCGCCGTCACCGCCGAGGTCACCGGCTATCGCGTGGCCCGCGTGCTGGTGGAGGAAGGCGCCTATGTCCGCGCCGGCCAAACCCTGGCGCAGCTGGACGGCGCCCTGATCGGCGCCCAGGTGGAGCAGCAAAAGGCGCTGGCCGCCCAGGCCGCCGTCAACGCCGAGCAGGCCGAGCAGGAAGCCGCCCGTGTGAAGGGCCTCGACGGCCAGGGAATTCTTTCGGACGAACAGATCGCCCAACGCAGGTTCCAGGCGCGCGCGGCGCGCGCCAACGCCACCGCCCAGGCCGCGGCCTATCGCGACGCCACCACGCGGGCCGGCAAGCTCGCCGTCACCGCCCCGGTCTCAGGCGTGGTGCTGGAGCGCACCGTGCGGCCGGGCGACCTGTCGGCCGGGGGCGCGACCCCCTGGTTCCGCATCGCCCGCGACGGCCAGATCGAACTGCAGGCCGAACTGGCCGAGGATGATCTCGCCAAGGTCCGGGTCGGGTTGCCGGCCATGGTCACCCTGCCCAACGGCGCCAGCGTGCAGGGCGCTATCCGTCTGGTCTCGCCCCAGATCGACCCGCAGACCAAGCTGGGCTCGGTCCGGGTCCGCCTGCCGGTGCGCGGCGACATTCGCTCGGGCGGCTTCGGCCGCGCCCTGTTCGCCGACGCGGGCGGCGTCAGCCTGACCATCCCGGAGAGCGCGATCCGCTATGACGCCGATGGCGCCAGCGTGATGGTCGTGGGCTCCGACAACAAGGTGAAGCGCGTGGCCATCAAGGCCGGGGCGCGGGGCGGCGGTCTGGTGGCCCTGGTCCAAGGGCCGCCGGTCGGAACCCGCGTCGTGCAGAACGCGGCGGCCTTCCTGCTGGACGGCGACCGCGTGCGGCCGACCGAGGCCGCCGCGACGCCCGCCGCGCCCAGCAAGGCGGCGACCCGATGACCTCCGGCCATTCTCCTTCGGACGGCGGCGGGACGCGGATATCCGCCTGGGCGATCCAGAACCCGATCCCCGTGGCGGTGCTGTTCATCGCCATGGTTCTGGCCGGGATCTTCTCCTACGGCGGGCTGCCGGTGAAGCAGTTCCCGAACGTGCAGTTCCCCATGGTCGCGGTCACGGTGACCCAGAGCGGGGCCGCCCCCGGCGAGATGGAAACCCAGATCACCCGTCCCATTGAGGACGCGATGTCGGGCATCTCCAACGTCAAGAATATCTACTCGACGGTGACGAACGGGGTCTCCACCACCAGCATCGAGTTCGAGCTGGGCGAGGACCTGCAGAAGAAGACCGACGACGTCCGCTCCCGGGTCGACCAGGCGCGCGCCGTCCTGCCCCGCGAGATCGACGAGCCGACGATCACCCGGGTGGAGTTGGACAGCCAGCCGATCCTGACCTACGCGGTCGCCGCGGAGGGCATGTCCGACAGCCAACTTTCATGGTTCGTCGACGACTCGGTCTCACGCACCTTGCAGGCCCAGAACGGCGTGGCGCAGGTCGCCCGCGTCGGCGGCGTCAGCCGCGAGATCAACGTCATCGTCGATCCAGACAAGCTGGCGGCGCGTGGCCTGACCGCCGCCCAGGTCAACAACGCCCTGCGCAGCGTCGACCTGGACGCCTCCGGCGGCCGGGTGATGATCGGCGGACGGGAACAGACCCTGCGGGTGCTTGGCTCATCCGAAACCCTGGACGCGCTGCGGGCGCTCACCGTGCCCACCCCGAGCGGCGGCTATGTGCGTCTGACCGACATCGCCCAGATCGGGGACGGCTCGGGCGAGGTCCGCGGCTTCGCGCGGCTGAACGGGCGCCCGGTGGTCGGTTTCCAGGTCATGAAGACCCGCGACTCCAGCGACGTGGCGGTCGACGACAACGTGGTCGCCGCCCTTGCCAAGATGGAGACGACCCACAAGGGCGTGTCCTTCACGCGCATCTTCTCCTCGGTGGATGAGACACGGGCCAGCTTCCACGCCACTCAGAACGTCCTGTTGGAAGGCATGCTGTTGGCCGCCCTGGTGGTGTTCATTTTCCTGCGCGACTGGCGCTCGACGATGATCACCGCCTTCGCAATGCCGGTGTCTCTGATCCCCACCTTCTTCGTGATGAACCTGCTCGGGTTCTCGTTGAACGTGGTCACCCTTCTGGCCCTGACCCTGGTGATCGGGATCCTCGTCGACGACGCCATCGTCGAGATCGAAAACATCGAGAAACGTGTCGCCCGCGGCATGCGGCCGTTCCAGGCCGCCATGGAAGGCGCCGACGCCATTGGTCTGGCGGTGGTGGCCACCACCATGGCCATCGTCGTGGTGTTCACGCCGGTGTCCTTCATGAAGGGCATGGCGGGACAGTTCTTCCGCGAGTTCGGGCTCACGGTTTCGGTGGCCGTGATCTTCTCGTTGGTGGTCGCGCGGCTGCTAACGCCGCTGATGGCGGCCTATCTGATGAAGCCGATCGCCCATCCGCGTCCGCAGAAGGAGTTCAAGGGTCTCTACCGCGACACCCTGGAATGGGCGCTGGATCACAGGATCATCGCCAGCATCGTCGGCGGGGTACTGTTTGTCGGCTCGATCATGCTGGTGCCGCTGCTGCCCAAGGGCTTCCAGCCGGCCGGCGATCCCGACTATCTCTATGTGAACATCCAGGGTCCGCCCGGCGCCGGCGCCGCGGCCATGGAGGACACGGTCGGCCAGATCACCCGGATCTTCCAGGCCCAGCCCGAAGTGACCGGCGTCTTCGCCCAGGTGGGTTCCACCGTCTCTGCGGGCGGCCCAGGTGGTCCCGGCAGCGGCAGCGACCTGCGCGACGGCACGGTCACCATCCTGCTCAACACCAAGCGCTCGGTGACGGGCGATGAGTTGAAGGCCCGCGTCCGCGACCAGCTCCGCGCGGTCCCCGACGCCCGCGTCGGCTTCTTGGACTTCCAGGGCGGCGCCGGGTTCCAGCAGATCCTGGCCAGCGAGAACCCCGAGGCTCTGCAGGCCACGGCCCTGGAACTCGAGCGTCAGATGCGGACCATAGACGAACTCGCCGATCCGCGTCCCTCGACCCCGCCGACCGGTCCCGAGGTGGTCATCCGGCCCCGCGCCGACGAGGCCGCGCGCCTGGGGGTGTCGGTGGAGACCATCGCCCAGATCGCCCGGGTCGCCACGGTGGGCGACATCGACGCCAATGTGG
Source organism: Phenylobacterium sp. (assembly GCF_031412415.1). GTDB lineage: Bacteria > Pseudomonadota > Alphaproteobacteria > Caulobacterales > Caulobacteraceae > Phenylobacterium. The sequence goes on from NZ_JANOCX010000312.1 coordinate 17,775, forward strand.
CCAAGCTGAACGACGGCGAGCGGCGAATCCCGATCCGCATCCGCCTGCCCGCCGACGCGCGAGGCGACATCGAGCGCATCCGGACGTTGCGGGTGCCGACCGGGTCCGGCGGGGTGACGACCCTGGACGCCGTGGCCGACGTGGAGTTTCAGGCCGGCCCGGCCAAGATCGACCGCCTGAACCGCAAGCGCCAGATCACCGTCCAGGCCGAACTGAACGGCGTGGAGCTGGGCGAGGCCAACGCCGCGGTCCAGAAGCTGCCGATCATGAAGAACCTGCCAGCCGGGGTCGGTCCCGCCGAAACCGGCCAGCTCGAGGCGATGACCGAGCTGTTCAGCTCCTTCGGCCTGGCGATCTTCGCCGGGGTCTCGATGATCTATGGCGTGCTGGTCCTGCTGTTCAAATCGTTCTTCAAACCGATCGTCATCCTGTCGGCCCTGCCGCTGGCGGTGGGCGGGGCGTTCATGGGCCTGCTGATTTTCGGCCTATCGCTGTCGATCCCCTCGCTGATCGGCTTCCTCATGCTGCTGGGTTTGGCGGCCAAGAACTCCATCCTGCTGGTTGAGTACGCCATCGAGCGCGAGCGCGACGGCATGCCCCAGCGCGAGGCGCTGATCGAAGCCTGCCGCGAGCGGGCGCGGCCCATCGTCATGACCACCATGGCTATGGCCGCGGGCATGCTGCCCACCGCCTTCGCCCTGGAGAAGGGCGCGGAATTCCGTCAGCCCATGGCGGTGGCGGTGATCGGGGGCCTGATCACCTCGACCCTGCTGTCGCTGGTGCTGGTGCCGGTGGTCTACGAGTTCGTCGACGACTTCGAGAACTGGCTCAAGCCGAAGCTCGCCAAGCTGACGACACCCCGCGAGGCCGCGCCGACTTCGGCTGTTCCAGAGGACAAGCTCTAGACGGGCGACGCTTCCGAAGTGGATCAGACCTCTTCGCGAAGGACCCTGGCGAACAGCTCCGGGTCGACATTGCCGCCGGACAGAACGAGGCCCGTGACGCCGTCGAAGGCGACCTTGCCGGCCAGCAGGGCGGCGAGGCCCACCGAGCCGCCGGGCTCGACCACCAGCTTCAGCACTGAGAAAGCGTAGCGCATCGCGCTCGCCACCTCGGCGTCGGTGACCAGGGCGACGTCGGCCACGGTCTTCTGCAGCACCGGGAAGGTGAGCGCGCCGGGCGCGGGGCTCTCCAGAGCGTCGCAGAGGGAGCGGGTGGAGGGCGTCAGGGTGACGCGTTCGCCCTTCCGCAGGGATCGCAGGGTGTCGTCGAAGCCCGCCGGCTCGACGCCGATGATGGCGGTGGAGGGCGATAGGGCCTTCACGGCGGTGGAGACGCCCGCCAGCAGGCCACCGCCGCCGATGGGGCAGGTCACCACGTCGAAGGTCACGCCCAGCGCCTGGGCCTGGCGCACCAGTTCCAGCCCGACCGTGCCCTGGCCCGCGATGATGTCCGGATCGTCGAAGGCCGGGACGACCACGCAGCCGCGCTCGGCGGCGATCTGGTCAGCGATGGCGACGCGGTCCTCGGTGAGGCGGTCATACAGCTTGATCTCGGCGCCATAGCCCCGGGTCGCTTCGACCTTCACGCCGGGCGCGTCGGAGGGCATGACGATCAGGGCCGGCATGCCCAACAGCCTGGCCGCCAACGCCACGCCTTGGGCGTGGTTGCCGGAGGAGAAGGCCACGACGCCGCGCGCCCGCTCTTCGGCCGAGAGCTGGACCAGGCGGTTATAGGCGCCGCGGAACTTGAAGGCTCCGACCCGCTGCAGGGTCTCGGGCTTGATCAGCACCCGTCGGCCGAGCCTGTCGTTCAGCGCCGGGCTCTCCATCAGCGGTGTCTCGACGGCCTGACCCTTCAGGCGAATGGCGGCGGCTTCGATGTCGGCCAGCGTCACGCTCACCTGGCGAACACCATGGCGTCGTCGGCGAAGGCCTTGAACTCGATGGCGTTGCCCGAGGGGTCGAGGAAAAACATCGTCGCCTGCTCTCCAGGCTCGCCTTCGAAGCGGATCTGCGGCTCGATGACGAACTTCGTGCCGGCGGCTTCCAGCTTGCCGACCATCGCCTGCCACTCCGGCAAGGTCAGGATCGCCCCGAAGTGGCGGACCGGAACGTCCTGTCCGTCGACGTCGCTGGTCGAGCGATGGCCGATCTCGTCGGGGGCCAGGTGGGCGACGATCTGGTGGCCGAAGAAGTCGAAGTCGATCCAGTCGGGGCTGGATCGTCCCTCCGGACAGCCCAGCAGCCCGCCGTAGAAGGCGCGCGCCTCGGCGAGGTCTCGGACAGGGAAGGCGAGGTGGAAGCGGGGCCGGGTCATGGGCTGAATCATAGCCCGCCGCAGCCTCGCGCGCGAGGCGGGGCTTGACGCGCCGACCCCGCGCTGGTCTACACCCGCCGAACGGCTGCCCGTCGCCCGAAGGCGCTGGCCGCTGCTTCCTAAAATCGATTGCATCCACCTGCCGAGTGCCTGTCGAAGGGCGTGGTTGGATTATCTCGGCAGGCCGGGAGATCGTATCTGCATGGCCAATGTGACCGTGATCGGCGCCCAGTGGGGCGACGAGGGCAAGGGCAAGCTCGTCGACTGGCTCAGCAACCGCGCCGACGTGGTGGTGCGGTTCCAGGGGGGGCACAATGCCGGCCACACCCTGGTGGTGGGCAATCAGGTCTACAAGCTCTCACTGCTGCCGTCAGGCGTGGTCCAGGGCAAGCTCTCGGTGATCGGCAACGGCGTCGTGGTCGATCCCTGGCACCTGCTGGAAGAGATCGCCAAGCTGGGCTCGCAGGGGGTCAAGATCACCCCGGACCTGCTGGTCTTGGCCGACAACGCCGCCCTGATCCTGCCGCTGCACCGGGACCTGGACCAGGCGCGCGAGGCCGCGGCGGTCAACAAGATCGGCACCACGGGCCGGGGCATCGGCCCGGCCTATGAGGACAAAGTCGGCCGCCGCGCCATTCGCGTGGGCGACCTGGCCGACCGCGACGCCCTGGAAGCCAAGATCGACCGCCTGCTTGCCCACCACACGCCGCTGCGCCGGGGTCTGGGCCTGCCGGAGTACGACGGCGCAGAACTGCTGGCGGCGCTGGAGGAGATCGGGCCTAAGGTCCTGCCCTTCGCCCAACCGGCCTGGCGCCTGCTGGATCAGGTGGTGAAATCGGGCAAGCGCGTGCTGTTCGAGGGCGCGCAGGGCGCCCTGCTGGACGTCGACCACGGCACCTATCCCTACGTGACGTCGTCCAACACCGTGGCCGGCCAGGCCGCGGCGGGATCGGGCCTGGGGCCCAAGGGCCCGGGCTTCGTGCTGGGAATCGTCAAGGCCTACACCACCCGCGTCGGCGAGGGCCCGTTCCCCACCGAGCTGTTCGACGAGATCGGCGAGCACCTGGGCACGGTGGGCAAGGAGTTCGGCGTGGTCACCGGACGCCCGCGCCGCTGCGGCTGGTTCGACGCGGTGCTGGTGCGCCAGTCGGTGGCGCTGAACGGCATCGACGGCATCGCGCTGACCAAGCTCGACATCCTGGACGGCCTGCCCAAGCTGAAGATCTGCGTGGGCTACAAGCTGGGCGACAAGACCTTCGACTACCTGCCGGCGGGCCTGAAAGCCCAGTCCGCCCTCGTTCCGATCTATGAGGAGATGGACGGCTGGAGCGAGAGCACGGCCGGCGCGAGGTCCTGGAAGGATCTGCCCGCCAACGCCGTCAAGTATGTCCGCCGGGTCGAGGAACTGATCGGTGCGCCGGCGGCCATGGTCTCGACAAGCCCGCAGCGGGACGACACGATCATGGTCCGAGATCCGTTCCAGGACTGAGGCGTCAAGGCGATCTTAAGGACGTTGGGTCAAGACTTCGCCTGGAGTCCTGGAGCCGCCGCCTCGTGTTCAACGACGATTTCAAGCTGATCCAGCGGATGGCGCCGCTGATGCAGAAGGTGCTGATCGTCGATCCGGCGCCAGCCAGCGCGCGGCTGCTCGCCGAACTGATGCGCGGCATCGCCCCGGTGCAGCTCTGGAACGCGACGTCGACGCGCAAGGGCCTGGAGGCCGCGCGTCAGGTCAATCCGCAGATGATCTTCGTGGAGTTGTCGGGTCTGGACGTCGACGGGGTCGACTTCACGCGCCAGCTTCGCAAGTCCGAGGCTGGCTGCCGAATGGCGCCGGTGATCATGATCACCGCCACGGCGACGCCCTCGGCGATCATGGCCGCCCGCGACGCCGGCGTTCACGAGTTTCTGCGTAAACCCTATACGGCCAAGGATCTGCTGCGACGCCTCGAAGCGGTCACCCTGCGGCCGCGCGACTGGGTCGAGGCGGTGCAGTACATCGGCCCCGATAGGCGGCGTTTCAACTCCGGCGACTATACCGGCCCGCTGAAACGCCGTTCCGACGCCACCTCCACCACCGACGAAGCGCGGGTCACCCAGGCGCTGAAAATCCTGAAGGCCGCGGTGCCCGCTGTCGCATCCGATCCTCGCCAGGCCATGCGCGCCATGCTGGCCCAGATGGTCGAGCTGCACCGCGCGGCCAATAGCTTGAAGGACCTGAAGCTGGCGGCCATGGCCACCGACTTCCAGCGCTACCTCGCCATCGTCAGCGAACGCGGCGTCATGGACCAGGCCGAGATCGCCCGCGAGGCCGAACCCCTGCTGGCCCTGCTGCCCAAGGAAGATGCCGAGGCCGCGGCCTAGAACTCCGCCGACAGGGTCAGCTGCACCGTCCGCGGCGGACCGGGGCGGAAGCTGGCCAGCGTGGTGGTCGTGGTGTTGATCGTGCCCAGATAGTCCTCATCGAGGATGTTATCGATGTTGAGCCGAAACTTGAGACGGCTCAGCGGCCCCTCGCCCAGTTCGCCGATATCCATGTAGGCGTTCCAGACGGTGTAGCCCTTGGTGGTCTCCGAGTTGATGAAGTTGGTGTCGCGCTGGGAGATGTGGCGGGCCGACAGGTTGAACAGCGCCCAATCGGTGGGTTCGAAGGTCACGCCGCCCTGGAACACGAGATCGGGGAAGTCGGGGACCGACTTGCCGGCGATCGGCACGATGGTGGTCACGCCGCCGGCCACGGTGGCGTAGTTGTCTTTGAATTCCGCCCGGTTGTAGGACAGGTTTCCGTTGAAATAGACCTTGCCGGCGAACAGGTCGGGCTTCCATTGGCCCGAGAACTCCGCGCCGTGAGCGGCCACCTCGCCGACGTTCTGGAAGAAGGTCTCGGTGGTGGTCGATCCGGGCACCACCGACGAGAAAGACTGCAGGCGGTTGAAGAAGCTGGTCTTGTACAGCACGAACGAGGCGTTGAACGTCGGGCGGTTGGTGCGGACGCCCAGCTCCCAGTTCTTGGCGGTCTCGGCTTCAGGCGCCGGGACCAGCGGACTGGCGGCGGAGAAGACGTCGTCGGCGCCGCGGGGCAGGGCCATGTTCTCGGCGTAGGAGCCGAAGATCTGGTCGCGGCCGGTGATGTCGTAGACCGCGCCCACCTGCGGCAGGAAGTTGTCCTCCCACTTGGCCTTGATGGTCGGACGCCGCACGGCGATGTAGTCGCCCGGATTTCGCGCGCCGGTGATCTCGTAGTCGATGTTCAGCGCCTTGAAGCCAAGGTCCAGCTTGAGCCGGTCGTCCAGCAGGCTGATGACGTCCTTGACGAAGAGTTGGGTGGTCTTGCGGGTGGAAACGAAGTCCCGCTGGCGGTGGACGTATTCGGTCAGCAGCGGCTCGCCGTCAGGGTTGCCGCCGGCATGGTTAAATCGGTTCTGAGTGCGGTGGTAATAGTCGTCCTCGTACCAGCCGCCGACCTGGACGGTGTGGTTGGCGACTCGCCATTCCAGCCGCCCGCTGATCCCCTTGCGATCGCCGTCGACGGTGGAGAGGCCGTACTGAAGGCCCTTGGGCGCGAACAGGCCAGGAATGATCAGCCGCTGGGCGTTGTAGGCGGTCAGCGAGGTGGCGTAGGCCTCGGGCGAGACGCCGTAGCCCTGCTTGTCCTCGTAGTAGCCTGTAACCGAAACATCGATGTTCTCGCCGATCGGCGACTTGGCGGTGAGCGCGTAGAGGTAGTCGGTCCGCGAGTTGATCGCCTGCTTGTAATACTGGTTGTAGAGGGCGTTGGAGTAGGTGACCCCCGCAGCGGCCGGGGTCAGGACCGGGACGTAGTTGAGATACGGGAAGTAGCGGCCCTTGCGTCCGAACGCGTCGCCCGCCAGGCCGAGATACTGCGCCTTGGTGATCGCCGGCGAGTCGAAGTCGAAATAGTCATTGTAGATCGCTTGGAAGGTGAGATCGGCGCCGCCCTCGAACTGGTAGCGGATCTTGCCCTCGATGTGCTCGCGGTCGATGGTCCCGGCCCCGCGCCACAGGTCTGACTGAATGTCCGAGCGCGCGATATAGGCCGACCAGCCCTTGTGAACCCCGGTGTCGAGCCGCAGGAAATTCCGGAACAGGCTGTCGGACCCCATGGTGAAGCTGGCCCGCGCGCCGGCGTTCTCTTTCGGCGGCGTGGTGAAGTAGTCGACGATGGTGCCCAGCGATGCGTAGCTGGGCAGGCTGACGTCGCCCGCGCCCGACGAGGCCTGGACTCGCAGCAGGTTCTCGTTGTCCACGTAGCGATAGATCGGCGAGCCGCCGAACTGGTCGGAACGCCCCATGGGGATGTCGTCCAGCAGGAAGCCGATCTGGGTGAAGGAGAAGGCCCGCACGGTCACCGAGTTGCCGAACTCGTACATGCCGAGCGCATCGTTGGCCTGGACGTTGAAGCCCGGCAGGCTCTCCAGCATCTTGAGGCCGGTGATGCCGGCCGGGGCCGAGAGCAGGGCCTCGCGCGTGATCGACACCGTGGCGGTGGTCTCGTCGGTGCCGATGGCGACAGCGGCCTCGGAGACCCGGCGGCCGGTGACCACCAGTTCGTCGACCTGCTGCGCCAAGGCGGCGGAGGCCGGCGCGGCCAAGGCGCCGGCGAGCAGCAAGGCGCGCAGGCCGACGTGCGGCGCATTCAGAGTTTTCATGACTATCCCCATCCTTGTTAGGTTGAGGATGCTGCGGCGCAACACAGTTGTGACAGGCAGAAATGGCGCCGCGACCACCGACGTCTTCTAACGGTTACGGATTGGTCAGGCGGCGCCAATCCCTTGCACAGCTTACCTTGGCGTCAACGCCCGCATACGACGAAGCCGCCGCGGGGGACCCGCGACGGCTTCAATTCCATAGGCCGACCGTCTAGGCGTCGACGAGATTCTTGGCCTCGGCGGCGGCCTTCATCGACTTCTGCAGTTTCTCGAAGGCTCGGACCTCGATCTGGCGGACCCGCTCGCGGCTGACGCCGTATTGCGAGGCCAGGTCTTCCAGGGTGGTCGGGCTGTCCTTCAGTCGGCGCTCGGTCAGGATATGACGTTCGCGGTCAGTGAGCTCGGTCATGGCGTCCTCGAGCAGGCTCATGCGGATGGTCCGCTCCTGGTTCTCGGCGACATAGGTCTCCTGGCTGACGGCGGTCTCGTCCTCCAGCCAGTCTTGCCACTCGCTTTCGCCGTCCACGCGCAGGGGCGCGTTCAGCGAGGCGTCGGGGCCCGACAGCCGGCGGTTCATCGAGATCACCTCGGAGTCCAGCACGCCCAGCTTGGTGGCGATCTGGCTCACTTGGTCAGGATGCAGGTCGCCTTCCTGGAAGGCGCTGATCTGGCTCTTGGCCTTGCGCAGGTTGAAGAACAGCTTCTTCTGCGCCGCCGTCGTGCCCATCTTCACCAGGCTCCAGGACCGCAGGATGTATTCCTGGATTGAGGCGCGAATCCACCACATGGCGTAGGTGGCCAGGCGGAAGCCCTTGTCGGGCTCGAACTTCTTCACCGCCTGCATCAGGCCCACATTGCCTTCGGAGATCACTTCCCCGATGGGCAGGCCGTAGCCGCGATAGCCCATGGCGATCTTGGCCACCAAGCGCAGGTGGCTGGTGACGAGCCGATGGGCGGCGTCGGAATCCTCATGCTCTTTCCAGGCCTTGGCGAGCATGAACTCCTCGTCCTTGGCCAGCATGGGAAACTTACGAATTTCAGTCAGATACCGACTGAGGCCGCCTTCCGGCGACATCACGGCAAGCACATTGGCTGCGGCCATGGAAAATCCCCTCGATTCTTAGCGGACTTCCGGGTCGCTCGGCGCACACGTGCGCGAGACCATCCGCCCCTCCAAACCACAAATAGGTATTGGTGGTTCCGGGCGTAAGGCCAAGGTCTGGGAGAAACCTACGGCCCTGAAATTCCGACTGCTCAACTCAGGTATTTCTAGACCCCGAACGCGGCGCCATCAAGGCGACCGGCCCGCAAGCTTTCTCACAGGGCTGAGAGAAGCGCTTCCAGCACGGCCATGTCCGGAGGCGGCGGGCTCTCGAACCGCAGGCTCTCGCCGGTCACCGGATGGACGAAGCCCAGGACGGCGGCATGGAGCGCCTGGCGCTTCAGGCCGGCTTGCGCCATCGCCTCGCGCACGGGGGCCGCGGGCGGTCCGGAGCCATAGGTCGGGTCGCCCAGGCAGGGGGCGCCCTTGGACGCCAGATGGACGCGGATCTGGTGGGTCCGCCCGGTCTCCAAACGACAGGACACCCGCGCGGCCAAGGGCCTGGCTTCCGGACCGAAGGCGCGCTCGACGACGTAGTGGGTGATCGCCTCGCGGCCGCCGGACTTCAGCACCGCCATCTTCTTTCGGTCGCTGCTGGAGCGGCCGATCCGCGTGACGATCGTCCCCTTGGGCGGCTGCGGAGCGCCGCGCACGAGGGCGACATACTCCCGCTCGATGTCGTGGGCGGCGAATAGGGCCGAGAGCCCCTGATGGGCGGCGTCGCTCTTGGCGGCCACCAGGATTCCGGAGGTCTCCTTGTCGATGCGGTGAACGATGCCCGGCCGCGCCACCCCGCCGATGCCCGACAGGCTGGCGCCGCAATGGGCCAGCAGGGCGTTGACCAGGGTGCCGGTCTCGTTGCCGGGCGCCGGATGGGCGGCCATGCCGGCGGGCTTTTCCACGACGATCAGGTGGGCGTCCTCGAACAGGACCACGAGCGGGATCGCCTCGGGCTGCGGATCGGCGGGCAGGGGCGGGGGGATCAGCAGGCGGTAGTCCCCGGCCTGGGCCTTGGCCGAGGCGTCGGAGAGCGTGACGCCGTCGCGGCTAATCTGGCCCTGGGCCAGCAGGGCCTGGATGCGGGCCCGGGAGAGGTCTGGGAGTTGCTCGGCCAGGGTCTTGTCCAAACGACCGCCCGCCGCCTCGGGGGCGAGCGTCACCAGCCGCGCGAACGCCTCATCGAGGGCCGCGTCGTCATCTTCAGGATCCGGCGCGATCACCCTTGCAGGTTTCCGCCCAGACTGAGGCCCTTGGACAGGCTGTTGGCCCAGCTCGACAGCAGGAACATTTCACCGACCCCCGCCGCGGCCGGGGTCGGGCCGATATCGCGGATCAGGTGGTCGCGCATGGCCGGCGGGCAGGTCTCTTCGGTGGCGGCGGTGTCGCGGGCGAGCAGTTCGCCATAGGCCGCGTCGTCGGCTTCGCGGTCGCCGCTGAGGTCGCCCAGGCGCTCCAGCACCACCGGATAGGCCGAGGGCGTGCGCGCGGCGTTCAGCGCCGCGGCGAGGATCAGGCCGTCAAGCTGCACGGCCTTGTGCAGGGACACCCCATTGAAGATGAGGAAGACCGGCGTCTGGCCGACGGTATCGAACAGGATAGCGAAGAGCTGGCCTTCGACCGGAAGCATCCAGCCGTCGAACAGCAGGCCCGAGCCCCCCATCTTGAACTCCAGCAGGCCCTCGGACCCGCGGCGGATCATGCCGTAGTCGTGGAAGATCTTTCCCGGCATGGCGATGGACGGGCGTGTGCTGCGCCAGAAGCCCTCGTAGGTCGCCGCCCGCCGCTCGGTGACCATGCGCACCAGGTCGAGGCCCGGCAGCGGAAGGCCCATATGATGGCCGTTGGATTTGGCCTGCGCGGCGGCTCCGTTGGCGGGCTCCAGTCCGAACACCCGGGCCAGACCGTCCACATCGCGATCCCAGTCCAGCATGGTGAAACCGTCACGCTTGGTGGCCACCAGCCGAGTCAGGTTCTCCAGGTTGTGGGCCGACGGCGTCACGGCCCCTGACGCCCAGCGACCGACCAGCGACTTATCGACGCCCAGGTCCGCGGCGAGACGGCCGCGGCTCATGGAAAGCGCCTTCAAGACGAGGTCCAGTTTCTCTGAGAAGGGGGTGGAGACGTGCATGACGTTCCATGATTCCACAGTTGCGCCGAAATGCAACTTCACATGCAACCGTTGCGCATCGTCGTGCAACGGGTTGCGCGTTTATTGTGCGGGGGTTGAATCCGGAGTCTGCAACCGTTGCGCACGCCGTCGCGCGTCGCTGCATCTGCGCGCTGTCGTCGCACCCTTCTACACATCGTCTCAACGGAACGGCGGCGCAGACCGCCGGGATCGGAAGGAAACAGACGATGAAGTACGTTCCGCTGGCCTTCGCCGCAGCCTGCCTGGCCGGCGCCCTGACCATCGTCATCGTCGCCCCGGCGCACGCTGCGCCGGCTACGGTTTCCGCCCCTTCCGCGCAAGCCATTCCCGCGTCCTCGGGCGCGGGTCCAACCGAAATCAGAACTGCGGACCCGGCCAGAAAACCGGGGTGACGCCCACGGGCCTAGAGCAGTTCTGCGATGATCCGGTACCCCACGACGGATCATCTTCACCGGAGGCGACGGCGGCGCCTAGCGCCACCGCGGACGTCGTCGTCGTCCTCCGCGTGCGAAATCGATCGGGGCGGTATTCGAGACGCCGATGTCCTGGGGGGTGTCGGCGCTAGAGCGGATCGACGGCGCCGGTGCGCCGCTCGCACGGGCGCGGCTCGTGACCGACCCCGACACCTCGTCAGGCTCCGGCTCGCCGGGGACTGGTCCGGGGAGCCCAGGCCATGGGGGTGGCTCTCGGGCTCCCCGGATATTCCTAGCTGGTCGCCTCTTCCTCGCGGCCGGTGATCGAGCCCTCGGTGAACAGGTATTCCTTCAGCTGTTCGTTGAACTCGGCGTCGTTGCGCCGCACCCACTCCAGCGCCATCGAGGCGTGCTCGATCTCCTCGCGGGCGTTGTGCAGCAGGATCTTCTTCAGTTCGGGATCGTCGCAGTCGTCGGCCCGTTGGCGGTACCAGTCCACCGCCTCCAACTCCTCGATCAGCGAGGCGATGGCGTAGTGCATGTTGAGTGTCTTTCCCGACAGCTTCTCGCGCGGGACATGTAGGCCTTCGCTGGACATGTGGGCGTCATCCTCCTCGACTAGGTTCGGCATTGAGCTTAGCTGGAACGCGCTGGGGAGTATCGGGATGCGGATTGATAGACGTCGGGCGCTGGCCCTGCTGGGTTTCGGAGCGGCCGCGACGCCGGTCGTGGCGCGGGACGCCTATTCCGGCGCGGTGACCTTCAATCACGGGGTGGCTTCCGGCGATCCGCTGGCCGACCGAGTGATTCTCTGGACGCGCGTGACCCCGGCCGACCCCGCCGCAGGCGACATCGCCTACCGCTGGACGCTCAACCCGATTGACCGCCGCGCGGGCGGGGCGAAATCGGGCCAGGGCCTCACAGGTCCGGCGCGAGACTGGACCATCAAGGTCGACGCGACGGGCCTCGACGCCGGCCGCGCCTATACGTTCGAGTTCGAAGCCAACGGCGTCAAATCGCCCATGGGCCGCACCCGCACCCTGCCCAGCGGGCCGACCAAGGACGTGGTCCTGGCCGTCGCCTCCTGCTCGCTCTATCCGAACGGCTATTTCAACGCCTACGACGCCATCGCCAAACTGCCGCGCGTCGACGTCGTCCTGCACCTGGGCGACTACATCTACGAGTACGGGGGCGAACGCTCCTACGGCATGAACTCAGCGGTGGCCGCCGAGCGGCCGCATGACCCGGCGCATGAGATCCTGAGCCTGGCCGACTACCGCCGCCGGCACGCCCAGTACAAGTCCGATCCTCACCTGCAGGCGGCGCACGCCAGGGCGCCGTGGATCGTGGTTTGGGACGATCACGAAACCGCCAATGACAGTTTCATGGACGGCGCGCAGAACCACAGCGCCGAGACCGAAGGCGCCTGGGTCGATCGCAAGGCGCGCGCGGTGAAGGTCTACTATGAGTGGATGCCCATTCGCGAACCCGCCGACGGCGGGGCGGCCATCCACCGCAGTTTCCAGTTCGGCGACCTGGCCAGCCTGTTCATGCTGGAGACCCGCATCACCGCGCGCGTCAAGCAACTGAACTATGAGAGCGACCTGCCCGAGCCTGGCGGCCCCACCGAGGTCGCCGCCTTCAAGGTCAAGCTCGCCGACCCGTCACGCAGGATGATGAGCCCGGCCCAGGAAGCCTGGCTTGGGGCCGGACTGAAGGACTCCGTCAAGGCCGGCCGCGTCTGGCAGGTCATCGGCAACGAGGTGGTGATGGGCCGACTGATGGCCCCCAGCCTGAAAAAGGAACTCGGCGAGGCCAAGTTCGCCGAAGTGCTGGCCAAGGAGACGGACAACGGCCGGACCCGGATCGCGCGGTTGGAACGTCTGGCCAGTCTCGACCTGCCCTACGGCCTGGACATGTGGGACGGCTATCCGGCGGCCCGCGAGCGGCTGTACGGCCTGGTCAAGGACGCCCAGGCCCACACAATCGTCCTGGCCGGCGACAGCCACGCCTTCTGGGCCAATGAGTTGCACGACGCGGATGGGCAGCGACGGGCGGTGGAGTTCGGAACCACCGGGATCACCAGCCCCGGCGGCGGGGACGCTATCAAGAGCTTCTCGGTGGGCGAGGTGTTCGCCTCGGCCAATCCGGAGGTGATCTACTCGGAACAAGCCGCCAAGGGTTTCGTGTTGCTGACCCTCACCCGGGATGAGGCCAAGGCTGAGATGATGGCGGTCTCGACCATCGTTTCCAAGGCCTACGAGACCCGTGTGCTGAAGACGTTCCGCGCGAAGCCGGAGGCGGGCGGCGTCTCGACCCTGGTCGAGACCTAGCGCCGGTCCAGCGCCAGCCGCAGCCCGAAGGCGACGAAGACGCCGCCCGTGATCCTGTCCAGCCAGCGCACGACCGCGGCCTTGCGCAGAGCGCCGGCGATCGGCTGAGTCGCGGCGATCAGCAGGGCGAACCAGGCCAGGCCCATGACCCCATGGATGGCGGCCAGCAGAAACATGAACGGCCCGGCGCTCACATCCTCGGGGGTGAACTGAGGGAGGAACGATACGTAGAACACGCCGACCTTCGGATTGAGCAGGTTGGTCAGCAGGCCGCGCCGCATCCAAGTCAGACCCGTGGCGGGCGGGGCGAGGGTCGCAGCTTCGGCCTCAAAGCGGTCGCGGGGCTTGAGGATGAGGTTGACGCCAAGCCAGAGCAGATAGGCCGCCCCCAGCCACTTCAGGATCGTGAAGGCGGTCTGTGAGGCCGCCAGCAGGGCGCCGACGCCGAGCGCGACTGCCGCCCCCCAGGCCAGGCAGCCCAACACCACGCCCAGGGCCGCCAGCGCCGCGCGCCTGGGTCCCTCGACCGCGGCGGTGCGCAGGACCAGCGCGGTGTCGAGGCCCGGAGTCAGGGTCAGCAGGCCAGCGGCCAGGGTGAACGCGATCAGGGCCTCGCCGAGGCTCACGGACGGTCCTTCAGCTTGCCGTTCTCGACCACCCGATAGAAGCAGTTCCGCGCCCCGGTGTGGCAGGTTCCGCCGTCCCCCTCGGGCGTGACCTTGAGCAGGATGGTGTCCTGGTCGCAGTCGATGCGCACCTCCTCCACCAGCTGGATCTGGCCGCTGGTGGCGCCCTTGTGCCAGAGCTCGTTCCGCGAACGGCTGAAGTAATGGACCTCGCCGGTGGCCAAGGTTCGCTCCAACGCCTGGGCGTTCATGTAGGCGAGCATCAGAACCTCGCCGGTCTCGGCGTGGACGGCGATGGCGGGGATCAGCCCGGCGGCGTCGAACCGGGGCGCGAGGACGTCTCCCTTTTCGAGGATGTCCTTGGTGCTGGCGGTGGGGAAGGTGGGTTGCTTCATGCCTTGCTATAGCCCTGGTTGAGGGCGAGGGGGAGGCGAACCGTTCGAGCGCCGGAGGAAGATTTGACCGCCAGCCGCCGCACCCTGCTCGCCGCCGCCGCCGCGCTGGCGCTTCCAAGCGTGGCATCGACCGCCCCGAAGCGAGCCAAGGGGCCCAAGGCCTGCGTCGGCCGCGTCGCCTATCGGGGACCCCCGCTCCGCGCCCAGCTCGGCGCCTGGCAGCTGGAGGCCGCGGCCAAGGCCGGGAGTTCGCGGTTGGCGCCCATCACCAGCGACCGACTGGAAGCAGCCTTGGAACAGGCGGCCGGCAAGATGCGGACGAAGGCGCTGACCGCTGCCCTGGCCACCTCCGACGGCGCGATCTGGACGCAGACCCTGGCCGGAGCGCCGGGCGATCCCCTGCCCGGCCGCTTTTTCTGGGCCAGCGTCGGCAAGGCCTATGCGGCCACGGCGATCCTGCAGATGGTCGAGGAGGGCAAGCTCAGCCTGGAGGCGACCCTGGACCGCTGGGC
>NZ_JANOCX010000313.1:0-31097 GCF_031412415.1 Phenylobacterium sp.
GGAACCGGCCGATCTCCACCGCCGATCCCACCGCCCACGCGGAGATCGTCGCGCTGCGCTTGGCGGCCGCCAAGCTGGGAAATTACCGCCTCACCGACCTGACCCTGGTGGTTACGCTGGAGCCCTGCGCAATGTGCGCCGGGGCGATCAGCCACGCCCGGATCGGGCGGCTGGTGTTCGGGGCCGAAGACGCCAAGGGCGGCGCCGTGGTTCATGGGCCCAAATTTTTCGAGCAGCCCACCTGCCACTGGCGGCCGGAGGTGGTCGGCGGCATCCTGGCCGAGGAAAGCTCCGCCCTCCTGAAAGGGTTCTTTCAGGCGCGGCGGAAGGCCGCGAAGGAATAGACATGCGCAACATGCTGATCGCCGCCGCCCTGCTGGCCGCCGGCGCCGCCCAGGCCGCGCCGGCCGATGTCGACCGCCTCGCCTGGATGGCGGGAAGCTGGATGCAGGAGAAGGGCGCCGTGGTCACCCGGGAAACCTGGATCGCGCCCCTGGGCGGGACCATGGCCGGGATCACCCAGACCAACCGTCCCGGCCGCAAGCCGCAGGTGGAG
This sequence comes from Phenylobacterium sp., assembly GCF_031412415.1. Classification (GTDB taxonomy): domain Bacteria; phylum Pseudomonadota; class Alphaproteobacteria; order Caulobacterales; family Caulobacteraceae; genus Phenylobacterium. The sequence continues at coordinate 557 of NZ_JANOCX010000313.1, forward strand.
TTCACCACCATCACCGACGAACCGGCCGGGGTGACCTTCACGGCTCGCGTCGACAATCAGCCGCCGACGCCGTTCGTGCTGAAACCGGGCGGCGAAGGCGAAGCGGTGTTCGAGAACCTCGCCCACGATTTTCCGCAACGGGTCATCTACCGCCGCTGCGGCGAGGACCTCTGCGCCCGCATCGAAGGGACCGTCAGCGGGAGCCTGAAGGGCCAGGACTGGCGTTACGTCCGGGCGAAGTGACCTCTAGCCCCTGAACAGGTCGAGGAAGCTGGCGAGGTCCGCGGGCGTCCCCTTCTCGATCCTGACCTTACCTGAACTGAGCGCCGTCTGCATGGCGGCGGGCGAGGCGACCGCGCCGGCCCAGTCGGCCTTGGTCGCGGCGACCACCAGCGGGACATCGGCCGCGACGCCCGCCCCGGTTTCGGCGACGCCGCGCCGCACGCCGATGGTCCAGTCGCCCTCCCCCGTCAGCCTGAGACCCATGGCCCGCTGCGCCTGCGCGGCCTTGTCGGCGTTCAGCCGCACAGGAAAGGTAGCGACGATGGCGGCGGCGGGCAGCCCCGCGGCCTGGGCGCCGCCCTGGCGGCCCGCGACGATCTGAGCCCAGCCTGGCGCCTTCTTCTCCAGCTCAGCCGCCCGTTCGAGATAGTAGTTGCGGCCGTTGGGCGAGACGCTGTCGTAGCCGAGCTGCTTTAAGGCCCTGGCCTGCAGGGCGTCGGCGGCCGCCTTCTGGGCCGGATCGGCGCGGCCCACATGGCCGGCGAGCTCGGCGCTCCATTTCCAGCGCCCCTCGTCGTAGGCTTTCTGCGCCTGGACGAGGGCCGGCCCGGCGCCGCCGGCCAGGGCCACGATCTCCTGGGCGCGCACGTCTGGCGCGTCATAGGACAGGCTCGCCGGATCGCCGCCGAACCACCCCATGTAACCGGTCACCACCGAGCGAACCGACCATTCCACCGTGCCATAGTGCTCGAACAGATAGGGGTCGGCCGCCAGGTGGGCGGGCAGCTTCACCTTGGCGGCGATCTCGTCGGGGGTCAGGCCGGCGTTCATCCATCGCACCGCCTGGTCATGGGTGAAGCGGATGGCGTCGCGATAGTTGGTCAGGGTTCCCATGATCGCCGGGGCGCCGACGATGGGCCGGGTGTGCGACGGGACCAGAACCTCGGGCTTCAGCGCCCGCATGCGGTCCACCGAGGCCGCCCACTGAACGGGGTCGCGGTAGCTGGTGCCGCGGATCGTATAGAGGTTGGGGAAGGCCTTGTAGACGTTGTCGCCCGGGAACAGGATCTTGCGGGCCGGCATCCAGACCAGGATCTGGTCCTCGGTCTCGCCGGGCGCATGCTCCAGCACGAAGCGTTCGCCGCCCAGGGTCAGCTCCAGCCGATCCTTGAACACCGTGGTGGGGGCGATGAAGCCGCCGGCCCCGCCGCCGCCGAAGGCCGAGAGGTAGGGGCCGATCCCCACATTGACGAAGCCTTCAGGCGTACCCTTGGGAAGGAAGACGCCGTACATCCGGGCGGCGCGCGCGGCGATGGCCGGGGCTGCGACGCCATTCCACTTGGCGGCCTCGCGCAGCAGGGTCTCATGGGCGATGACCTTGCCGCCCTTGGCCAGCGGGAAGCCCGCCGCGCCGTTGATGTGGTCGTTGTGGTTGTGGGTGTAGATGATCGCCACAACCGGCTTGCCGCCGGCGCGCGGCGCGAACTCGGCCCAGACCTTTTTGGCCTCCTCCAGGCTGTCGGTGGTGTCGATGATCACCACGCCCGACTTGCCCACAACCATGATCGAATTGGCGATGCCGTAGCCCACCGCCGAGAACACGCCGGGCGCGGGCTCATAGACCTTGGGCGGGGCGAACTCGGCTGTGTGGGCGGCCAGGGAGGGTGCTATTCGCGGACCCGGTTCGTTGGCGCCCGCGGGCGCGGCGAGGCCCAGCGTGGCGGCGATGGCGATGGCGCGGATCATGGTCGTTCCCCCGAACGGCTTGGCTTGCGGCCACATCACGCTGCTGCCCCAAGGTCGGTCAATGCTTGTCACGCGCGAAAGGCGATCCGATGATGGGGGATAATTAGATCATTAGGGAGCACGTCATGGGTCTGTTGGATGGGAAGGTGGCGATTGTCACGGGCGCCGGGGGCGGTCTGGGCGAGGCCTATGCCAAGCTGTTCGCCAAGGAAGGCGCCTCGGTCGTCGTGAACGACCTGGGCGGATCGCGGGACGGTTCGGGCTCGGGCACGAGCGCCGCGGCCCAGAAGGTTGTCGACGAGATCGTTGCGGCGGGCGGCAAGGCCGTGGCCAACGGCGACGATGTCTCCACCATGGAAGGCGGCGAGAACATCGCCAAGACCGCGCTGGATAACTACGGCCAGATCGACATCCTGGTCTGCAACGCCGGCATCCTGCGCGACAAGACCTTCGCCAACACCTCCGAACAGGACTGGGACCTGGTGGTGAAGGTGCACCTGAAGGGGACCTATTGCTGCACCATGCCGGTCTGGAAGTGGATGAAGGACAACGGCAAGCCGGGCGCCATCGTCATGACCAGCTCGACCTCCGGCCTCTACGGCAATTTCGGCCAGTCCAACTATGGGGCGGCCAAGGCCGGGATCTACGGCTTCATGCGCGTGCTCTCCATCGAGGGGCGCAAGTACGGCATCCGGGTCATGGGCTTGGCGCCGGGCGCCTTCACCCGCATGACGTCGGATCTGCCGGGCCGCCAGGGCAAGGAGCCCGACGCCATGAGCCTGCCGGAGAACATCGCGCCGGGCGTGCTCTACATGGTCTCCGATCTGGCCGCCGATCACAGCGGCAAGGTCCTGGGGGTCTCGTCGCGCGGGGTGCGGGAGATCAAGATGCTGCAGACCGACGGCTATAATCCTGGCCGGCCCTACACCGCCCAGGACGTGGCCGCGAACGCCGACAAGGTGTTCTTCGCGGACGCGGCCGAGCGGACGGCGGCCAGCGCCTAGGCGAACGTGGCCAGCCGGGCGTCCAGACGATCGCGGACGCCCGGCCACTCGTCGTCGAGGATCGAGAAGACCACCGTGTCGCGGACGCGGCCGGTCCAGGTCAGCCGCTCTCGGCGCAGGATTCCCTCCTGGGTGGCGCCCAGTTTCAGCACGGCCGCGCGGGACCGCAGGTTGATCCCGTCCACCCGATAGACCACCCGGCGGGCGCCGGCGTCGAAGGCCGCGCCCATCATCAGGCGCTTGGACGCCGGGTTGGTCGCGCCGCCCCGGAAGGCGGGGTCATAGTAGGTGCCGCCGATCTCGACCGAGGCGTTCACCGCGTCCGGCATGATGTAGCAGGTCATGCCCACGCAGCGGCCGTCCACCACAACGGCATAGTGCAGCCAGGTCCCGGCGGCGCGGTCGGCGGCGATCGCACCGTTCCAGCGCTTGTCGAAGTCCTGGCCCAACAGCGAGTAGGGATAGAGGTCGTGGAACAGGGCGGGGTCGGCGGCGCAGGCGGCGCGCAGGTCCTCCTTGTGGGTCTCGCCCAGCGGCTCCAGCCGGACGAAGCGGTTCTCCAGGACGTCGAAGGTGAGGTTCATCCAGGGCCTCTCAGGAACAGTTGAGCGGCCTGGACTAGATAGACGACCCCCACGGCGGTCACGATCCACTTCGTCCAGGACTTGAAGTCCACATCGTTCATGCGGTCGAGGATGCGGCCCCCGACCGCCGTGCCGGCCATGGACAGCGGAACGGCGATGGCGAACAGCCACCAGGGCGGCATGTCCTTGTTCGGCGTGGTCAGAAGGGGAGCTCCGTAGACCACGATCTTGGCCAGGTGGGCGAAGACCTGGGTGGCGGCCTTGGTGGCGACGATGGCGTGGCGGGTCAGCACGGTTCGCACGAAGAAGACGTCCAGCAGGGGTCCGGCGACTCCCGCCAGCAGGTTCAGACCCGTCACCAGGAGGCCGGAGATGAAGGCGTGGGCGGGCTTGGCCGCGTCCAGCCGGAGCCAGTCCTTGGGCAGCCAGACCAGACCTGGCACCAGGCCCAGGGCCAGGTAGAGCAGCCCCTTAGAGGGCACGAAGGACATCAGCGCGACGAGGCCGGCGGCGCAGACGGACGCCGCCGCGTACCAGCCGACGATATCCCAGCGCACGTGCTTGGCGTGGAGGATCGCCCGCCAGCCGTTGGCGACGAGTTGCAGGATGCCGTGGGTGACGAAGGCCGCCGAGACCGGCAGGACCAGGGCCAGGGCCCCCATCAGCACCAGGCCGCCGGCCATGCCGAAGACCCCTGACAGGGTGGCCGTGACGAAGGCCATGGTGACGATGAAGAGAGCCGCGAACGTGCTCATGGGTAGTCCTCCGGGTTGCGACCGCGCCCCTCATGAGGTGGACACAGGCCACCCCCGGATCGCGGGTCTGCGGCGCTTCGCGCGCCAAAATGTGCGGGTTCGCCCGCGCACCTTCCGGAGGAAGGCGATGGCTTCCGGGTTCGCCCGTCGCGGCGAAAAGGACCGGGGATCGCGCCGGCGCGGATCGGACCCGGGGCTCCAGGAAGACACCCGATCTAGCGCGAACAAGCGGCGCCGTCGAGGCCGCTATAGGACCTTGTAGAACACCACGGTGCCACAAGGCGTCCCATCGGGCAGCAGGGCGTAGTCGGGTATCACGCCGACGCGCACCCAGCCCAGCCGCGTATAGAGCCGCTCGCCAGCCTCGCCCTCCACGGTGTCGAGGGTGAGCAGCCGCTTGCCCAGGTCGCGGCCGGCCTGTTCGGCGGCGCGCATCAGGGCCTCGCCCACCCCGCGACGCCGGCCGCGACGATGCACCAGCATCTTGGCCACGTCGGCGCGGTGCGGCTGGTTGGGCGGACCGGCGGGGATCACCTCGACGACACCGAACAGACCCTCGTCGTCCTCGGCGACGATCACCACGCGTCCATCGGCGGCCTGGTCCTCCGAGACCCCAATCCAGAAGCCGAGCGCCTCGTCCGGCGTCATGTCGGCCATGAAGGAGACCGAGGCGCCGCCCTCCACGCAGTCTTTCAGGATCGCCGCCAGGTCGGGGGCGGCGGCGCGGGTCTGGGCCGCGTCGAGGCGACGAAGGCGGAAGGCCTGGTTCATGGGCCTCGCCCCTACACCGGCATGAGCCGTCTCGCGACAGACGAAGGCCCCCGCGTGTGTCTCAACGCGGGGGCCTGGTCAAATCTTGGGCAGATTCCCCGCGAGCCTAGTTCCGGAAGACCGCCGCCGTCGAAGGATCGGCGGGCATCTCGCGGTACTGGCGCAGTTCGTTGCGGCCCACGACCATGTGGTGGACCTCGTCCGGGCCATCGGCGATGCGCAGGGTGCGGGTGTTGGCGTACATCTTGGCCAGCGGAGTGTGCTGCGACACGCCCAGGGCGCCGTGCATCTGGATCGCCTGGTCGATGATCTCGCAGACACGGACCGGGATCATCGCCTTGACCATGTGGATCCAGACCCGAGCTTCCTGGTTGCCCAGGACGTCCATCGCCTTGGCCGCCTTGAGCACCATCAGGCGCATGGCCTCGATGTCGATCCGGGCGCGGGAGATGATCTCCAGGTTGCCGCCCAGATGAACAAGCTGCTTGCCGAAGGCTTCACGGCTGAGGCCGCGGGTGACCATCAGATCCAGCGCCTTCTCGGCCGAGCCGATGGCGCGCATGCAGTGGTGGATCCGGCCGGGGCCGAGGCGCAGTTGGCTGATCTCGAAGCCGCGACCTTCGCCCAGCAGCATGTTCGACGCTGGCACGCGGACGTTATCGAACACCACGTGCATGTGGCCGTGCGGCGCGTCGGGGTCGCCGAACACGTGCTGCGGGCCGATGACCTTGAAGCCGGGCGCGTCGGTGGGGACCAGGATCTGCGACTGGCGCAGGTTGGGCGGACCGTCCGGGCTGGTCTGGACCATGGTGATCATGACCTTGCAACGCGGGTCGCCGGCGCCGGAGATGTAGTGCTTCTCGCCGTTGATCACGTACTCGTCGCCCACCAGGGTGGCGCGGGTGTTGACGTTCTTGGCGTCCGAGGAGGCGGAGTGCAGCTCGGTCATGGCGAAGGCCGAGCGGATCTTGCCGGCCAGCAGGGGCTCCAGCCACTGCTTCTTCTGCTCGGGCGTGCCGACCCGCTCCAGGACTTCCATGTTGCCGGTATCGGGGGCGGCGCAGTTCATGCACTCCGACGCCATGCGGTTCTTGCCCAGCTCGACGGCGATATAGGCGTAGTCCAGGTTCGACAGACCCTCGCCGGTCTCGGCGTTGGGCAGGAAGAAATTCCACAGGCCTTCGGCCTTGGCCTTGTCCTTGGCCTTTTCCAGGCACTCAAGCTGGCCGGGCGCGTAGGACCAGATGTCGGGGTTGCCCTCGCCCAGGCGATGGAACTCCTCGCTCATCGGATTGACCGTCTCGCGGATGAAGCGCTTGACGTGCTCCAGCAGCGGCAGGGCCTTGGCCGACATGCGCAGGTCGTTCAGCTCGTCCTGCGGGTTCAGGTTGAAGCTGGATTGGGCCTTGTCCGCGGTCATGGTCATCGGGTCTCTCCCATAGCGTTTTCTTGCGATTGGTCGGGGCGTCATCTTACGCCGAAGAACAGGCCTTCACCTTCGCTCATCTCGGCTCGAAATCAAACAAGCGTTTTAATAATTTTCGGGTTCAACGATCCGGAGCCTTCGCGACGCCAGCGCATCGCGCGCCAACTCCGCCGTCGCCGTCAGGTCCAGTCCGGTCGTGTCCAGCGCATGCGCTTCGAGCGAGCCCAGATCGGCGAACTGGTCCCACATGGCGCCGATGACCGCGGGATCGCGCATGGGATGGCCCTCGCGTCCTGTTCCGCGCGCCACCGCGGTGGCTCGGTCGGGTCGCAGAACCATGTAGTCGAGCCTCACCCGGGCCGCTTCGGCCGCCTCGACAAACAACGGCGCGAACCAGGGACCGACGACGCCGTCGAAAATCACGGGATACGCTTGAGCCAGGGTGGCGGCGTTCGCGGCCATGGCCCGAGTCACCACCAGGTTCTGATCGTGAGAACGCGGTTCCCAGGGCGGGATGAAGCCCTTGGCGAACCAGGTCCACATGTCGTCGGAGTGGATGTGTAGCGCCGCCTCGCCCGGCCAGTCCCTGGCGAGCCTGCGGGCGAGGGTGCTCTTGCCCACCCCGGGCGCGCCCGTGACGATCACTAGCGCGCCGGCCACGGCCCTAGCCCGGCGCGTGGCAGACGGCCTCGATGTTGTGACCGTCGGGGTCCAGCACGAAGGCGCCGTAATAGTTCGGGTGGTAGTGGGCGCGCACGCCCGGCGTACCGTTGTCGGTCCCGCCCGCGGCCAGGGCCGCGGCGTGGAAGGCGTCGACAGTGGCGCGGTCGGCGGCGGCGAAAGCCACGTGCAGTCGCCCGGTCTTCGGGCCGCCGGTCCCTATCCAGAAGTAGGGCCGCCCCTCCGAGCCGTAGCCCATGTGGTTCTCACCGCCGGCCAGCTCCGGCGGCACTTCCATGACGGTGGCGATGCCCAGGGGCGCCAGGGCGGCGTCGAAGAAGGCGCGCGCCCTGGCGAAGTCGCTGACGGTCAGGCCGATGTGATCGAGCATGGGAATTCTCGCGTTGAAGGTGACGACAAGCCTATGCCCGGGCAGCTCCTGTTTTTGTCAGCAGGCCTACTTCGTCGGCAGGGCCTCGACGCCTTGGCACGCGCTGTCCAGCAGCGCCTTGTCCTCGGCGCCCTTCGGCTTGGCGGGGTTCTCGGTGCGCCAGTTGGCCAGGATCTCCAGCGGCTTCTTGGGGCTGTAGCCGCTGAGCAGGATCAGGGTTTTGGCCTTGCAGTCCAGGGCCACCACCTGGCCCACGCCGTCGGCGGCGCCCGGAGCCGATGGTCCCATGCGCGGGGTCGCGCCTGGCTTGCCGATGGCCTGCAGGACGACGATCTTGCCGCTCTGCTGGTCGCGGTAGGAATAGTCGGCGTCATAGGACCATTCGAGGCCCGCGGGCGTCTTGGCGTAGGGCTTCCAGGTCTCGGCCTGAGCGGCGGAGGCGGCGGCCATGGCGGATAGGACGGCGATCGCAATGACGCGGCGCATGGAAATACTCCTGGTTCAAATTCCCTCGCCGCGACCCTATCTGGCGCGATAGGCCGGCACAAAGCGGAATCCATTTGCCGTGGTCCAGCTTGACTTCGCGCCCCCTCGCGCCTACCTCCCGCCCAGCGTTAGCACTCAGGGGCATCGGCTGCTAACGGTCGGCCCCGGGCGCTTTCGCCACAGCATTTCAACCGTTCCGAACGGAGACTAAAAGATATGGCGTTTCGTCCTCTGGGAGACCGCGTCCTCGTGAAGCGTGTCGAGGAAGAAGAAAAGACCAAGGGCGGGATCATCATTCCCGACACCGCCAAGGAAAAGCCGCAGGAAGGCGAAGTCATCGCCGTCGGCCCCGGCGCCCGTGACGACAACGGCAAAATCCAGCCGCTCGACGTCAAGGCCGGCGACAAGATCCTGTTCGGCAAGTGGTCCGGCACCGAGATCAAGATCGACGGTCAGGACCTCCTGATCATGAAGGAAAGCGACGTCCTGGGCGTGGTCGACTAACCACCCGCCGGCGCCTTTCCTCCCACCCACACAATCCGAAAGAGCAAAAAATGGCCGCTAAAGACGTCTATTTCGCTTCCGACGCGCGCGACCGCATGCTGCGCGGCGTCAACATCCTCGCCAACGCCGTGAAGGTGACCCTGGGCCCCAAGGGCCGCAACGTGGTCATCGAGAAGTCGTTCGGCGCCCCGCGCTCGACCAAGGACGGCGTTTCCGTCGCCAAGGAAATCGAGCTGGCTGACCGCTTCGAGAACCTGGGCGCCCAGCTCATTCGCGAAGTCGCCTCCAAGACCAACGACAAGGCCGGCGACGGCACCACCACCGCGACGGTCCTGGCGCAAGCCATCGTCGTGGAAGGCCTCAAGTCGGTCGCGGCCGGCATGAACCCGATGGACCTCAAGCGCGGCGTCGACAAGGCCGTGATCAAGGTCATCGAAGAGATCAAGAACTCCTCCAAGAAGGTCACGACCAACGCCGAAATCGCGCAGGTCGGCACCATCTCGGCCAACGGCGACCTGGAAGTCGGCGAGATGATCGCCAAGGCCATGGCCAAGGTCGGCAATGAAGGCGTCATCACGGTGGAAGAGGCCAAGAGCCTCGAAACCGAACTGGACGTCGTCGAAGGCATGCAGTTCGATCGCGGCTACCTGTCGCCCTACTTCATCACCAACGCCGACAAGATGGAGGTCGAACTCGAAGAGCCTCTGATCCTGCTCTTCGAAAAGAAGGTCTCCTCGCTGCAGCCCCTGCTGCCGGTGCTGGAAGCGGTGGTCCAGTCGGGCCGTCCGCTGCTGATCATCGCCGAGGACGTCGAGGGCGAAGCGCTGGCCACCCTGGTGGTCAACAAGCTGCGCGGCGGTCTGAAGGTCGCGGCCGTCAAGGCTCCGGGCTTCGGCGATCGCCGTAAGGCCATGCTGGAAGACCTCGCCATCCTCACGGGCGGCGAACTGATCAGCGAAGACCTGGGCATCAAGCTCGAGAATGTCACCATCGACATGCTCGGCCGCGCCAAGAAGGTCTCGATCACCAAGGACGACACCACCATCGTCGACGGCGTCGGCGCCAAGGACGCGATCGAAGGCCGCATCGGCCAGATCAAGCGTCAGATCGAGGACACCACCTCGGACTACGACAAGGAAAAGCTACAAGAGCGTCTGGCCAAGCTGGCCGGCGGCGTCGCGGTGATCCGCGTCGGCGGCGCCACGGAAGTCGAAGTGAAGGAAAAGAAGGACCGCGTCGACGACGCCCTGAACGCGACCCGCGCGGCCGTGGAAGAAGGCATCGTCCCCGGCGGCGGCGTGGCTCTGCTGAAGGCGTCCAAGGCTCTGGACGGCTTCAAGGGCGACAATGACGACCAGGAAGCCGGCGTCGCCATCGTGCGTCGCGCGCTCCAGGCTCCGATCCGTCAGATCGCGGAAAACGCGGGCGTCGAAGGCTCGATCGTGGTCGGCAAGATCATGGAGAACGCCTCGGCCACCTTCGGCTTCAACGCTCAGACCGAAGAGTATGTGGACATGGTCCAAGCCGGCGTGATCGACCCGGCCAAGGTCGTGCGCACCGCTCTGCAGGACGCGGCCTCGGTCGCCGGCCTGCTGATCACCACCGAAGCCGCGATCGTCGAGGCGCCCAAGAAGGGCGGCGGCGGCGGCGCTGGCGGCGGCATGGGCGGCGGCATGGGCGGCATGGGCGACATGGACTTCTAGTCCAGGCGCTCAACGCACCACCAAGATCGAGGGCGGGATCGAAAGGTCCCGCCCTTTTTCTATGGGCGTGCTCCTCAGCCCTTCTTCGCGTCGCCGATGACGATGGCGCCGATCCAGCTCACCACGCCGGTGACGATGGCGGCCAGCACGCCGGGGACCAGTCCGTCGACCGTGAAGCCTGGGAGCAGGAAGGCCACCAGCCCGATCATCGCGGCGTTCAGCACCAGCAGCCACAGGCCCAGCGTGACCACCGTCAACGGCAGGGTCAGGACGAACAGGATCGGCCGCAGGATGGCGTTGACGATCCCCAGCAGCAGGGCGGCGATCAGCAGGGTGACGATCCCGTCATAGCTGACGCCCGGCAGCAGGTAGGCCGCGAGCGCGAGGCCCAGCGCCCCGAAGACGATACGGGCGAGGAAACGGGTCATTCATGGCTCCATGAGGCTTGCGGCGGAGCTTTGCGCGCTTAACTGTCGGCGGCAAGCCCGTCAGGAGTCCCCATGCCCTTCGTCAATATCCGCATCACGCCCGGCGCCACCGAGGCCCAGAAGGCCGAGCTGATCGCCGGGGCCACCGACCTGCTGGTGAAGGTGTTGAACAAGAACCCCGCCACCACCTTCGTGATCATCGACGAGGTGCAGACCGAGGACTGGGGGATCGCAGGCGAGAGCGTGGCGGCCCGCAACCGCAAGGCCGCGGCGGGTTAGTTTCCGAACCGAGACGTTTCCGCCCTGCTTTGGCCTCAGGCCCAGGCCAGCTTGACCATGCGCCCGCTCCCCCAGGCGCGAGGGATCCGTTCGATGCTGCGTAGTCTCCTGCTGGCCGGCGCTGTGGCCGCGCTCGGCGCGCCCGCCTTGGCCCAGGCCCCAACACCCTCCAGCCTGTTCATCAGCCCCTCCGGCGAGCCGTTCCGCGGCGGCGACGGCAAGGCCGCCTGGTTCGCCGGAGCCGACGCCGACCATGACGGCGCGGTGAGCCTGGCCGAGTTTCGCGCCGACGCCGCGCGGTTCTTCAAGCTGTTGGACGTCAACGCCGACGGCCAGGTCGATGGGATTGAGAACCGGCGCTATGAGGATGAGGTCGCGCCGGAGATCACCCGGGGCGGGTTCGACCCCGGTCCCGGCCCCGGCGAGCGGCCGAACGGCCGGTTCATCAAGCGGATCGGTCCAAAGCCGGTCCCGCGCGAAGGCGCGGCGCGCTTCTCGATGCTGAACGAACCCCAGCCCGTGCGCGGCGGCGACGGCGATTTGAACCAGCGGGTCAGCGCCGTGGAATGGACCAAGGCGGCCACCCGCCGGTTCGCGATCCTCGATCCCGACGGCGACGGCAAGCTGACGCTGGAAACCCTGCCGCGCCGGCCTTAGCCGACGCTGACGCTCTCCAGCGACGGCACGCTTTCCGACAGCCGGCCACCGATGCGTATGGGCTCGACGCGCAAGGCCAGGCCCGTGGCGTCGTCCGTCTCCACATAGACCCCACAGACCGTGGCCGGGCCCTCGGCGGGCTTATAGCGGCCGCCCGAGACCCGGGTCGTGAAGCGCCGCAGCGGCTCTTCCTTCTGGTTGCCGATGACGCTGTCATAGTCGGCGCAGGCCCCGGCGTCGGTCTGGTAGGCGGTGCCGCCCGGCAGGATCTGGCAGTCGGCGGTCGGCACGTGGGTGTGAGTGCCCACCACCAGGCTGGCGCGGCCGTCGCAGAAGTGGCCCATGGCCATCTTCTCGGAGGTGATCTCGGCGTGCATGTCGACCACGATGGCGTCCACCGCCATGCCCAGGGGACAGGCCTCCAGCTCCCGGTCCACGGCGCCGAACGGGTCGTCCAGCGAATCCATGTGCACCCGGCCCAGGACATTGATCACCAGGATGCGCTTGCCCGAGTCGGTCTCGAACATCTGCGAGCCCCGGCCCGGGGTGTCGGCGAACAGCGGATAGTTGACCGGGCGAATCAGGCGCGGCTCGCGCACGATGTACGTCAGCGCCTCCTTCTGGTCGAAGGAGTGGTTGCCGAGCGTCAGGCAATCGGCGCCGGCCTCGAACAGCTCGCGGGCGGTGTTCTCGGTGATCCCGAACCCGGCGGCGGCGTTCTCGGCGTTGATGATCACGAACTCGAGGTTCAGGCGCCGGCGCAGGCCCGGCAGATAGTCGGCTATGCCGTCGCGACCGGCGCGACCCACGACATCCCCGAAGAAGGCAAAACGCATGGATTAGTCCTTTCGGACGTCGATATAGCCGCTTTCGGTCAGAATGGCGTCCAACCTCTCGTCATGCGGCTCGGAGGGCACGGCCGCGACCTCCTGGCCGGCATAGGCCAGGCCGAGGACGAAGACCGGCTTGTGGGCGCGAAGCTCCGCGATCGTGCGGTCATAATGCCCGCCGCCCTGCCCCAGGCGACCGCCCCGGCGGTCGAAGGCCAGCAGTGGGCAGATGATCAGATCGGGATGCAGGATGGCCGCTCGGCGCGGCGGAGCCGGCACGCCGAACAGGTCGGGCTCAGGAACATCGCGCTTGTCCCAGGCCCGGAACACCAGCGGCGCCTCGGCGGCTTCGGCCACGGGCAGGGCGAAGAAGGCGCCCGTGCGCGCCAGCCGCCGGACCAGCGGGCTGGGGTCCAGCTCCGTGCCGATCGCGTGATACCCGCTGAAACAGGCGAAGGCCGGCAAGCGTCCCAGCGGCAGGTGCTGGGCCGCCAGCTCAGCGGCATGGGGTGAGGCGCTCGCCAGCCGGCGGCGACGGCCGCGGAGCTTCGCGCGCAGGTCTGACTTGGTGGGCTTTGCGGTCACGCCCAGCAATCTAGGCGAAGGGTGGCGGCGCCGCGAGAGCCGTGAAGGACGGTTGAATCCCCTCGACCTGGATAACCAGGTGGGCGCCATGTGTCCGATTCCAGGGATCCGGACAGGGACAGCTCCCTTAGAGTGAATTAAGGTCGCTGGGAAAATTTGCCTTCGACGAGAGCCACAGCAGGCCCGCCACTTTCCAAGATAGGCCTTCGCGGCCAGGTTCTCAAGCGGAGCCGCCCAAAGGGCGATCGCCGTATGGATTGCTTGCCCGTTTGCGACCACATTCCTATGCGTCTCCTCCGCCCCCGCCGTTCAGGGATCGGAGCGGCGGTGCGAGCATGGAGTAGACAGATATGACCGCCACGCCCCCCAGCGGCGGGTCCTGGAACCCTTCGGCCCACCTGAAGCCGCGAATCGTGGTGATCGGCGTGGGCGGCGCGGGCGTGAACGCGGTCGACAACATGATCGCCTCCGGCCTGCAGGGCGTGGACTTCGTGGTGGCCAACACCGACGCCCAGCAGCTCTCGCTGTCCAAGGCCGACCAGCGCATCCAACTGGGCGTGCGCACCACGCAAGGCCTGGGCGCGGGCGCCAGCCCCGGCGCCGGCCTGGCCGCGGCCGAGGAGTCGGTGGACGAGATCGTCCGCCATTTGGAAAGCGCCGACATGGTGTTCATCACCGCCGGCATGGGCGGCGGCACAGGCACCGGGGCGGCGCCCTTCGTGGCCAAGTGCGCCCGGGAGCGCGGCATCCTCACCGTGGCGGTGGTCTCCAAGCCGTTCCGCTTCGAAGGCCGTCACCGGATGCGCATGGCCGAGGCGGGCCTGGCCGAGCTGCAGCGCTATGTGGATACCTCCATCGTGGTGCCCAACCAGAACCTGTTCCGCGTCGCCACCGAGCAGACGACTTTCGCCGACGCCTTCACCATGGCCGACCAGGTGCTGCATGCCGGCGTGCGCTCGATCACCGACCTGATGGTGCTGCCGGGCCTGATCAATCTCGACTTCGCCGATGTGCTGTCGGTGATGGGCGGCATGGGCAACGCCATGATGGGCACCGGCGAGGCGACCGGCGACGGCCGCGCGCGCACCGCGGCGCAGAACGCAATCGCCAATCCGTTGCTGGACGAGACATCGCTCGCCGGCGCGAAGGCCGTGCTGGTCAATGTCACCGGCGGGAACGACATGACCCTGCTGGAGGTCGACGAGGCGGCCAACGCCATTTCCGAGCAGGTCGACCCCGACGCCAACATCATCTTCGGCGCGGCCCTGGACAAGGCGCTGGAGGGCAAGCTGCGGGTCTCGGTGGTCGCCACGGGCATGAACGGCGGCGAGGTCCCGGCCGAGAAGCCCGCGTTCGGCGAGCCGGCGCCGGGTCCAGACACGGGACGAGCCAAGCCGTTCTGGGATCGGTAGACTACTCCGCCGCGAGTTTCTCGATGCGCTTGGCGGCGTTTTCGAGGGCGCCGACCACCCGGCTCTCGGCGCGGGCGTGGTCGGATTGGGCGCGGGCCAGTTCGGCCTGAGCCGCCGCCAGCCGGGTCTTCAGGTCCATCAGCTCGTCGGCCAGCAGCAGCGAGCCCATCAGGAACAACCGCGTCTCGCCCAACTGGCCCATGTCCTGCGACACCTGTCGGACCTGGCGGTCAAAGATGCGGGCCAGCTCCATCAGATGGTTTTCCTGGCCATCCTCGCAGCCGACGGCGTAAGGGCGGCCGTTTATGGTGATGTTGATCTGGGCCATGGCTCAGGCCTCCTGTGGCTCTGGGGCGGGCGCGAGCGCCGTCTTGATCTCGGCGATCGCGCGGCCAAGCGCCGCGGAGGCCTCGGCCCCGGCCGCTTCCAGCTCCTTCTCGCGGACGCGCGCCTGCTCCAGCTCGGCGGCGAGCTTGGCGTCGCCCGGCGCGAACAGCCCGCCGGCCGCGCTTCCGCCCTTAGCGAGGCGTTGCTCGAGTTGGGACAAGGCCCGGTCCAACCGCTTCACGGCCTGATCGAGGGCGTTCTCGCCCAACGGCTCCCGCATGATTCCACGCTCCGAAAGTGTGACCGTTAATCTATAGACCCGCCCGGGCGTGCGCCGAAACCCGCTGTGTGTGACGCCGCTTCCTTGACCCCTCTGGCCTCGCGTGCGACCCCGCGCGCAATCCCGCCCAGACTCGCTCCCAAGCCTCGACCCCGGAAGACCCCAATGTCCGCTTCGATCCAGACCATGGCCGACGCCATCCGCGTGCTTTCGATGGACGCGGTCCACAAGGCCAAGTCCGGTCACCAGGGCATGCCAATGGGCATGGCCGACGTCGCCACCGTGCTGTGGACCAAGTACCTGAAGTACGATGCGGCCAAGCCCGACTGGGCCGACCGCGACCGGTTCGTGCTGTCTGCGGGCCACGGCTCGATGCTGATCTACGCCCTGCTGCACCTGACCGGCTTCAAGGCCGTGACCATGGATCAAATCCGCGACTTCCGTCAGTGGGGCTCCAACACCGCCGGTCACCCGGAGTACGGTCACACGCCTGGCGTCGAGACCACCACCGGCCCCCTGGGCCAGGGCATCGCCACCGCCGTGGGCATGGCCATGGCCGAGCGCCACCTCAACGCCCGCTTCGGCGATGAGGTGGTCGACCACCGGACCTGGGTGATCGCCGGCGACGGCTGCCTGATGGAAGGCGTCAGCCACGAGGCCGCCTCCATCGCCGGGCGCTTCAAGCTGGCCAAGCTCACCGTCCTGTTCGACGACAACAACACCACCATCGACGGCGAGGCGACCATCTCCGAGACTGGCGACCAGCTCGCCCGCTTCAAGGCCTATGGCTGGGCGGTGAAGGAGGTCGATGGCCACCACTTCGGCAAGATCGCCGCGGCCATGAAGTGGGCCACGCGCCAGAACCGCCCGACGCTGATCGCTTGCAAGACCAAGATCTCCAAGGGCGGCGGCCGCAAGGAAGGCGACCCGCACAGCCACGGCTATACCCTTTTCGACGACGAGATCGCCGACGCCCGCAAGGCCATGGGCTGGACCCATGCGCCCTTCGAAGTGCCCGAGGATGTGCTGAAGCCCTGGCGCTCGGCCGGCAAGAAGGGCGGCAAGCTCCGCAAGAAGTGGGAAGGCCACCTGGCCAAGTCCCCGCTCAAGGGCGAGTTCGAGCGCGCCATGCGGGGCGACCTCCCGGCCGGCGCCTTCGACCGTCTGGACGCCTACGCCGTCGAGGCCGCCGCTTCGAAGCCCGCCGCCGCGACCCGGCAGCACTCCGGCTCGGCCCTCGATCACCTCGTCCCCGCCATCCCCGAACTGGTCGGCGGCTCGGCCGACTTGACCGGATCGAACAACACCTACGTCAAGGGCACCAAGGCCTTCGACCTGCCCGATTTTGACGGCCGTTACGTCCACTACGGCGTGCGCGAACACGGTATGGCGGCAGCGATGAACGGCATGGCCCTGCACGGTGGGGTGATCCCGTTCTCCGGCACCTTCCTGGTCTTCTCCGACTATAGCCGCCCGGCGATCCGCCTCGGCGCCCTACAGGGAATCCGGGTTGTCCATGTGATGACCCACGACTCCATAGGGGTCGGCGAGGACGGTCCGACCCACCAGCCGGTGGAGCATGTCGGCTCGCTCCGGATGATCCCGAACCTCAACGTCTATCGCCCGGCCGACGCCGTAGAGGCCGCCGAGTGCTGGAAGCTGGCGCTCTCGACCAAGACCACGCCCTCGGTCATGGCCCTGTCGCGCCAGAAGGTCCCAGCCGTGCGCGACAACGCCTCGGAAAATCTCTCCGCCAAGGGCGCCTATGAACTCAGCCCGGCCAGCGGGCCGGCCCAGGTGACGATCTTCGGTTCCGGCACCGAGGTCTCCGTGGCGGTCGCCGCCCAGAAAATGCTGGAAGCCGAGGGGATCGCCACGCGGGTGGTCTCCACCCCCTGCTGGGAGCTGTTCGCGGCCCAGAGCCCGGATTACCGCAAGTCGGTGATCGGTGAGGCCAAGGTCCGGGTGGCGGTCGAGGCCGCCGTCGGCTTCGGCTGGGAGCGGTTCATCGGCGAGGACGGGGTGTTCGTCGGCATGACCGGGTTCGGCGCCAGCGCGCCGGCCGAGGTGCTTTACAAGAAGTTCGGCATCACCGCCGAGCACGTGGCCGCCGCCGCCAAAGCCAAGCTGGGCTAGACCGTCATGCGCCTTGGCACGCCGCTCTCGTCCACCGCCGTCAAGGTCATGCTGCTGGGCTCAGGTGAGCTGGGCAAGGAGGTGGCCATCGAGCTGCAGCGGCTGGGCTGCGAGGTGATCGCCGTCGACCGCTACGAGGGCGCCCCGGCCATGCAGGTGGCCCACCGCAGTCACGTGATCGCCATGACCGACGCGGCGGCCCTACGCGCCTTGGTGGAGGCCGAGCGCCCGCACCTGATCGTGCCGGAGATCGAGGCCATCGCCACCGACGAGCTGGTGCGCATCGAGGCCGAGGGCCTGGCGACCGTGATCCCTACCGCCCGCGCCGCGCAGCTGACCATGAACCGCGAGGGTATCCGCCGGCTGGCGGCCGAGACCCTGGGCCTGCCCACCTCGCCCTACGCCTTCGCGGCCACCGAGGCAGAGTTGGCGGCGGGCGCGGAGGCTACCGGCTTCCCCTGTTTCGTGAAGCCGGTGATGTCGTCGTCGGGCAAGGGCCAGTCCTATGTGGAGCGGCCGCAGGATATCCCTGCCGCCTGGCGCTACGCCCTTGAGGCCGGCCGCGTCGAACAGGCCCTGGTGATCGTGGAGGGCAGGATCGACTTCGAGTTCGAGATCACCCTGCTGACCGTTCGCTCCAAGGCGGCGGACGGCAGCATCGTCACCAGCTTCTGTGCGCCTGTCGGCCACCGGCAGGTGAAGGGCGACTATGTGGAGAGCTGGCAGCCCCAGGCGATGACCGCCGCCGCCCTGGCCCGCGCCCAGGAGATCGCCGCCGCGGTCACCGGCGAGCTGGGAGGCCTCGGCCTATTCGGCGTCGAGCTGTTCGTGTCCGGCGACCAGGTGTGGTTCTCGGAGGTCAGTCCCCGGCCGCACGACACCGGCCTGGTGACCCTGGCCACGCAAGCTCAGAGCGAGTTCGCCCTGCACGCCCGCGCCATCCTGGGCCTGCCGGTCGACACCAGCCAACGTGAACCGGGCGCCAGCGCGGTGATCTATGGCGGCATGGACGCCAAGGGGATCGCCTTCGAGGGAGTCGCCGAGGCCCTGTCGGTCCCCGGCGCGGACCTGCGGCTGTTCGGCAAGCCGGAGGCCTTCGCGCGCCGACGCATGGGCGTGGCGCTCGCGCGGGCGCCCGACGTCGAGACGGCGCGGGAACGAGCCAGCGAGGCGGCGTCGCGCGTGAAGCCGGTAGCGTTCTAGTCCGAGCTCGCGCTAGCATCCCGGCCTGCTGGGAGAACACCTATATGCGCAAGCTTCTGGTCGCCGCCGCGGCCCTGACCCTAGGATTCACCGCCATGACCGCCCAGGCCGCGCCCAACGTCTCGGCTCCTCTGATCGAGCGGACCAAGTTCTTTGGCAATCCCAGCCGCACCCAGGGTCGCATCAGCCCCGACGGCAAGTGGCTGGCCTGGATCGCGCCCCGCGACGGGGTGCTGAACATCTGGGTCGCGCCGATCGCCGACCCCTCCAAGGCCAAGGCGCTGACCGCCGAGAAGACCCGGCCGATCCGCAGCTACTACTGGGCGCCCAACTCGGCCTCGATCCTGTTCATCAATGACAAGGGCGGCGACGAGAACTTCCTGCTTTACGGCGTCGACGTGGCCAGCGGCGCGCAGACGACCCTCACCCCCTTCGAGAAGACCCGCGTCCAGGTGCTGAACATCAGCCGTGAGGTGAAGGACCGGATCCTGGTCGGCCTGAACAACCGCGATCCCCGCTGGCACGACGTCCACAGCCTGGACCTCGCCACCGGCAAGCTGACCCTGGTGTTCCAGAACGACGGCTTCGGCGACTTCACCCTGGACGAACAGCTCAAGGTGCGCGGCGGCTCCAAACCCCGCGCCGACGGCGGCGTCGATTACTACCGCATCGACGACGGCAAGGTGGGCGACAAACCCACCGAAAGCGTCAGCTTCGAGGACGCCGGTTCGACCGGCCCTATCGGCTTCGCCAATGACGGCAACACGCTCTACTGGGTGGACAGCCGGGGCCGCGACACCTCCGTCCTGGTCGCCGAGGACGTGAAGGCCGGCAAGCGCACGGTGGTCGGCGAGAGCCCCAAGGCCGACATCGAAAACGCAATGATGAGCCCCAAGACCGGCAAGGTGGAGGCCTATGCGGTCAACTACCTGACCACGGAATGGAAAGCGGTCGATCCGGCGATCAAGGCCGACCTCGACTTTCTCGCCAAGAACCTCAAGGGCGAAATCTCCGTCACCTCGCGCAATGACGCCGACGATCTATGGACCGTGGCGGTGGACCCCGTGACCGCGCCCTCGGCGCTCTACCTCTATGACCGCAAGGCCAAGACGGTGACCAAGCTCTACGTCACCCGGCCGGAGTTGGACGGCGCGACGCTCGCGGCCATGCACCCGGTGGAGATCAAGTCCCGCGACGGGCTGGTCCAGCCCTCGTACCTGACCTTGCCGCCAGGCTCCGACGCCAATGGCGATGGCAAGCCCGACAAGCCGGTTCCGATGATCCTGCTGGTCCATGGCGGGCCGTGGGGCCGCGACGCCTATGGCTACAACGGCCTGCACCAGTGGCTGGCCAACCGCGGCTACGCGGTGCTGTCGCCCAACTTCAGGGCCTCCACGGGCTTCGGCAAGGCCTTCGTCAACGCGGGCAACCTGGAGTGGGGCGCCAAGATGCATGACGACCTGCTGGACGCCGTCGACTGGGCGGTGAAGGCCGGCGTCACCACCAAGGACGAGGTGGCGATCATGGGCGGCTCCTATGGCGGCTACGCCACCCTGGCGGGCCTGGCCTTCACACCTGACGTTTTCGCCTGCGGCGTCGACATCGTGGGTCCGTCGAACCTCAACACCCTGCTCTCCACCGTGCCCGCCTATTGGGAAGCCGGCCGCAAGCAGATGTACCGCCGCATGGGCGACCCCGGCACGCCGGAAGGCGCGGCCCTGCTGAAGGAACGCTCGCCGCTCACCAAGGCCGACCAGATCAAGAAGCCGCTGCTGATCGGCCAGGGCGCCAACGACCCCCGCGTGAACCAGGCCGAGAGCGACCAGATCGTGAAGGCGCTGCAGGCCAAGAGCATTCCGGTGACTTACGCTCTGTTCCCCGACGAGGGCCACGGCTTCGCCCGGCCAGAGAACAACATCGCCTTCTATGCGACCACGGAACACTTCCTGGAACGCTGCCTGGGCGGACGGGCCGAGCCCTTCGGGACGGCGCTGGCCAAGACCTCGATGACCGTGCCCCACGGCGCCGAGTTCGCCCCCGGCCTCGACGCGGCGTTGAAGGCCAGGGCGACCGTGACGACGGGAAAGTAGTTTGGTCTGATGTGTCATCCCGGAAAGCGCGAAGCGCTTATCCGGGACCCATAAACACCTGATGGCGCAGGCTTGAGCTATTACGTTTACACCCTCTCCAGCCGGCGCCACGACACGCTCTACGTCGGCGTGACCAACAGCTTGGAGTCGCGCATCGCGCAGCCCCGGGCGAAGGACGTGGCGGGGTTCACGAAGCGCTACGGTGTCGACCGCCTCGTGTGGTGGCGCGCATTTGGTGAGGTCACCGAAGCGATCCACTTCGAGAAGCAGCTCAAGCGTTGGCGGCGCGATTGGAAGATCGCATTGATTGAAAACGAGAACCCTGACTGGGGTGATCTGTATCCGTCGATGATGGCGCCATAGCTGGGTCCATCAGGTGATCATGGATCCCGGCTCTTCGCTTCGCTACGGCCGGGATGACACCGGTGGGGTGGGCTATTCACCATGTCGACGAGCTTTGGCGTCACGAACCGAAGCTAGAGTTGACCCTTCAAGGGGTTGACTCAACGCGCCTGCCCCTCAAGAAACCGCCGCAATCACATTGGCTCAGGAGTTTTCTCGATGACCGTACGCGTCGCCATCAATGGTTTCGGCCGCATCGGCAGGCTGGTCCTGCGCTCGATCGTCGAACATGGCCGCAAGGACATCGAGGTCGTCGCGATCAACGACCTGGGCCCCGTCGAGACCAACGCCCACCTGCTGCGCTACGACAGCGTCCACGGCCGCTTCCCGCTCGAGGTCAAGGTCAATGGCGACATGATCGAGATCGCGGGCTACGCCCCGATCAAGGTCACGGCCATCCGCAATCCGGCCGAGCTGCCGCACAAGGAGCTCGGGGTCGACATCGCCCTGGAGTGCACCGGCATCTTCACGGCGCGCGACAAGGCCAAGGCCCACCTGGACGCCGGCGCCAAGCGCGTGCTGATCTCCGGCCCGTCGGGCGACGCCGACAAGACCGTCGTCTATGGCGTCAACCATGGGGTCCTGACCGCCGCCGACCTGGTGGTCTCCAACGCGTCGTGCACCACCAACTGCCTGGCCCCGGTGGCCAAGGTGCTGCACGAACTGGCCGGCATCGAGCGCGGCTACATGACCACCATCCACTCCTACACCGGCGACCAGCCCACGCTGGACACCATGCACTCCGACCTCTACCGCGCCCGCGCCGCGGCCATGTCGATGATCCCGACCTCCACCGGCGCCGCCAAGGCCCTGGGTCTGGTGATGCCCGAGCTGCAGGGCAAGCTGGACGGCTCCTCGATCCGCGTCCCGACCCCGAACGTCTCGGTGGTGGACCTGACCTGGGTGCCCGGCCGCACCATCACCAAGGAAGAGATCAACGAGGCGCTGAGCGCCGCGGCGGCCAGCGGTCCGCTGAAGGGCGTCCTAGCCGTGACCAACGACGCCTTGGTGTCGGTGGACTTCAACCACGTCGCCGCCTCCTCCACGGTCGCCCTGGCCCAGACCCAGGTCATCGACGGCGGCCTGGGCCGGGTGCTGAGCTGGTACGACAACGAGTGGGGCTTCTCCACCCGGATGGCCGATACCGCCCTGGTCATGGCGAAACTGATCTAAGATCGCAGCCATGACCTTCGCGACCCTCGACGACGCCGAACTCCAGGGCCGGCGCGCCCTGGTGCGCGTGGACTTCAACGTGCCTATGGCCGACGGCGAGGTGAGCGACGACACCCGCCTGCGCGCCGCCGTGCCGACCATCGAGAAGCTGCGCGCGGGCGGGGCCAAGGTGGTCCTGCTGGCCCACTTCGACCGGCCGAAGGGCAAGTTCGTTCCGGCGATGAGCCTTGCCCCGATCGCCCCGGCGCTCGCCAAGGTGCTGGGACATCCCGTGGCCTTTGCTCCTGACTGCGTCGGCAAGGACGCCGCCGAGGCGGTGGCCGCGCTGAAGCCCGGCGACGTTCTGCTGCTGGAGAACGTGCGGTTCTATCCGGGCGAGGAAAGCAACGACGCCGCCTTCGCCCGGGCGCTGGCCGAGAACGGCGACCTCTATGTGAACGACGCCTTCTCCGCCGCCCACCGGGCCCACGCCTCCACCGAGGGCCTGGCCCACCTGCTGCCGGCCTATGCGGGCGAGCAGATGCGGCTGGAGCTGACGGCGCTGGACAAGGCCCTGGGCCGGCCCGAGCGTCCGGTTCTGGGCATCGTCGGCGGGTCCAAGGTGTCGTCGAAGCTGGACCTGCTGCGCAACCTGGTGACCAAGCTGGACAAGCTGGCCATCGGCGGCGGCATGGCAAACACCTTCCTCTACGCCCAGGGCCACGACGTCGGCGCTTCCTATTGCGAGAAGGAGATGGCCGAGACGGCGCGCGAGATCATCCGCCTGGCCGGCCAGAACAACTGCAAGCTCTTCCTGCCGCTGGACATCGTGGTGGCCGAGAAGATGGCGCCTGGCGCGCCGGCCCGCATCCGCAGCCTGGGCGCGGTGGACGAACACGAGCGCATCCTGGACGCCGGGCCCGAGACCGTGGAGCGGCTCAACCGCGCCATGGACAACTCCAAGACCCTGATCTGGAACGGACCGTTGGGCGTTTTCGAGATGCCGCCCTTTGACAAGGGCACTGTCGGCGCCGCCCACCACGCCGCGGAACTGGCCAAGGCCGGCAAGCTGGTGGCGGTGGCCGGCGGCGGTGATACGGTGGCCGCGTTGAACCACGCGGGCTGCGCCGAAGACTTCACCTTCGTCTCCACGGCGGGCGGCGCGTTTCTTGAATGGATGGAAGGCAAAGAGCTGCCCGGCGTGGCGGCCTTGTCAAAACAGAACAAACGTTGACGGAGGGCAGGGCATGGCCCGGGTTACTTTGAGACAGCTTCTGGATCACGCGGCCGAGCAGGGCTACGGGGTTCCGGCGTTCAATATCAACAACATGGAACAGGGCCTGGCGATCATGGAGGCCGCCGACGCGGTCGACGCGCCGGTCATCATCCAGGCCAGCCGGGGCGCGCGCTCCTACGCCAACGACATCGTGCTGAAGCACCTGATCGACGCCCTGGCCGAGATGTATCCGCACATCCCGATCTGCATGCACCAGGACCACGGCAACAACGAAGCCACCTGCGCCACGGCCATCCAGTACGGCTTCACCTCGGTGATGATGGACGGTTCGCTGATGGGCGACGGCAAGACGCCGGCCGACTACGAGTACAACGTCCAGGTCACCAAGAACGTCGTCGACATGGCCCACTGGGTGGGCGCCTCGGTCGAGGGCGAGCTGGGCGTGCTGGGTTCGCTGGAAACCGGCATGGGCGAGAAGGAAGACGGCCACGGCTTCGAGGGCAAGCTCGGTCATGACCAGCTGCTGACCGACCCCGACCAGGCCGTGGACTTCGTGAAGGCCACCCAGGTCGACGCCCTGGCCATCGCCATGGGCACCAGCCACGGTGCCTACAAGTTCACCCGCAAGCCGGACGGCGACGTCCTGGCCATGAACGTGATCGAGGAAATCCACCGCCGCCTGCCCAACACCCATCTGGTGATGCACGGCTCGTCCTCGGTGCCGCAGGACCTGCAGGACATCATCAACCAGTACGGCGGCGAGATGCCCCAGACCTGGGGCGTGCCGGTGGAAGAGATCCAGCGCGGCATCAAGCATGGCGTGCGCAAGATCAACATCGACACCGACAACCGGATGGCCATGACCGGCGCCATCCGCAAGATCTTCGCTGAGCACCCCGGCGAGTTCGACCCGCGCAAGTATCTGAAGCCCGCCATGGACGCCATGCGGGTCATCTGCCGCCAGCGCATGGAAGAGTTCGGCGCCGCCGGCCAGGCGACCAAGATCAAGCCGATACCGCTCTCGGCCATGGCCAAGCGCTACGCCTCGGGCGAACTGGCCCCGAAGATCGGCGTCACCCGGCAAGCTGCGGAATAGGTCGCGATATCCCTCCCCTTCTAGGGGAGGGATGAGCCTTCTCAGTCCACGTTGGCCCCGCGCATCTCCTTCACGAAGAAGGCGCCCACCACGACCGTGAACAGGGCGATGACCACCGGGTACCAGAGCCCGAAATAGATGTTGCCGGTGGCGGCCACCATGGCGAAGGCGGTGGTGGGCAGGAAGCCGCCGAACCAGCCGTTGCCGATGTGATAGGGCAGCGACATCGAGGTATAGCGGATCTTGGCGGGGAACATCTCCACCAGGGCCGCGGCGACCGGGCCATAGACCATGGTCACGTACAGCATCAGCAGGAACAGCAGCCCGACCACGGCGGGCTTGTTGACCAGGGCCGGGTCGGCCTTCGCGGGATATCCGGCCGTGCTCAGGGCTGCGGTCAGGTCCTTGGTCCACAGGGCCTTGGCGGCGGCGAACTCGACCTTGGACAGCGGCCGGCCGTCGAAACTCTCGACCTCGCTCGCGCCGATCTTGATGACCGCCGTCGATCCGGTGGGAGCGACTTGGTTCTCGTAAGTGATCCCGGCGGTGGCCAGCGCCGACTTGGCCACGTCGCAGGACGAGGTGAAGGCGGTCTTGCCGACCGGATCGAACTGGAACGAGCAGTCGGCGGGGTCGGCGATCACGGTCACCGGGGAACTGGCGGAGGCCGCGGCCAGCGCCGGGTTCGCGGCGACGGTCAGGGCCTTGAAGATCGGGACGTAGGTCAGCGCCGCCAGCAGGCAGCCCACCAGGATGATCGGCTTGCGGCCGATCTTGTCCGACAGCCAACCGAACACCACGAAGAATGGCGTCCCCAGGATCAGGGCCACGGCGATCAAGGTGTTGGTGAGCGGCCCGTCGACCTTCAGCGTCTTTTCCAGGAAGAACAGGGCGTAGAACTGGCCGGTGTACCAGACCACCGCCTGGCCCGCGGTCAGGCCGGCGAGAGCCAGCAGCACGATCTTCAGGTTGCTCCACTGGCCGAAAGCCTCGGTGAGCGGCTTCTTCGAGGTCGTGCCCTCGTCGACCATCTTCTGGAAGACCGGGCTTTCATTGAGCTTCAGGCGGATCCACAACGAGACGCCCAGCAGGACCGACGAGACCAGGAACGGGATGCGCCAGGCCCAGGCCTTGAACGCTTCCTCGCCCAGCAGGGTGCGGACCAGCAGGATGACGATGAGACTCAGGAACAGGCCCAAGGTCGCCGTCGTCTGAATCCAGCTGGTGTAGAGGCCGCGCTTACCGGGCGGCGCGTGCTCGGCCACATAGGTCGCCGCCCCGCCATACTCCCCGCCCAGCGCCAGGCCCTGCAGCAACCGCATGAGGATCAGCGCGATGGGCGCGGCGACGCCGATCTGGTCGTAGCCCGGTAGCAGGCCGACCGCGAAGGTCGAGAGCCCCATCAACAGCATGGTGACCAGGAAGGTGTTCTTGCGGCCCCAGAGGTCGCCCAGGCGGCCGAACACCAGGGCCCCGAACGGACGCACCGCGAAGCCGGCGGCGAAGGCCAGCAGGGCGAAGATGTAGCCGGTGGTCTCGTTGACGCCCGAGAAGAAGTGCAGGGTGATGAACCCGGCCAACGAGCCGTAGAGGTAGAAGTCGTACCACTCGAAGACGGTCCCGGCCGAAGCCGCGCCGATCACCAGCCGATGGTTCTTGGTCCCGACGTCGCCAACCGCCTCGGCCATGCCGCTCTCCCCCAATGTCGGGGGGAGCCTAGCTCTATTTCAGCGCCCGCCGATAGCGGTTCGCCTCGCCCTAGTGCCCGCCGCCCTCGAGTTCGCCGAGCGCGCTCTGGAGGTAGTTCTGCTCGCCCAGCGAGCGGACCAGGGACAGCTGGGTTTCGAGGAAGTCGATGTGCTCCTCAGTGTCGGCGAGAATCTCGCGCAGAATCTGGCGCGACACATAGTCGGAGGCGGCTTCGCACTCCTTGATGCCGGCGATCTGGTCGGCGCGGCCGGAGATCTCCACCGCCAGGTCAGACGTCATGCACTCGGGCACGGTCTCGCCGATCTTGAGCTTGTGCAGGTCCTGCAGGTTGGGCAGGCCGTCCAGGAACAGGATGCGCTTGATCACCTTGTCGGCGTGCTTCATCTCGCCGATGGATTCGTCATAGGTGATCTTGGCGAGCCTCGCGAAGCCCCAGTTCTCGTACATCCGCGCGTGCAGGAAGTACTGGTTCACCGAGGTCAGCTCGTTGGTCAGCACGGCGTTGAGCCGCCGGATGATCGCCTTGTCGCCTTGCATGTGAAGCTCCTCGAATCCCGTCTCGGGGCGCAACCTCTTCCGGGGGCGAACCTGAGTCAAAGCCTATGTTTGCAAGTGATTCCGCGTTTCGTTCGCAGGTGCGAGCGAGGGGCGAAAATCATCCCAGATGCGCGGTCTGATCGGCGATCGCCCGGGTCATCGGACTGTCGACATCCCCCGTATGGGCGGTCCCCACGGGCTCGATCAGCATGAGCCATGCTTCTTCATCGGCCTTGGGCGCGTGCTCCACCCCGCGCGGCACGACGTGGAAGGCGCCCGGGCCCAGCACGACGTCATCGCGGTCGCGATAGCGGATGGTCAGGGTTCCGCGATGGACCATGAAGAACTCGTCCTCGTCGGCATGGGCGTGCCAGACGAACTCGCCCTTGGCCTTGGCGAGCTTCACGTACTGGCCGTTGGCCTGGGCCACAACGCGCGGCGACCAGTAGTCGCTGATCGTGGCGAACTCGTCCTCGAGGCGGCTGACGTCGGGCATGCGGACTCCCCCTGGGCCCATCGGAGCCTCGCCGAACTATCGAGGATTTTTCGTCCGGCGTCGTGCCGCGACGCGGCCTATTCGGCGGCGTAGCGCAGGGCTTCGTCCTGCTCGGCGATCATCTGACGCATATCGCAGACGCATCGGGCGCACTGAGGCTGCGAACCGCAGGCGCGGAACACCTGGGCCGGGCGACGGGCGCCCGCCTCGATGGCGGCGCGGACCTCGCGCTCGCGGATGCCGTTACAATTGCAGACGTACAAGGCGAACCCTCTCCGACGACGTCTCATATCTAGCAAATGCGAACGCCGTTGCAACTCATTTGCAATAGATGGGCCAGGCGCCTGCGTCGGTTTGTCGCTGCGGCCAAGCTTGGCGTAACGCGTTTTACGGCGTGAGAGTGCGCCCCCGCTGGCGGTCAACGAAGAGCGCCGGCGCCAGCGAAGGTTGGAGCCATGGACCTCGACGCCGTTTTGCTGTCGCGGCTGCAGTTCGCCTTCACGATCG
The DNA here is from genome assembly GCF_031412415.1 of Phenylobacterium sp. GTDB lineage: Bacteria > Pseudomonadota > Alphaproteobacteria > Caulobacterales > Caulobacteraceae > Phenylobacterium. The sequence continues at coordinate 28,173 of NZ_JANOCX010000313.1, forward strand.
CGTTCCACATCATCTTCCCCAGTTTCACCATCGGACTGGCGAGCTACCTGGCGGTGCTGGAGGGGCTGTGGCTGACCAGCCGCAACGACGTGTTCAAGACGCTCTATCTGTTCTGGCTGAAGATTTTCGCGATCTCATTCGGCATGGGCGTCGTGACCGGGGTGGTGATGAGCTACGAGCTCGGCGCCAACTGGAGCGTCTTCTCGGCCATGGCGGCGCCGGTGATCGGGCCGCTGTTCGCCTTCGAGGTGCTGACCGCCTTCTTCCTGGAGGCCAGCTTCCTGGGCATCATGCTATTCGGCTGGAAGAAGGTGGGGCCGGGCCTCCACTTCACCGCCACGGTGCTGGTCGCCGTCGGCACCCTGATCTCCGCCTTCTGGATCATCTCCGCCAACAGCTGGATGCAGCATCCCACGGGCTTCGCCCGCACGCCGGAGGGCGGACTGATCGCCGTCGACTGGATGGCGGTGATCTTCTCGCCCAGCTTTCCGGAACGGCTGATGCACATGACCCTGGCGGCCTATCTGACCACCGCCCTGGTGGTGGGCGCGGCCTCGGCCTGGCAGCTTTTGAAGCGGCGCGACGATCTGGAGTCCTCGATGGCCCTGCGCATGGCTATCGGCATGTTCGCCATCGTGGCCCCTCTGCAACTCGTGATCGGCGACATGTCGGGCAAGGACGTCCTGGCCCTGCAGCCGGCCAAGCTGGCCGCCATCGAGGCGTTCTGGGAGACCGGCTCCGGACAGGCCTTCCATATCGCCGCCTGGCCAGACCGCACGATCGAGGGCAATCGCTGGGAAATCTCCATTCCGAAGATCGGCAGCCTGATCACCGCCGGCAGCATCGACGCCGAGGTCCAGGGCCTGAAGTCGTTCGCCCCTGAGGATCGGCCGCCGGTCGCAATCGTCTTCTGGGCCTTCCGGGTGATGGTCGGCCTGGGTCTGGCGATGATCGGCCTGGGCGCCTGGGGCGCGTGGCTGTGCTGGCGCGGAGGGCCCGAGCGTTCCACCTGGTTCCTGCGCGCCTGCGTGGCCATGGGTCCCGCCGGCTTCGTGGCGGTCATCTCGGGTTGGATCGTCGCCGAGGTGGGTCGCCAGCCCTGGGTGATCTACGGCGTCCTGCGCACGGCCGATGCCGTGTCGCCGGTGGGCGCGGGCCAGGTCTCGGTGTCGCTGCTGGGCTTCCTGGTGGTCTATGCGATCATCTTCTCGGTGGGGGTGCTCTACATCCTGCGCCTGATCGCCGAGGGACCGGTGGCCGGCGCCGAGGAGTCGCCGCCCCACGTCCCGCGCGCGCCGGGCTCGGCGCTGGCGGCCGCGCCGGTCGATCCCGGTCCTGGAGACCGCGCATGAGCAGCCTCGACCTGCCGCTGATCTGGGCGGGGATCATCGCCACGGCGGTCCTGCTCTACGTGTTGCTGGACGGGTTCGACCTGGGCGTCGGCATCCTCTTCCCCTTCGCCAGGACGCCCGCCGACCGCGACGTGATGATGGACTCCATCGCCCCGGTCTGGGACGGCAACGAGACCTGGCTGGTACTGGGCGGTGGCGGCCTGTTCGCGGCCTTCCCGCTGGCCTACGCCGCCATCCTGCCCGCGCTCTACCTGCCGGTCATCCTGATGTTGCTGGCCCTGATCCTGCGCGGCGTGGCGTTCGAGTTCCGGATCCGGGGCCGCAAGCGCGGCAAGGCGTTCTGGACGGCGGCCTTCGCGGGAGGATCGCTCACCGCGGCCATCGCCCAGGGCTTCATCCTGGGTGGTTTCATCCAGGGCGTGACGCTGAACGGCACGGTGTTCGCGGGCCAGCCCTTCGACTGGTTCACCCCCTATACCTTGCTGGTGGCGGCCGGGATGGTGGCCGGCTACGCCCTGCTGGGCGCCACATGGCTGGTCTGGCGCACAGAGACCGAACTGCATGGCGACGCGCGGCGCTGGGCCATCATCGCGGCCTGCGCCACGGCAGGCCTGCTGGCGGCGGTCAGCCTCGCCACCCTCTTCATCCATCCCCGGATCGCGCAGCGGTGGGGCTTCGGCGGCGACGGGTTCGAGCTCGCGACCTTCCTGCCGCACCTGCCGATTCCGCTGCTGGGCCTTGCGGGGCTTGTCGTCCTGGCCGCGGGCCTAAGGCGCAGGTCGCACGGCTGGCCGCATGTGGGCGCGAGCCTGGTCTTCCTGTCGGGCTATGCCGGGCTGGCGGCGGGGTTCTTCCCCAACATCGTCCCCTACGACATGACCTTCCGCCAGGCCGCCAACCAGGACAACGCCCTGGCCCTCATGCTGGTCGGCGTCGCCATCCTGCTGCCGGTGATCCTGGGGTACACGGTCTGGGTCTACTGGCTGTTCCGCGGCAAGGTCACCCCCGATGCGGGCTATCATTGAGGAGCCGCCCGAACCGGGCGAACCCCTGCCGCCGCTCTGGAAGCGGCTCTCCTGGTTCGCGGGCTTGGCGGTGGCCGGCTCGCTGACCACCGCGGCCGTCGCCTACCTGCTGAAGGCGCTGTTGCGGTGACGCACGGGCGGCTAGAAACGCCGTCATGACCGCCGACTGCCGCCTCTACATCATCACCCCGCCGCGCCTCGACGACCTGGCCGAATTCGGTCGGACCCTGGCCCATGCCCTGGACGCCGGCGACGTGGCGGCCCTGCAGATTCGCCTGAAGGACCAGCCGGACGATATCATCGCCGCGGCGGTGGAAGTGATCCTGCCCATCGTCCAGGCGCGCGGCGCCGCGGTGATCCTCAACGACCGGCCCGACCTGGCCGCCAGGCTCGGCTGCGACGGGGTCCATGTGGGCCAGTCCGACACGCCCTACGCCGAGGCCCGCAGGATCATGGGCCCCGGCGCCATGATCGGCGTCACCTGCCACGACAGCCTGCACCTGGCCATGGAGGCGGCGGAGGCCGGCGCCGACTACGTGGCCTTCGGA
>NZ_JANOCX010000314.1:0-21174 GCF_031412415.1 Phenylobacterium sp.
TTCGCCGACCCCATGCGCGAGATGGGCGACTTGATCGTCGAGGCCGCGCTGCTGACCCGCGAGGCGGTGGGCCTGCTGGACAAGATGCGCCACAACGTCACTCGGCTGAACGAACTGACAGAGCACATCGCCCAGATCGAGGACCGGTCCGACGCGATCTACGACGCCGGGCGCAAGGCGCTGTTCCTGGCGCACCGAACCGATGATCCGATGGCCTTCGTGATCGGGGTCGACATCTATAGCCACCTGGAAAAGGTGATGGACCGCTTCGAGGATGTGGCGAACCGCATCGGTGGCATCGTGATCGAACAGGTCTAGGGCGCGCCACGTGGACCTGCTCGGCTTCACGCCGCTCCTGATCTTCCTGATCGTCGTGGCCCTGGCGTTCGACTTCCTGAACGGCCTGCACGACGCGTCCAATTCCATCGCCACCATCGTCGCCACCCGCGTCCTGCCGCCCTTCGCCGCGGTGGCCTGGGCGGCCTTCTTCAACTTCATCGCCTTCCTGTTCTTCGGCCTGCACGTGGCCAAGACCGTGGGCGCCGGGCTCATCGATCCAAACCTGATCACCGATGGCCTGATATTCTCGGCCTTGATGGGCGCCATCGTCTGGAACCTGCTCACCTGGTGGGCCGCGATCCCGTCGTCGTCGTCCCACGCCCTGATCGGGGGGCTGGTTGGGTCTGGCCTGGCCAAGGCCGGGACCGACGCGGTGATCTGGGCCGGCCTCAACAAGACCTTGGCGGCCATCGTGCTGTCGCCCGGAACGGGCTTCCTGCTGGCCCTGCTGCTGGTCCTGCTCGTCTCCTGGACCTTCATCAGGTTCACCCCGTTCGCGGTCGATGGGGTGTTTCGCAAGATGCAGTTCGTCTCGGCCTCGCTCTATTCGCTCGGTCACGGGGGCAACGACGCCCAGAAGACCATGGGCATCATCGCGGCCCTACTGATCGCCCACGGCATGGGCCCGGCCAGCGGCGAGTTCCACGTGCCGCTGTGGGTGGTGCTCTCCTGTCAGGCGGCCATGGCGCTGGGGACGCTGTTCGGCGGCTGGCGGATCGTTCAAACCATGGGCTCGAGGATCACCCGCCTGACGCCGATGCAGGGGTTCTGCGCTGAGACTGGCGGCGCCATCACTCTGTTCGCAGCGACCAGTCTGGGGGTCCCCGTGTCCACCACCCACACCATCACCGGCGCCATCATCGGCGTCGGCGCGGCGCGGCGGATCTCGGCGGTGCGATGGGGCATCGCGCGGCGGATCGTGACCGCATGGGTGATCACCATCCCCGCGGCGGCGGCGATCGCGGCCCTCACCTACTGGCTGGCCGGACGATTCATGGGCTGAGCGCCCAACCTCAAGGCTGGCTCTTTCGCGCGGCCAGGTCGGCCTTCGGATCGTAGTCGGCGCGGGCATAGACCACGCCCCGCTTCACGGTTGTCACGACGGTCCGCAGGTTGCGGATGTCGGCCGACGGATCCTTGGCGACGAACACCAGATTGGCGAGCTTGCCCGGCTCGATGGTCCCGAAGTCCGGATCCTTGCGCACCGACAGCGCCCCGTTGCGGGTGGCCGCGACGATGGCCTGCATCGGCGTGAAGCCCGCCTTGTCGACCAGCAGCTCCAGTTCCTCGTGCAAGGCGGGATAGGTCGCCTCGGGGGCAGAGGCGCCGTCGGTTCCGGCCGAGACGATCACGCCGGCGGCCTGGGCCTCGCGCGTCAGTTTCGCCGCCAGCTCAGTGGAGCAGTAGGGCTTGCTCGGCCGGGCCTTCATCATCTCATAGATGCGCACGGTGGCGTCCAGCACCACGCCGTCGGCCTTCATCCTGGCGTAGAGCTTGGCCATCTCCGGATGGACGCCGGCGCCGAACCGCCCTTCCTCGACGGCGGCGCGCTTGTGGTACTGGCCAGGGATCGGATCGGACACCTGATAGGCCAGCATGCAGACGTGGCTCACCCCGTCCACGCCGGCCGCCAGCACCTGGGCGGGGGTGGCCGGGAACACCGCGGCGTGGGCCCAGATGGGCACGCCCTGGCGATGGGCCTCGGCGGTGATCTTGGCCACCGTTTCGCCGGGCAGGTTCGCATAGACCTTGATGGCCGAAGCGCCCAGCCCGCGCGCCTGCGCCACGGCCAGCGCCAGGTCGGTCTGCGGCCCGACAGCCTGCATCCAGCCCACCTCGCCGGCCTTGGCGCCTCGCGAGGCAGCATGCACACGCTGGTCCTCGAAGAACGAGGGGCCGGCCATCAGGGCGGCGTAGTAGATGTCGGGCCCTGGGATCTCGCCGATGCGGGCGGCGCGCGACAGGTCCGACACGTTGCGAATGTCGTCGGCCATGTCGCGGATCGAGGTGACACCGCTATAGAGGTCCCGCTTCAGCTCGGCCTCGGCCCAGATCCGCGCGGGCGGGGTCGCCAAGTGCTGGTGGCTGTCGGTCAGGCCCGGCAGGACGTACTGCCCCGCCACATCCACCACCCTGGTCTGGGGCGGCAGCTTGAAGGCGACCTCGCCGTCCTTCCAGACCCGTTCGATCCGTTCTCCGACGACGAGGATCGACATGCCGGGCTTCGGCGGCGCGCCGGTTCCGTCGATCAGGGTCGCGCCCTTGTAGACGGTCATGGGTTCGGGCGAGGCCTGCGCGCTGGCGAGGCCGGGAGCAAGGGCGAGGATGGCGGCGACGGCCACGGTGCGAAGAGCGATCATGCCCAAGGTTTAGCCTGGCCCGTCGGCTCGCCGAAAGGCCAAGCTCACCGAACGTCGATCACCGTCAACGCGGCAGCTTGCTGACGCCCATCAGGTACGCGTCCACCGCCTGGGCGCACTGGCGGCCCTCGCGGATCGCCCAGACCACCAGGGACTGGCCACGGCGCATGTCGCCGCACGAAAAGATGTTCGGCGTCGAGGTCTTGTAGTCGGTGACCGGGGCTTTGACGTTGCCGCGCGGGTCCAGCTCGACGCCGGCCTGTTGAGTAAAGGCGTTGTGGCGGGGGCCCACGAAACCCATGGCCAGCAGGACCAGATCGGCGGGCAGCTTGAAGGTGCTGCCCTCGACCTCGCGCAGGGTCTGGCGGCCGGTCTCGTCGGCCACCCACTCGATGCGGGCGCACTCGATGGCCTCGACCTTGCCGTTGGAGCCCAGCACCTGCTTGGTGGCCACGGCGAAGTCGCGCTCGCAACCCTCTTCCTGGCTGGACGAGGTGCGCAACTTCAGCGGCCAGTCCGGCCAGGTCATGAACTTGTTCTCGCGCGCCGGCGGCTGCGGCATGATCTCAAGCTGGGTGACCGAGGCCGCGCCATGGCGGTTGGACGTGCCGATGCAGTCCGAACCGGTGTCGCCGCCGCCGATCACGATCACATGCTTGCCGGTGGCCGAGATCGCCCCGGTGGGCGCGGCGCGCAGTTCGTCATCGCCGGCGTTGCGCTTGTTCTGCTGGGTCAGGAAATCCATGGCGTAGTGGACGCCTTGAAGCTCGCGGCCAGGGATTTCCAGGTCGCGCGGGTTTTCCGCCCCGCCGGCCATCACCAGCACGTCGTAATCGTCCAGCAGGCGTTGGACCGAGACGGTGACGCCGACCTCGAAATTGGTGCGGAAGATCACGCCTTCCTGCTCCATCTGGGCGACCCGGCGGTCGATCAGATGCTTCTCCATCTTGAAGTCCGGGATGCCGTAGCGCAGCAGTCCGCCAATGCGGTCGCTCTTCTCGAACACCGTCGGCGCATGACCCGCGCGCGCCAGCTGCTGGGCGCAGGCCAGCCCTGCGGGACCTGAACCCACCACCGCGACCCGTTTGCCGGTGCCGCGCTCCGAGCCCTGCGGCTTGATCCAACCCTCATCCCAGCCGCGATCGACGATCTGGCATTCGATGGTCTTGATGGTCACGGGGCTGTCGACGATGTTCAGCGTGCAGGCGGCCTCGCACGGCGCGGGGCAGACCCGACCGGTGAACTCCGGGAAGTTGTTGGTCGACTGAAGGTTCTCCAGCGCCGCCTTCCATTGGTCGCGATAGACCAGATTGTTGAAGTCGGGGATCTGGTTATTGACCGGACAGCCGGTGTGGCAGAACGGAATCCCGCAATCCATGCAGCGCGCCGCCTGGCCCGCGACGGCCGGCGGAGCCAGCGGTTGGGTGAATTCCTTCCAGGTCTTCAAACGATCGGACGGCGCGTCATAGACGCGGTCCTGGCGCTCGATCTCAAGAAAGCCGGTGGGCTTGCCCATGCTCTTAACTCCCCGACTTGAAAGCTATTCGGCCGCGACGGCCGCGGCCGCCTGGCGTTCGGCGGCCATGTCGACCAGGGCGCGGCGATAGTCCTTTGGCATGACCTTGACGAAGGCGCCCAGCGAGGTGTCCCAGCTGTCCAGGATCTCGCGGGCGCGGGCCGAGCCCGTGTAAAGCAGGTGGCGCTCGATCAGGATGCGCAGGCGCTCGGCGTCGAAGGACAGCATGTTGCCCATGCCGTTGTTCTCGACCGACACGGCCTTCTGGCTGGGAGCGTCGTCGTGGCCGACGCCGCTGACGCTGACGCCGTCGAGGTCGACCATGGCCTTGTTGCACAGGGCCTCGAAGCGCTTGGCGGGATCGTAGACATAGGCCACGCCGCCGCTCATCCCGGCGGCGAAGTTCCGTCCCGTGTCGCCCAGCACCACCACCACGCCGCCGGTCATGTACTCGCAGCCGTGGTCGCCCAGGCCTTCCACCACCGCCACGGCGCCTGAATTGCGCACGGCGAAGCGTTCGCCCGCCACGCCCTGGAAGTAGGCCTCTCCGGCGATGGCGCCGTACAGCACGGTGTTGCCGACGATGATATTCTGCGTCGGGTCGCGATTGGCCTCGGGCGGTTGGCGCACGACGACGCGGCCGCCGGACAGGCCCTTGCCCACATAGTCATTACCGTCGCCGGTCAGCTCCAGGCTGACGCCGCGCGCGGCGAAGGCGCCGAAGCTCTGGCCCGCTTGGCCGCGGAACTTCAGCGTGATGGTGTCGTCCGGCAGGCCCGCGTGACCGTAGCGACGCGCCACCTCCCCCGACAGCATGGCGCCGACAGTGCGGTTGATGTTCTTGACGGCGTACTCGCCGAGGAAGGGCGTGCCCTCCTCCAGCGCCGCCTTGGCGTCGGCGATCAGGGTGTTGTCCAGCGCCTTTTCCAGCCCGTGGTTCTGGCGATCGATGTTCCAGAGGCCGGTCGGGCTCTCCGACGGGATAGCGTAGAGCAGCTTGGACAGGTCAATGCCGCCGGCCTTCCAGTGATCGACCGCGTGGCGCATCTCCAGGCGGTCGACGCGGCCGATCATCTCGTTGACCGTCGCGAAGCCCAGTTCCGCCATGATCTCGCGCAGCTCTTCGGCGACGAAGAAGAAGTAGTTGATCACGTGCTCGGGCTGGCCGGTGAAGCGGGCGCGCAGCACTGGGTCCTGGGTCGCGACGCCCACCGGGCAGGTGTTGAGGTGGCACTTCCTCATCATGATGCAGCCGGCCGCGATCAGCGGGGCGGTGGCGAAGCCGAACTCGTCGGCGCCCAGCAGGGCCGCGACCGCCACGTCGCGCCCGGTGCGAAGGCCGCCGTCGGCCTGGACCGCCACGCGCGTGCGCAGGCCGTTCAACAACAGGGTCTGCTGAGTTTCGGCTAGGCCGATCTCCCAAGGAGAGCCCGCATGGGTCAGCGACGTCAGGGGCGAGGCGCCGGTGCCGCCCTCGAAGCCTGAGATGGTGATGTGGTCGGCGCGCGCCTTGGCCACGCCCGCGGCCACGGTTCCGACGCCGACTTCCGAGACCAGCTTCACCGAGATGCGGGCCTTGGAATTCACGTTCTTCAGGTCGTGGATGAGCTGGGCCAGGTCCTCGATGGAATAGATGTCATGGTGCGGCGGCGGGCTGATCAGGCCCACGCCCGGGGTCGAGTGCCGGACCCGGGCGATGTTCTTGTCCACCTTGTGCCCGGGCAGCTGGCCGCCCTCGCCGGGCTTGGCGCCCTGGGCCATCTTGATCTGGATGTCGTCGGCGTTGACCAGGTATTCGGCGGTGACGCCGAACCGGCCCGAGGCCACCTGCTTGATGGCCGAGCGCATGGAATCGCCGTTCGGCAGCGGAACGAAGCGGTCCGCCTCCTCCCCGCCCTCGCCGGTGTTCGACCGGCCGCCGATGCGGTTCATGGCCATGGCCAGCGTCGTGTGGGCCTCGCGGCTGATCGAGCCGAAGCTCATGGCCCCGGTGGCGAAGCGCTTGACGATCTCGGCGGCCGGCTCGACCGCCTCCAGGGCGATGGGCGTCCCGGTCTTGAAGCGCATCAGTCCGCGGATGGTCAGCAGGCGCTCGGACTGCTCATTAATCCCCGCCGCGAAAGCCTTGTATTCATCCGGCAAATTGCCGCGCACGGCGTGCTGCAATTTGCTGACGGTCTCCGGCGTCCAGGCGTGCTCCTCGCCGCGTAGGCGGAAGGCGTAGGTCCCGCCGACGTCGAGCATCGACGCGTAGATCGGGTTGTCACCATAGGCGTCGCGGTGACGGCGGACCGTCTCCTCGGCGATCTCGTGCAGGCCGACGCCCTCGATGGTGGTGGCGGTTCCTGTGAAGTAGTGCTCGATCAGCTGGCTCGACAGGCCGACCGCGTCGAAGATCTGCGCCCCGCAATAGGACTGGTAGGTGGAGATGCCCATCTTGGACATCACCTTCAACACGCCCTTGCCGACCGCCTTGATGTAGTTCTTGCGAACCTCATAGGCGCTGAGCGCCGAGCCGGTGGAGACCCGGATCTGCTCCAGGGTCTCGAAGGCCAGGTACGGGTTCACGGCTTCGGCGCCATAGCCGGCCAGCACGCAGAAATGGTGGACTTCGCGCGCTTCGCCGGTCTCGATGACCAGGCCGGTCTGCATGCGCAGGCCCTGGCGGATCAGGTGGTGATGGACGGCCGCGGTGGCCAGCGCCGCCGGGATCGGGATGCGGTCCGAAGATACCTCGCGGTCCGAGAGGATCAGGATGTTCTTGTCGGCCAGGACGTTGTCGGTTGCCTCGCGGCAGACGCGCTCCAGAGCCCGCTCCAGGCCGGCCGCCCCCTCGTCCGTCGCCCAGGTGGCGTCGATGGTGGCCGTGCGGAACGAGCCGTCGACCAGCTCGCTGATCGAGCGGATCTTCGATAAGTCCTCATTGGTGAGGATCGGCTGGGAGACCTCCAAACGCTTGTGGGTGCCGGCGTGGCGGCCCAGCAGGTTCGGCCTTGGCCCGATCATCGAAACCAAGCTCATGACCAGTTCCTCGCGGATCGGGTCGATGGGCGGATTGGTGACCTGGGCGAAGTTCTGCTTGAAGTACTCGTAGAGCAGCTTCGGACGCTTGGAGAGCACGGCGATGGGGGTATCGGCGCCCATGGAGCCGATCGGGTCCTCGCCGGTCATGGCCATCGGCTCCAGGAAGAACTGGACGTCCTCCTGGGTGTAGCCGAAGGCCTGCTGGCGATCGAGAAGCTGGGCAGGGTCGTTGGACAGCGCCTCGTTGAAGGCGATCTCGGGCAGCTCTTCCAGCTTGAACTGGGTCTGGCTCAGCCATTCGGCATAGGGCTCGGCCTGGGAGAGGGTCGCCTTGATCTCCTCGTCCTCGATGATCCGGCCTTCCTCCATGTCGATCAGCAGCATCTTGCCCGGCTGCAGCCGCCACTTGCGCACGATCCGCTCCTCGGGAACGGTCAGGACGCCGATTTCGGAGGCCATGATCACATGGTCCTGATCGGTGACGACGAAACGCGCGGGACGCAGGCCGTTGCGGTCCAGGGTCGCGCCAATCTGGCGACCGTCGGTGAAGGCCACGGCGGCGGGGCCATCCCACGGTTCCATCAGCGCGGCGTGATACTCGTAGAACGCCTTGCGCTCGGCGTTCATCAGCGGATTGCCGGCCCAGGCCTCCGGGATCAGCATCATCACCGCGTGGGCCAGCGGATAGCCGCCGGCCAGCAGCAGCTCCAGGGCGTTGTCCAGACAGGCCGTGTCGGACTGACCGTGCGGGATCAGCGGCCACATCTTGTTGAGGTCGGGCCCCAGCAGGTCGCTTTCCAACGTGCGGCGGCGGGCGTTCATCCAGTTCACGTTGCCGCGAACGGTGTTGATCTCGCCGTTGTGGGCGATGAACCGGTAGGGGTGGGCCAGCTTCCAGGACGGGAAGGTGTTGGTCGAGAACCGCTGGTGGACCAGGGCCAGGGCCGATTCCGTGATCGGGTTGGCCAGGTCCTCGTAGAAGGTTCCCACCTGGTCGGCCAGCAACAGACCCTTATAGACCACCGTCCGCGTCGAGAACGACGGAAGGTAGAGCTGGGTCAGCCCTGGGAGGTTCTTCTGCGCCGCCAGATCGGCCAGCGGGTTCTGCAGTTGCTTGCGGACGGTCAGCAGCTTCCGCTCGAAAGCATCCTGATCCTTGGTGTTGGGCCCGCGGCCGACGATGGCCTGGCGGATCACCGGCATCTCGGCCAGGACCGCCTCGCCCAGACCCTTCGTGTTCACCGGGACGTCGCGCCAGGCGATGAAGGTCTGGCCCTCGACCTTCAGGAAGTGCTCGAACTGATGAACCGCCACCTCGCGCGCGGCCTCGTCGCGCGGCAGGAAACACATGGCCACGGCGTAGTCGCCCGGCGGCGGCAGATCGACGCCTTCCTTGCCCGCCCAGTCGCGCAGCAGGCCGTCCGGAATCTGAATTAGAATCCCGGCGCCGTCGCCCACCAGCGGATCGGCGCCCACGGCGCCGCGATGGTCCAGATTGACCAGGATTTCCAGACCGCAGGCCACGACCTCGTGCGATTTGCGGCCCTTGATATTGGCCACAAACCCCACGCCGCACGCATCGTGTTCATTGCGCGGGTCGTACAGACCTTGTCGTTCCGGAGCTCCCATCGGCGGCCCTTCACTCTTCACTGCAGGCGTGCGCGGACGCGGCCAAACACGGCCGTTCCGAACGCCAATTCGGCGCGCATCTACACGGCAAGATCAACCCTTGTCGATGGGTCTGAACCTGCGGATTTGAAAAGATTTTCTAAGGTGCGACGTCTAGTAGCGTTTTGTCGGCGTTTCGCGCGACGTTGCACCCGGTGAGGATCATCGCCGTCGCGAGCTCGCTGCGCAGGGTCCCGAGCATCTTCTCGATCATCGGCTGGCCGCCGGCGCCCAAGGCATAGGCCCACGGGCGCCCGACGAAGCAGGCGCGAGCGCCCAGCGCCAAGGCCTTCAGGACATCGAGCCCCGAACGCACGCCACCGTCCATGAAGACCTCCAAGTCGCCGCCCACCGCGTCGACCACCGCCGGCAGGGCCGAGATCGAGGAGCGCACCCCATCGAGCTGACGGCCGCCATGATTGGAGACAACCAAGCCTTGCGCGCCGGCCTTCACCGCCTCGCGGGCGTCGTCGGGGTCCAGCACCCCCTTGATGACGATCGGGCCGTCCCAGGCCTTCCGCACCCAGTCGATATCGGCCCAGGTGACGGTTCGGTCGAAGTTCTTGGCGATCCAGCTCAGGAAGTCGGTGACGCTGCGTCCCTCGGTGACCGCGTTCTGCACGCAGCCCAGGGTATGGGGCCGACCGTGCAGCCAGACGTCCCACAGCCACTCCGGATGGGTCACACCCTGCCAGGCTGTGTTGAGCGCCCCCGACAGCCCGCTCGATCCGGTGAATCCCGAGCGCACGTCGCGATAGCGCGAACCCGGCAGCGGCAGATCGACCGTGAAGACCAGCACCGTGCAGCCCGCCGCCTTGGCCCGCGCCAACAGCTCGGCCATGTAGCCGCGGTCCTTCAGCATGTAGAGCTGAAACCAGGGCGGGGTTCCCGCGGCCGCCACCTCCTCCACCGAACAGACCCCCACCGTCGACAGGCAGAAGGGCACGCCGACAGAAGCCGCGGCCCTGGACGCCTGCACCTCCCCTCGCCGGCCGTACATACCCGCCATCCCGACCGGCGACAGCCCCACGGGCAGCGTCATCTTCTGGCCGAACACCTCGACGCTCATATCGAGCTGGCTCATGTCGCGCATGACGCGCTGGCGCAGGGCGATAGCTTCCAGGTCGGCCACGTTGCGGCCCAGGGTGACCTCGGCGTAGCTGCCGCCGTCGATGTACTCGAAGAACATCTTCGGCAGCCTCCGCCGCGCCAGCTCGCGATAGTCAGACACCGACGCCGGCTTCATGATGGCTCTTCCCGTTCCGCCCGGCGTCTTTGGTAGGGTCAAGCCGCGCGCTTGACAAATGTTCTGCATTTGTTCTTTTGAACGGTATGCAAATCCGACTCGCCCTCCCCTCCGACCTGCCCGCCGTCCGCGACCGGCTCCGCGCGGTTTTCGGGCCGCAGAGGGCGGCGCATCGGATGGATCCGGTGTCCCAGCTCATCAAGGCGGTGATCAGCGGGCGCACCTATGACGAGGTGGCCTGGGCGGCCTTCATTCGGCTTCGCGCGGCCTTCCCCAACTGGGCGACCTTGACCCTGGCCGATCCGTCCCAGATCGAGCCCGTGATCGATCCGGTCACCCAAGCCGGCGACAAAGCGCGACGCCTGCCCATCCTGATCCGGGTGATCATCCTGAAGCGGGGCGCACTGAATCTCGATTTCCTGCGGGACGAGCCGCTGCACGAAGCCATGGAATGGCTGACACGCCTGCCCGGCGTCGGGATCAAGGCCGCCGCGGCCACGCTCAATTTCAGCACCCTGGCGCGCGCGGTCATGACGGTGGACACCCATGTCCATCGGGTCAGCCGTCGGCTGGGCCTGTCGGCGCGGGGCGACGATCGCGAGCTGGCCTACGACGCCCTGATGGAACAAGCGCCCGCTGACTGGGACGCCGACCGGTTCTTCGAGTTGCATTGGCTGATGAAGGCGCACGGCCAGTCGATCTGCACCCACTTCGACCCGGCCTGCGACTTGTGCGTCCTGCGCGAGACGTGCCCCCGGATCGGGGTGGGCCGCGACCAGGAGGGCGAGGTCGTCGCCTTTCGGTCGCCCGACGCCTAGGGCCTTCGCGAATTCCGGTGTCTGCGGCGTTGGAGACCACCGCCGACCGCGCTAACTTGCGGCCACGGATTCTAGGAGCGATCGATGAGCGACCGGATTGAACGGCCCTGGGCCCTGATGCGCCACCATGCAGGCTGGGCCGACGTCTTCCACATCGAAAGCGAGAGCGCCGACTCCATCACGGGGTTCTACCCCGATCGGGAGACCGTGGGCCCACCGGTCAACTACAGCGTCCGCGCCGTCCTCGCCCGCTTCCCCACCATGGAAGCCGCTCGCGCCGCCCGCGACGGCGCGGTGCTGGAATGGCGCAAGCACGACGAGGGCGTCCGCGAGGCCGAGACCCGACTGCGCGACGCCGAAAAGGCGCGTGAGGAAGCCTGGCTAGGCTGCCTGCGCGACCATGCGAACGGCGGCTAGAGCCGGAAGCCCTTGGCGGTCAACCAGGCGACACCGACCGCCAAGGCCAGCCCGACGATCAGGCTCCAGAGCCTGGCTGGCCGGAACGCCTCCATGGCGAAGGCGCTCTTGCCGGTGATCATCGCGCCGATCAGGTTCTGACGCTTCCAGAGCCAGTAATAGGCCACCGCCAGCAGATGCAGGGCCACCAAGGCCTGCAGCACGCGGAACACCAGATCGTGCCATTCGGTGAACCGCTGGCTCAGGTCGAAGTCGACGAGGTAAGACATCGGCCCTGAGTTCAAGCCGTCGATATCGCTGGCGAACAGCCCGGTCACCGTCACGGCCAGCATGACCGCGATCATCGCCACCACGCTCCAGGCCCCGACGGGGTTATGTCCGCCGGAATGGCTCGCCTCGCGATCCCCCGCCGTCTTCAGATAGGTGAGCGTGGCGCCGGGACCCTTCACGAAGCTTGAGAACCGCGCCGTCGAGCCGCCGAACACGCCCCACCAAAGCCGGAACACGAGCAAACCCAGCACGGCGTAGCCCGACCACACATGAATCTGCATGTTCTCACCGCCCGAGAACCAGGCGACCAGGATCGCCACGACCAGCGACCAGTGGAAGAGGCGCGTCGGCAGGTCCCAGAGGGCGACGCGCGGCGCGGGCGCCTCGGCCATCACTTTTCCCGGAAGGGGGTGTGGCAGCCGCCGCAGGAGGCGCCTGTCGCCTTGACCTGCAGCTTGATCGCCTCGACGTCGCCCTTGCCGGCGATCACGCGGAGCTTCTGGCTCTCGGTCTGGAAGGCCTTAGTGGCGTCTGAGAACTTGGCGGGTTCAGCCCAGATGTCGGCCTTGGCCTTAGTCTTGAGGCCCGATTCAGGTCCCGAGCCCTTGGGGAACCACTTGGGGATCGACAGAGAGTGGCCGTGCATCATCCGCGCTTCCTTGGCGATCAACTTGGTGTCCGGCGCGTCCTTCTTCAGTTCCTCGTTGATCGTCTTGAACGACTTGCCGACCTCCTTGTAGCCGGCTTGCCGCAGGGCGATGGCCTTCTCGGCGGACGTCGCGGCGATCGCGCCTCCCGCGGTCAGGGCCAGGACGAGGGCGATACTGACGGCGCTGGTCTTGTCGGACATGTAGGGGTCTCCGCTGAACTGGGTGGCGCCAGCTTGCGACGAGCCCGTTCAGGCCGTCAATCGAACCCTAGCGCCGGGCGCCGGTTTTAACCGGAACACCCTCGCGCCCGGCCTCGGCGATCAGGGCGCCGCAGGCGGCGTCCTTGGCCAGTCCGAGGTCGACGAAGGGCAGGATCACGGCCAGCGGCGCGGCGACTGTCGCCAGCAGGGCCGCGACTCCGCCCTGGGCGATGATCCCGCGGGTTTCGACGCCGACCTTGGGACCGGTCAGGGGCCCCTTGATCGTGATTGGCGCGGTGATGCGCACCAGCCGCGCCTCTTTCGGACGCCCCTCGATCCGGAAATCCATCCGCTCGGTCTCGAGGTCGATAACTCCTTTGCCGGTCCCCAGCACGGGCTCGGTGTCGAACACGATGCGATCGGCGGTCATCACCCCGTCCTTGACCTGGAAGTGGGCGACGGCGCAGCGCACGGCCGCCTTACTCTGGTCCTTGGCGAGCAACAGACCCAGGCCCTTGGTGACATTGACGCCTAGCAACTCGGCGAAGGCTTCGCGGATTTCGCCGCCCGGGATCACCGCCAGCACCTCGCCGTCGGCATTGGCCGCCGCGCGGTGAACCGAGGCGCCGGCGCCGGTCAGCTTGATCCGACCAACGAAGGCGCCGGTCAGGGGCGTGCCCGCGGTCTTGATGGGGATCAGCTGTTCCAGCCTGGCGTTGGTGAGACGAAGGTCAACGCTGGTGATCGGAACGGCCTTGCGCGCATCCAGCCTCACGGCGCCGCCGATGCGGCCTTGCGGCAAATCGAAGGTCACCGGGTCGGCGCGCAACAGCCCTGCGTCCAGGAGGACATGAACCCGCGCCGAGCGCAGGGGCAGCATGGCGTCGCGCACATTCGTGGCGCTGTATTTCACGTCGGCGTCCATGGCGCGGATGCGGTCGACCTTCAGGGTGGCGTCGGGCAGCAGCTTCTGCTGGACCTTCATCTGCCGGCCGATGGCGACCTGCTCGGGCGAAGCCGTCTCGCCCTTTCCCACCGCCGGCGCCCCGCCGAACACCGTGGCCATGTCGTCGAAGTCGAGCACTTTCGAACGCAGGTCGGCCTTCAGGAACGGCCGTACGCGGCCGGTGTCCACGGAAAGTTCGCCAGCCAGATCGCTGTCGCCGACGCGCCCGCCGATCCGGGCGATCTTCCAGACCTTGCCCTCCCGCGACATCCGGCCCGAGAGCCGATAGGGCGGGGTGTTAGGCAGGGCCACGCCGGTCAAATCGTAGATGTCAGCGAGGTCGGGGCCGCTGGCCGTGACGTTCATCGCGAATTGGCCGAGATCGAAGGGCTTGGGGATCGCGCCCTTCGCCTGTATCCGCGTCGCCCCCGCGCGGACGTCGGCGTCGAAGGGATAGGGCTTGCTGGGGTTGACGTTCAGCAGGGGTCCGCCGAGGACGCTCAGCAGGAACGGCGCGCCATTGATCGAACCCTTGCCCGCCACCAGGAAGCCGCGATTGTTGGCGCCACGGGTCTCGGACGCGCTGATGCTGGCGTCGAGGCTGATCTTCTTCTTCCGGTCGTCGAAACTCACCTGGCCGTCTTCGACCACGAACCGGCGGATTGGCGGCAGCCGCATGGGCCGATCGCTCTTCCGCCCGTTGGAGAAATCCCAACTGGCGCGACCCTGAGCGTCGCGCAGCAGGACGAGGTTGGGCTTGGAGGCTTCCAGCTTCAGCAGGATCAGCCGGCCGTAAAGCAAAGGCAGCGCTTCGATCTGAACGTGTAGACGCTCGATCCGGGCCATATCGCCAGTCCCGGCCCACGTGGGATTGCCCATCCTTATGCGCTCGACCGTGGCGCTGGGGCGCAGGGACCACAGCTTCACGTCGAGATTGCCCTCGATCGCCACCTCGCGGCCGGTTCGTATCGAAGCGTAGCGCGAGATAGGTCCGCGCAGGTGGTTCCAGTCGAAGAGGATCAGGAACAGGGCCGTGGCGACGACCAGGACGGCCAGGATTCCGCCCGTCCAGATCAACGCCTTGCGGCGTCGGGACAGCTTTTGGCGCGGCGGCGGCGTGTCGTCGGTCAATCTGCAGCTCCGGAGTTCTCGCCCCGAACGCGCGAACCCTCGGTTAGGTTACCGGTTCAGTGCCGCACGCCCCGCCCCGACAGCGCCGCCAAGGCCGTCAGGGCGATGATCTTCAGGTCCAGCAGGAAGCCGCGCCGCGCCAGGTAGTCGGCGTCCAGGCGCGCCTTGTCGGCGATGGGCAGGCTGTCGCGACCGTTGATCTGCGCCCAGCCGGTCAGACCTGGCCGGAGAGTCTCGACTCCTGCTGCGGTGCGCAGGGCCACCAGATCGTCCTGGTTGAACAGGGCCGGCCGAGGTCCAACCAGGCTCATGTCGCCTCGCAGCACGCTCCAGAGCTGGGGCAGCTCATCCAGACTGGTGCGGCGTAGGAACCGACCCAGCGGCGTGATCCATCGCTCGGGATCGGGCAAGAGGTGGGTGGCCACATCAGGCGCGCCGGTCCGCATGGTGCGAAACTTCGGCATGGCGAAGAGAGCGTTGCCGCGTCCCACCCGCCGCGACCAGTGCAAAGCAGGGCCCGGGCTGTCCAGCCGTACGGCGATCGCCACGACGGCCAGCACCGGCGACAGGACAATCAGCCCGCCCAGGGCCGCAATGATGTCGAACGCCCGCTTGGCCACACGCTCTCCCACCGTCCGAGGGTGTCGGGAGAGCCTTAGCGCGGCTGGCGCCCACCCGCCAAGGTCAGGCGGGATCGTCGATGACAGCGCGCGCGGCGCGGCCGGCCTTGGACTTGGCCGGCGCGGTCTCGACCACGGGTTCGGGGGCGGCTTCCAACACCGGCGCCTGCGCGAGCAAGGGCTCGGGTTCGATCTCGGCTTCAACCGCGGACGCGAGTTCGTTCGTCAGTTCGGCGACCGTGATAGACTCCGGACTCGTCGCCTCGGGCTCCGACGCCGGCGCTGCGATCAGCTCCGAGATCGAAGCCTGGGCTTCGAGGATCGGTTCAGCGACCTCGGCTACGACATCTTCGACCGCCTCGACGGCGGCGTCCACGGGGGCGAGAACCGCGGCCCGGCCGAACAGCGCCTCGACGTTCGTGGCGCCGCGCCAACGGCTGAACCACCAATAGGCGACGCCGGCAGAGGCGGCGCCGGCGTACAGAAACCAGAAGGGCGATGCCGCGCCCAGCGGCAGATAGATGGCGCTCTTCGGATCGAAGGACGTGCCCGAGACAGGCTCGGAAAGGGGTTGCGACGGGATCATGGACGCCTCCAAACGGCTAAGGTTTGTGCGATGCAGCAAATCCTAGCCGAACCCTTCGCAACCGCAAAATGAAGCTTATGCTGCGGTCCAGATTCGCGCCGCGCCGCCTTGTCCCAAGGCGCCCACTGTCCAATCGCAGATCGATTGCAGCGTCTGCGCCATGCCGTCGGGCGCGCGGGCCAGGACCAGGGCGCAGCCGTTCATCTTCATCGGATCGCGCAGGGGCCTCATGCGCGCCTCGGCGATCAGCAACGGACCGACACCTGCGTCCTCGGCGTCGCGCACGAAACTGTCGAAGGTCTCGAGGTCCTTCAGCGGCAGCCATATCATCACCACGGCGCGAGGACTGCGGCGCGTGATCGCCTTCAGGGCTTCGACACAGCGACGGTAGTCGTCGGACTTCTCGAACGGCGGATCGATCAGCACCAGCGCCTCGCCTTCACGGTCGAGACGCGACGCGGCCTCGGCATAGCCGTCGGCGCAGATCGCCTGCGCGTTCCGCCAGGGCGTCAGGGCCTGGGTGAGCGCGGAATGCTCCTCAGGCCGAAGTTCGCAGGCGACATAGCTGTCCCCCTTGCCCAGGGCGCCGGCGATCAGCAGAGGCGAACCGGGATAGAGCCGCGCGGGCCCGCCGCCATTCAGGCGCGTCACCGCCGCGCGCAACGCCAGCAGTTCGGCCGGCAGATCGCCCGCCTGCATCAGTTGTCCGATCCCGGCTTGCGCCTCGCCGGAACGCTGCGCCTCCTCGCCCGAGAGGTCGTAGAGCCCTCGGCCGGCATGGGTGTCGATCACGCTCAGCGGGCGGGGCATGCGCGCCAGCAGATTCAGCAGGGCGGCGTGCTTGACCAGGTCGGCGAAGTTCCCGGCATGGAAGGCGTGGCGATAGTTCATCTGTGCTCGGAACCCTGCCGCAGCGCTCACGTTGAGCGCCGGCGAGGGGCGCTTCGTGCCACGGCTCGCGGATTTTCCAAAGGTGGGTGATGGCCCGCGACACCGCCGATCCTCCGTCCCTCGCCGACGACGGCCTCACCTATGTGAACGACGGAGACCTTGGTCTAAGCCGCGTCTCGACCACACGCGGCGTGACCTATCGCGATCCCGACGGTCGGCCCGTGAAGGATTCCAAGACCCTGGCGCGGATCGCCGCCTTGGTCATCCCGCCCGCCTGGACCGATGTCTGGATCTGCCCCACCGCCCGGGGTCACATCCAGGCCACCGGGCGAGACCAGCGGGGCCGCAAGCAGTACCGCTATCACGACCGCTGGCGCCAATCGCGAGAGGTCGCAAAGTACAGCCGATTGATCGCTTTCGGCCGCGCCCTGCCCCGGCTGCGCGCCCAGGTCGAGACGGATCTGGCCAAGCGCGGCCTGCCCTATGAAAAGGTCGTGGCCGCCGTCGTCAGAGTGATGGAGCTGACCCTGATCCGAGTGGGCAACGAGGAGTACGTCAAGACCAACAAGAGCTTCGGCCTGACCACCCTGCGCGACCGCCACGCCAAGATTTCCGGCGGCCGGGCGGTGTTCGAGTTCCGGGGCAAGAGCGGCAAGAACCATACCACCGGGTTTCAGGACCGAAGGCTCGCCAGCGTGGTCAAGGCCTGCCAGGATGTGCCCGGTCAGCGGCTGTTCCAATACGTCGACGAGGACGGTCAGCGGCACGCCATCGAGTCAGCGGACGTGAACGCCTACATCCGCGAAGCCCTGGGCGAGGACTTCTCCGCCAAGGACTTTCGCACATGGGCCGGCACCCTGTCGGCGGCTCGCGGTCTGATCGCCCACCCCCCGGCCACGGACGCGGCCGAGGCCAAGCGCAACGTCAACCGAACGGTGAAGGCGGTGGCGGGACTGCTCGGAAACACCGCCGCCGTCTGCCGAGGATCCTACATTCATCCCCTGGTCCTGGAATCTTACGAGCGCAGCGTGCTGCCGCTCAAGCCCGGCGCCTCCCCCCGGGCCTTCGAGCTTTCCGTGCTTCGTTTCCTGGAGGCGGCTCAAGAGGCCGCCGCCTGACGCTTTCCCCTAGGCGTCCCTCGCGTAATCGGCGTTAAGGTCGGCCAAAACACGCTAGGGAGGGCTTACATGCTCGGAGAGAAGCTGCGCTTCGGCGCCTTCATCGCGCCGTTCCATCCAATCGAAGAAAACCCGACGCTGGCCATCCAGCGCGATCTCGAGCTCGTCCAGTGGATGGATCAGCTCGGCTACGACGAGGCTTGGATCGGGGAGCATCACTCAGCGGCCTACGAGCTGATCGCCTCGCCCGAAGTCTTCATCGCCGCCGCCGCCGAGCGCACCAAGCATATCCGCCTGGGCACCGGCGTTTCCTCCCTGCCCTATCATCACCCCCTTATGCTGGCCGACCGGATCAACCAGCTTGACCACATGACCCGCGGCCGGGTGATGTTCGGGGTGGGTCCCGGCGCCTTGGTCTCCGACGCCTTCATGATGGGCATTCCCCCGTCCAAGCAGCGCGACCGGATGGATGAGGCGCTGGATGTCCTGGTCCCATTGCTGCGCGGCGAGACCGTCACCCACAAGTCCGACTGGTTCGAACTGGCGAACGCGCGCTTGCAGATGACCCCCTATTCGCGGCCCAGCGTGGAGATCGCCGTCGCCAGCCAAGTCTCTCCCACCGGGGCGCGGGCGGCGGGCAAGCATGGCGCCGGGCTGCTGTCCCTGGGCGCCACCTCGACCGGCGGTTTCAACGCGCTGGCGTCGAACTGGGCCGTCGCCGAGGAGCAGGCCAGGGAGCACGGCCAGACCATGGACCGCCGCGCGTGGCGTCTGGTCGGTCCCATGCACATCGCCGAGACCCGCGAACAGGCCATGGCGGACGTGCGCTTCGGCCTGGAGAAATGGATCTACTACTTCCGCGAGATCGCCAACCTGCCGATCGTGCCGGCCGACGCGGAGAACCCCGTCGAGGCCCTGATCAATTCGGGCATGGCGGTGATCGGCACGCCGGACGACGCGGCGGCGAAGATCCAGCAGCTTCTGGACGAGAGCAAAGGCTTCGGCGCCTTCCTCTTCATGGCTCACAACTGGGCCGACTGGACGGCGACGAAGAAGTCCTACGAGCTGTTCGCCCGCTATGTGGCGCCGCGCTTCCAGGACCTGAACGTCAATCGCCAGGCCTCCATGGACTGGGTGAAGTCCAACAAGGCGGAGTTCACCGGTCAGATGCAGGCCGCCGTCGGCGCGCGCATCGTCCAGCACATGATGGAGAAGGGTAGCGAGAACATCCGCCCCGAGATCGTCGAGATGATCACAGGCGCCGCCGCGGCCAAGCCGCCGGGCGAATAGGAGTTTAGATCACCCGATAGACCGTGATCCGCACCGCGCCGCCGCCTTCGACCCGTCCGATGGTCCCGACGAAGATGTTGCGATTGAGCCAGTCGTGCGGTCCGGCGGGCGCATCGAAGCTGGGCGCCGTGCGCACATAGGGCGCTCCGCCCCCCAGCGGCGCGACCAGGCCCAGATTGCGCACGGCGATGACCGCGCCGTCCGAAGCCTCGAGCGCGTAGATCGCCTCGACCACGGCGCAGCCATCGGCCCGCACGGTCTGCCAGTCCGCGCCGCCGGCGAGGACATCGCCCGATATCTTCGGCCCCTCGAAGGTCCGACCGGTGATGGGGATGACCCGCCGCTTGCCAGTCGCTGTCTGGCCCATGTCCAGCGGCGTGCCGATGGAGACCAGGGCCTCGAAGGCCAGTTCGGTGGCGAGGGGCTGCATAAGGCGCTCAATCGGCTAGCGAAGGGACGGGGTCGTCACTAGGTTTCGCGGGCAATATCGGGGACGCGCGACGTGGACATCCAGGCCTATTTCGACCGCATCGGCTTTTCAGGGACCGCCAGGCCGGACCTGGAGACCCTGACCGCCCTGCACCGCGGCCACCTGCGGGCCATCCCCTACGAGAATCTCGATGTTCAGCTCGGCCGGCCCATGAGCCTCGATCCGCTGGACGCCTTCGACAAGTTGGTCACCCGGCGTCGCGGCGGCTGGTGCTACGAGATGAACGGCCTGTTGGGCGCGGTGCTGCAGGATATCGGCTTCTCCGTCACCCGGATGTCGGGGTCGGTATCACGCGACGAGCGCGGCGACCGTCCGCTTGGCAACCACCTTGTACTGCGGGTGGAACTGGACCGGCCGTACATCGCCGACGTCGGCTTCGGGGACGGTATCCTGGAGCCGTTCCCGCTCGCCATCGGAGCGCACCGCTGCGAGGGCTACGACTTCCGTCTTGAGGATCTCGATAGCGAGTGGCTGCGGTTCCACAACCACGCGAACGGCGGCGCCCCCTATTTCGACTTCACCCTGGCGCCGGCCTCACCCGAGCAGTTGAGCGCGACCTGCCGGTGGCTGTCGACCTCGCCCGACTCGATCTTCGTCCAGACGGCCCTGGCCTTCCGACACACGCCAGACGGGATCGTCAGCCTGCTGGGCCGCGCCCATCGTCGCATACGGCCTGACGGCAAGCAGACCATCCTGCTCAACTCGGCCGAGGAATTCGTGGCGGTCTTGGAACGCGATTTCGACCTCGACGCGCCCGAGGCCGCCGCCCTCTGGCCGGCGATCTGCGCCAAACACGAGGAGTTGTTCGGAGCCGAGGCGCGGAGCTGATCGTTAAACGGTTCCTACCCCGCCGGTCATAAAAGCGTGCCTGGACATCGCAGGCGGCTGGTCGCAAACCCCGCGCACTGAGGGGAATGGAGACGCAGCCATGCACGACCTTTCGCTTCCGCCATCCGTGACCGTGAGCCCGACCTTGGTCGGCGTTTCGGTCCTGACCGACGACGGCGTGACCGTTCAGGTCACGCTGCCGCGCCCCCGCGGCCTGCACGATCTACCGGCCGCCGAGGTCGCCGACCGCGCCTTTCATCTGGCGCGGGCGGCGCTCAAGTCGGCTTCCGAAACGCTCGAGGCCGCCTAACCCTCGGTGTCGATCGAGGCCTGCATCGCCGGCGCATAGCGTGGACCGGTGACTGTCTTGTCGTTCACCAGGGCTTCGAGCTTGGCCATTGTTTCAGGCGACAGGACAACCGCGTCAGCCTTGGCGTTCTCGATCATGTGAGCCGGCGAAGTGGTGCCGGGGATCGAGACGATGATCGGATCCTTCTGCTTCAACCAGGCGAGGCAGAGCTGGGCCGGGGTGCAGCCGGCCTCGGCCGCCAGGGCCGCGAACGCTTGATAGAGCTTGAGATTGGCGGCGAAGGCCTCGCCCTGGAAGCGCGGCATGTCCTTGCGGAAGTCGCCGTCGGCGAGCGCGCTGGGGTCGCTCACCCCGCCGGCCAGGAAGCCGCGTCCCACGGGGCTGAACGCCACGAAGGCCGTGCCCAGCTCGCGACAGGCGTCCAGCACCGCGATCTCCGGATTGCGGGTCCAGGGG
>NZ_JANOCX010000315.1:0-3092 GCF_031412415.1 Phenylobacterium sp.
ATCCCGAGCGGAGGTGGCGCGGCGCGGTGAGTTTCCCTAAGTTCGCCCCATGCGCCAGACCTTCGACGAAAGCACCGACCCGTCCTTCGGACCCAATCATGTTCCCCTGATCCGTCAGGCGATGGACGCCCAGGGCCTGGATGGCTTCCTGGTCCCCCACGAGGACGAACACCAGAACGAGTACCTGCCGCAGGCCAATGACCGGCTCGGCTGGGCGACCGGCTTCACCGGCTCGGCGGGCGCGGCGGTGATCCTCAAGGACAAGGCCGCGATCTTCGTGGATGGCCGCTACACCCTGCAGGTTCGCGACCAGGTCGACCAGGCGGTATTCGAAATCCGCGACCTCGTCGAGGGCGGCGTGCCCGCCTATCTGGAGACCGCCACCGCCCAGGGCCAGACCATCGGCTACGACCCGCGCCTGCATTCCCCCGACGCCTTGGAACACCTGAAGGCCGCGGCCGCCAAGGCCGGCGCGACCCTCAAGGCCGTCGCGCCCAATCCGCTGGACATCGCCTGGGGCGAGGCCCGACCCGCGCAGCCGACGGCGCCCGTCGTGCCCCAGCCCCTGCAGTATGCCGGCGAAGACTCCGCCGCCAAGCGCGCCCGGGTGGGCGAGGCCCTGGCGGGCAAGAACGCCGACGCCACGGTGCTGACCGCACCCTCCTCCATCGCCTGGCTGTTCAACGTGCGCGGCGGCGACGTCATCCGCTCACCCCTGCCGCTCGGCCAGGCGATCCTCAATCGCGACGGGACCGCGCGGTTGTTCCTCGACCCGGCGAAGGTCGGCGACGACCTGCGCGCCTGGCTCGGCAACGAGGTGCGGCTGGAGACCACGGACGATCTACCCGCCGCCCTGGTCGACCTGAAGGGCAAACGCGTCCTGGTCGATCCGGGCCAGTCCTCAGCCTGGTACTTCGACGCCCTGGCGAAGGCCGGCGCGGAAGTGGTGCGCGGCGAGGACCCCTGCGCCCTGCCCCGCGCCTGCAAGAACGCCGTGGAGATCGAAGGCGCCCTGGAAGCCCACCGCCGCGACGGCGGCGCGGTCACCCGGTTCCTCCATTGGCTGGCCACCGACGCCCAGACCCGCACGGTCGACGAGATCGAGGTCGTCACCCGGCTGGAGGGCTTCCGCCAGGCGACCGGGGCGCTGAAGGACCTGTCCTTCGACACCATCGCCGGCGCGGCGTCGAACGGCGCCAACGTCCACTATCGCCCGACGACCCGCCTGAACAAGAAGACCGAGACCGGCTCGTTGTTGCTGGTCGATTCCGGCGCCCAGTATCTGGACGGCACCACCGACATCACCCGCACCGTCGCTATCGGCGAGCCCAGCCAGGAGATGCGCGAGCGGTTCACCCTGGTGTTGAAGGGACACCTGGCGCTGGCCGCCATCCGCTTTCCGGCCGGCACCACCGGCTCGGCCCTGGACGCCCTGGCACGCGCCCCGCTCTGGATGATGGGCCTGGACTACGACCACGGCACCGGCCATGGCGTCGGCTCGTATCTGGGCGTCCACGAGGGGCCGCAGCGGATCTCCAAGCTGCCCAACTTCGTGGCCCTGCGACCGGGAATGATCGTCTCCAACGAGCCCGGCTACTACAAGGAAGGCGCCTACGGCATCCGCATCGAGAACCTGCAGTATGTCACCCCGGCCGAGCCGATCACCGGGGGCGAACGACGGATGCTTGGCTTCATGACCCTGACGCTTGCGCCCCTGGACCGGCGGCTGGTGGTCGCCGAGATGCTGACCAAGGATGAGCTCGCCCAGCTCAACGCCTATCACGCCCGGGTCTGGGCCGAGATCGGGCCACGCGTCGATGGCGAGGTTCGCACCTGGCTCGAGGCGGCCTGCCGACCGATCTAGCGGAGGACGACGCGATGGCCGAGACTAGCGATCCGCAGGGCAACGCCGCCCAGATCGAGTACTGGAACGCCGGGGTCGGCGACATCTGGGCGAGCCTCCAGGATCGGATGGACGCCCAGCTTGAGCCCCTGGGCCAGGAGGCCGAACGCGCCCTGACGCCCGCGCCTGGCGAACGCATTCTCGATATCGGCTGCGGCGCCGGCCAGACCAGCCTGGCGCTTGCGCGGGCGGTGTCTCCCGGCGGCGCGGTCCTGGGCGTGGACATCTCCCGCCCGCTGCTGGAGGTGGCGCGAGGCCGCGCCGGCAAGGGCGAGGCGACCTTCCTCCAGGCCGACGCCCAGACCTATCCCTTTGAGGCCCAGTCATTTGACGGCGTCTTCTCCCGCTTCGGCGTGATGTTCTTCGCCGACCCGGTCGCGGCGTTCGCCAATATCCGCAAGGCGCTGAAGCCCGGCGGGCGGCTGGCTTTCGTCTGCTGGCGACGCCCGGACGAGAACCTGTTCATGACCCTGCCGATGACCGCGGCCTCGGCCTATCTGCCGCCCGCGCCGCCGTCGGACCCGGAGGCGCCGGGCCCCTTCGCATTCGCCGACCCGGAGCGGACACGCCGCATCCTGTCCGAGGCTGGATTCGAGGCCATCGTCACCACCCCGCACGATCGCAAGATCGGCAGCGGCGACCTGGAACAAACCTTGGGCGTCGCCCTGAAGGTGGGTCCGCTCGGCGCGCGGCTGCGTGAGCATCCGGAGCAGCGTGACAAGGTCATCGACGCCGTGCGCGAGGCCTTGCGCGACCACCTGGGCGAGGATGGCGTCAAACTGCCCTCGGCGACCTGGATCGTCACGGCGCGCACGCTGTAAGACGCCGGCGGTCGCCCCCACGACCGCCGACGCTCCCACCGCCCGGAGACCGGCCGGTGGGACACCCAAGGAGGGGCTTACCTAGGCTTAGGCGTGAAACTCACGGAGAACGGGACAACCCGACCGCGAAATTCTCAGCCGGCGACCAGCGCCAGCCATTCGTCCTCGGTCATCACCTGGATTCCCAGGTCCGTCGCTGTCTTCAATTTCGAGCCCGCGCCAGGCCCGGCGACGACGAGATCCGTCTTCTTGGACACCGAGCCGGAGACCTTGGCGCCCAGGGCCTCGGCCTGGGCCTTGGCCTCGTCGCGGGTCATCTTCTCCAAGGCGCCCGTGAAGACGATGGTCTTGCCCGCCACGGCGGTGTC
>NZ_JANOCX010000316.1:0-14135 GCF_031412415.1 Phenylobacterium sp.
CAACGGCTGCCGGCCGCCCAAGCGCCGGCGCGTCTGAGTACTAAAGTACGACACTCTCCCTGCGCCGGACCGCGATTTCGCGTCCGGCGATCCTGCGTTTCGAGGGACATCTCTACGTGATCGAAAGAAACTGGAACGAGCACATCCGTCCGGAGAATCCGTTGATCGAGACCGGAACCGACGCCAACCCCAAGGCGCGTCTGGTGGCCGAGCCCCTCGAACGCGGTTTCGGCGTGACGCTGGGCAACAGCCTCCGCCGAGTTCTGCTCTCCTCGCTGCACGGCGCGGCCGTGACCGCCGTCCAAATCGACGGCGTGGTGCACGAATTCTCGTCGCTTGAGGGCGTCCGCGAGGACGTCGTCGACATCGTGCTCAACATCAAGCAACTGGCCCTGCGGATGCACTCCGAAGGTCCGAAGCGCATGACGCTGAAGGCCACGGGCCCCGGCGCCGTGACGGCCGGCCAGATCGAGGTCCCCGCGGACATCGAGATCCTGAACCCCGACCATGTGCTCTGCACCCTGGACGACGGCGCCACCGTGCGCATGGAGTTCACGGTCAACAACGGCAAGGGCTATGTCCCCGCTGAGCAGAACCGTCCGGAAGACGCCCCGATCGGCCTGATCGCTGTCGACAGCCTCTATTCCCCCGTCAAGCGCGTCGCCTATCGCGTCGAGCCCACCCGCCAGGGTCAGAGCCTCGACTACGACAAGCTGATCATGGAAGTCGAAACCAACGGCGCCATCAGCCCGGTGGACGCGGTGGCCTACGCCGCGCGCATCTTGCAAGACCAGCTGCAGATCTTCATCACCTTCGAAGAGCCGAAGAAGAAGGTCGAAGGCGAGGCCAAGCCGGAACTGCCGTTCAACCCGGCGCTGCTGAAGAAGGTCGACGAGCTGGAGCTCTCGGTCCGCTCGGCCAACTGCCTGAAGAACGACAATATCGTCTACATCGGCGACCTGATCCAGAAGACCGAAGCCGAGATGCTCCGCACCCCGAACTTCGGCCGCAAGTCGCTGAACGAGATCAAGGAAGTGCTCGCGGGCATGAACCTGCATCTCGGCATGGACGTGCCCAACTGGCCGCCCGAGAACATCGAAGAACTGGCCAAGAAGTTCGAAGACCAGATGTAGGACTGCGCGCCGACTCCGGGCCGCTTCGGCGGTCTGGGCCCGATTAAGCCGCAACAGCGGTGGAGGGCTCCGGCGCTTCGTGTTGACCCAGGCGGGAGCAGGCTGGGATTTGATCAGGCAAGGACACGTTCCCGACAGGTCGGGGTGTCCAGCGGGCCAAGCGGCTCAGGAGATATGAAATGCGTCACGGAAAAGCCCGCCGCAAACTGGGTCGTACGACCGCGCACCGCACGGCGATGTTCGCCAACATGGCGGCCAGCCTGATCAAGCACGAGCAGATCGTGACCACCCTGCCCAAGGCGAAGGAGCTTCGGCCCATCGTCGAAAAGCTGGTGACGCTCGCCAAGCGCGGCGATCTGCACGCGCGCCGTCAGGCCATCAGCCACATCCGCGACGTCGAACAGGTCGGCAAGCTCTTCGCCACCCTGGGGCCGCGCTACAAGGAACGTCAGGGCGGCTACATCCGCGTCCTGAAGGCCGGCTATCGCTACGGCGACAACGCGGCCCTGGCCGTGATCGAGTTCGTCGACCGCGATCCGTCGGAAAAGGGCAAGGACTCCGGCCCGGTCCAGGACATGTCGGCGTTCGGCGACGAATAGCCCACGTCCTCGACACAGAAATTTCGAAAGCCCCGGACGGCGACGTCCGGGGCTTTTGCGTTGTGCGGGCGTCATCTCGCACGGCTAGGCTGGAGTGATGTCTCGTCTCGCCACGCTTTGCGCCCTTGCGCTCACCCTTGTCCTGGCGGCCTGCGCCTCGACCCCGCGGCCCGCCACGCCGCCCGCCGCCGTGGTGGTCCTGGTCTCCATCGACGGCTTCCGGCCCGACTATCTGGATCGCGGCGTGACGCCGGTCCTTTCGGGCCTGGCCGCGCAGGGCGCGCGAGGGACCATGCGGCCATCGTTCCCCACCAAGACCTTCCCCAACCACTACACCCTGGTCACTGGCCTGCGGCCCGATCACCACGGGATCGTCGAGAACACCTTCGAGGACCCCGCGATCCCGGGGGTGACGTTCAAGATGTCCAACCGCGCGGCGGTGGGCGAGGCGCGCTGGTGGGATCAGGCCACACCGATCTGGGTGAGCGCCGAGAGGGCGGGGATCATCACCGCGCCGATGTTCTGGCCGGGCTCGGAGGCGCCGATCCGCGGCGTACGTCCCAGCCTGTGGCGGCCGTTCGACCAGGCCATGCCGCCCTCGGCGCGGGTCGACCAGGTCCTGGCCTGGCTGGACCGGCCGCCGGCCGAGCGGCCACGCTTCGTGACGCTGTACTTCGACGACGTCGACACGGCCGGCCATGACTTCGGCCCGGAGTCGGCCGAGGTCAACGCCGCCGCGGCTCGGGTCGACGCGGCGCTGGGGCGGTTCACCGCTGGGCTCCAGGCGCGTGGCGTCGCGGCGAATCTGGTGATCGTCGCCGACCACGGGATGGCGCCGATCGCCCCTGACCGGTTGCTCTACATCGAGGACATCATCCCCAAGGACGCCGCCCGATCGCTGTCGGGGGGCGCCTTCATGACGCTCTACCCAGTGAAGGGGCGCGAGGCGGAGGTCGAGAAGCTGCTGCTTGGGCGACGACCGCATCTGGAATGCTGGCGCAATGCCGATATTCCGACGCGTTTCCGCTATGGGATGAATCCGCGCGTGGCGCCGATCTTCTGCCTGCCCGAGACCGGATGGAGCCTGCGAAACAAGGACTACAAGCCTCGCAAGCCGGAGCGGGGCAACCATGGATTCGACAATTCCAGCCCCGAGATGCGGGCTGTCTTCGTCGCCAGCGGACCTGCGTTCCGTGGCGGCGTGACCCTGCCGACCTTCGATAACGTCGACGTCTATCCGCTCCTGGCGCGGCTGATTGGGGTGCAGCCCGAGTCGAACGACGGCGATCTCGACGAACTTCGCGCGGCGCTCCGCTGAGGCGCTTGACGATTTAGTTGCGATATGCGACAACTATTATCATGAACTCTAAGTAGTTTCATCACGGTTGCGACGCCCGTGAAGGAGTCCTGAGCATGGATGTTCCCACCATCGGCCCCTTGCTCTGGTACCGCGATCCGCGCGCCGCCATCGGCTGGCTGGAACAGGCCTTTGGGTTCGAGACCCGGATGATCGTCGACGACGGGGAGGGCGGGGTGATCCACTCCGAGCTTCGACTTGGCGATGGCTACATCATGGTGGTCGGTCCGCCCAAGGGCCGTGCGGTCAGTCCGGCGGCCTTCGGCGGCCGGGCGACCCAAGGCGTGCACGTCCAGCTGCAGACGGGAATCGACGCCCGTTGCGAGGCCGCGCGTGGACTGGGCGCCAAGATTGAGCGCGAGCCCGCCGACCAGCCCTATGGAGACCGAGTCTTCACCTGCCGCGACATCGAGGATCACCCCTGGTCGTTCGGCCAGACGCTCAAGGTCATGACGCCCGAGGAAATGTCCCGGGCCACCGGCCACAAGATCGACAGCTAGGAGAAACCCATGGCCGGCTTCCGGTCCGCCCTTTTCTACCAGGATCCCAAGGCCGCTCTGAAGTGGCTGGAAGAAGCCTTCGGCTTCGAGCTCTCCATGCTGCTGGAGGACGCCGAGGGCAAAGTCGCCCACTCGCAGATGACCTTCGGCGACAACTACGTGATGATCGGCCAGGAGTGGAGCGACGATCACAAGAGCCCCAAGTCGGTGGGCGGCAAGAACACCCAGACCGTCGGCATCCAGGTCGACAGCGACATTGAGGCCCACTTCGCCCGCGCCAAGGCGGCGGGCGCGGTGATCGACGCTGAGCCCGAGACCCAGTTCTATGGCGACCGCACCTATCGCTGCCGCGATCCGGAGGGCCATATTTGGACGGTCTCACAGACCGTGGAGGTCGTCAGCCGCGAGGACGCCGAGGCCGCCAGCGGCCTGAAGATCACCGGCTGGAAATGAGCGCGGTTCCCGCACCCATCGACCGTACGCTGGCCGCGCTCGCCGATCCGAACCGCCGCCAGGTGATCGACCTGTTGGCCCAGCGGCCGCGCCAGGCCGGGGAGCTGGCCCGGGAACTGGGCCTGGCGCCGCCGGCGATGAGTCGTCACCTGCGCGCCCTGCGGGAGAGCGGCCTGGTTGAGGAAAGCCATCCTGAGTTCGACGCGCGCGTTCGCATCTACGCCTTGAGGCCTCAACCCATGGTCCATCTGCTGCGCTGGCTGGAGGAGAGCGAGAGGCTGTGGTCGCTGCAGCTTGGCGCCTTCAAGGCTCACGTCGAGCGTGACGCGTGACATCGAAGGTCTTCGTCTCGTTGCGGGTGAAGGCCGCGCCGGATCGCGCCTTCGCCGCCTTCGTCGAGGAGATTGGGGCTTGGTGGAAGCCCAACGGCCTGTTCCAGACCACCCCGCGTGCGCCGGGCGTCCTGGCGTTCGAGCCGGGGCAGGGCGGCGCGCTGACCGAGACCCTGGCCAACGGCAAGGTGTTCGAGATCGGCAGGATCACCGCCTGGGAGCCGCCTGCTCGCCTGGAATTTACCTGGCGACAGGCGAACTTCCCGCTGGAACTTCATACGGAAGTCGAGGTTCGATTCGAGGCGATCGGCGACGAAACGCGGGTCAGCGTCGAACATCGTGGGTTCGACCAGGTGCCAGAGGGTGCGGCCCGTCACGGGTTCCCGGATGAAGCCCTGCTCATGCGGCTGGCCGAGTGGTGGCGGAGCCTGCTCGGCTCGTACCGCGACTCTTCGGCGTGACGCGATTGCGCCAGTTCTTGCTTTGTTTCAGTGTGCTTGGGGGAGACACGCCATGACCGATCAGCCCGCCGCGCCTGCCGACCGACAGTGGACACACGCCTTTCGCTTCATCTTCATAGCCTCGGTGATCAATGCGGTGTCGTTCGGGATCATGATCCCGGTGCTGCCGAACCTGATCAAGGAATTCACCGGCGGCGACACGGCCGCGGCCTCGGAATGGAACGTGGTCTTCGCCACGGTCTGGGGGCTGATGCAGCTGTTCTGCGGGCCCATCCTGGGCATGCTGTCCGACCGCTTCGGCCGGCGGCCGATCATGCTGATCTCCCTGGGCGGACTGGCGATCGACTTCCTGTTCATGGCGCTGGCCCCGACGCTGGCCTGGCTGTTCGTGGGCCGGATCATCAACGGCCTGACCGCGGCCAGCTTCTCCACCGCCAACGCCTATGTGGCGGATGTGACGCCCCCCGATCAGCGGGCCAAGGCGTTCGGCTGGATGGGCGCGGCCTTCTCCTTCGGTTTCCTGATCGGTCCGGCCTTGGGCGGCTTCCTGGGCGACTTCGATCTGCGGTTGCCGTTTTTCGTGGCGGCGGGCCTGACCGGCCTGAACTGGCTGTACGGCCTTCTGGTCCTGCCGGAATCCCTGCCGGTGGAGCGCCGGGTCGCCAGGTTCGACTGGAGGCGCGCCAATCCCATAGGCTCGCTGGTCTTCCTGCGCTCGCATCGCGATCTGCTGGGGCTGGCCACCATCGGCTTCCTGTTCCAGCTCGCCCACACCGTGCTGCCCTCGATTTTCGTGCTCTATGCCGGGCACCGCTACGGTTGGTCGCCAAGCACGATGGGCCTTTCGATGATGGCGACCGGCCTGGCCGGGGTGATCGTCCAGATGCTGTTGGTGGGTCCGGTCGTCGCCCGGATCGGCGAGCGCGGCGCGCTGTTGCTGGGGGCTATCTCCGGCGCCTTGGGGTTTGCGATCTTCGCCTTCGCACCTGTGGGCTGGGCCTATTTCGTGGGCGTTCCGGTCTTCGCGTTCATGAACTTCCTGCAGCCCGGGCTGCAGGGCCTGATGACCCGTCGCGTCGGCCCCTCGGCCCAGGGGCAACTCCAGGGCGCCAATCAGAGCCTGCAGGGCATCTCCTCGGTGCTGGGCCCGATCATCTTCGGCCTGACCTTCGCCTGGTCGATCCGGCATGAGGCGACCTATCACCAGCCGGGCCTCGCCATCTATCTCGCGAGCGTCCTGCTCGTCGTCGCTTTCCTGCTTGCGCTCAGGGTCGGCCGCGCGCCGTCGGCGGCGGGCGCGCCGGCCTGACGTCGCTCCCGAGCTGCATTCTCGCCGAAGGCTTGCCTGCCGGCGTCGGGTGCTGAGAGGCTCGGCTCTCTTGATCGGAGGATGGCCCGTGTCCGAACTTCCCCGCGGCCCGCGCCGCCTGATCGCCGCGCTGGCTTTCGGCGCGATATGGCTTTCCGCGCCGCTCGCCGCCGCCAGGTCTTAGACCGCCGCGGCTTGCGTTTCCGCGGACGCCACCTAGGATGGCGCCTGCCATGACACAGATGTCCGAGACGATGAGGGCCTAGGCCCCGGACGCCGGCGCGACCGCCGGCCCGCTGCACATCCGCTCAGTCGGCGACCCGCGGGTTCCGGCGTCTCGAGACATTCCATGACCCTTCCGTCCAACCTGGCTCCGCCCTCGGGGCCGCCCGCCCGTCCAGACCTGCGCCGGCGCGCGGGGCTGGGCTTCATCGCGGTGACGATCTGCCTGGACGTGGTGTCCCACACCATCGTCTTCCCGGTGCTGCCCGCGCTGGTCAAGGAGTTGCTGGGCGGCGACGTCCAGGGCGCGGCCCGCTGGATCGGGGTGCTGATCGCCGCCTGGTCGGTGGCGCAGTTCGTCGCCGCCCCGGTGATCGGCATGCTGTCGGACCGGTTCGGCCGCCGCCCGGTGATCCTGATCTCGGTTTTCGGTCTCAGCATCGACCTCACCATCATGGCCCTGGCGCCGAACATGGCCTGGCTGCTTGTCGGCCGGGTGTTGTGCGGACTGACCGCCGGCGCCCAGGCCGCGGCCATGGCCTATGTGGCCGACATCACGCCCCAGGCCGAACGCGCCAAGAGCTATGGCTGGATCAACGCCGCGGCCTGGACGGGGGTGATCCTGGGGCCCGCGCTGGGCGGACTGCTGGGCTCCATCGATCCGCGAGCGCCGTTCTGGGCGGCGGCGGCGGTGGCGCTGCTCAACGGGATCTACGGCCTTTTCGTCCTGCCGGAATCCTTGTCACGCGATCGCCGCGCGCCGCTGGCCTGGCGCAAGGCCAACCCGATCGGCGCGCTCAGCCTGCTGATCTCGCGCCCCGGCCTACCGGCCCTGGCGGCCGTCCTGCTGCTGCTGTGGCTGGCGGTCCATGCCATGAACAGCGTCTTCGTGCTGTACACCGCCCACCGCTACGCCTGGGACCCGATGGCGCTCGGCCTGTTCGCCAGCGCCATCGCCGTGGTGAACATCGTCGTCCAGAGTCAGCTCGCCGGCCGGGTCGTCGACTGGTTCGGGGAGCGAAAGACCCTGATCGGAGGCCTTGCCATCCAGGTGCTGGGTTACGGCGCCGCGGGCCTGGCGCCGACGGGCCCGATCTTCTGGGCGGTCAACATGCCCACGGCGCTTGCCAATGTGGCCGGTCCGGCCCTGCAGTCGATCATGACGTCCAAGGTCGACGAGACCGAGCAGGGGCGGCTGCAAGGCGCCATGGGGTCGATCTCCAGCCTCACGGGCCTGTTCGGCCCGATCCTGTCGACCCAGGCCTTCGCCTGGTCGATCGGGCCCGGCATGGCCGCGGCCTGGTCCGGATCATCGATCCTGGCCGGCGCCGCGCTCAGCGCCGCGGCGCTGCTGCTGGTCGTTCTGTTCGTTCGGGACGTTCCCTCCAGCGACGGACGGGCCTAGACCCGCCATCATTGCGCCCGAAAACTTCGCGATGTCCGGGCGATCTAGACTGTCTGGAGACTACATGCGCGCCTACCGCGTCCTGATCCCCGCCCTGGCCGTGCTTGCGGCCTGTTCGGACCCCATGGCCAAGTCCACCGCCCAGGTCCCGCCCCTGGCGCAGCCGACCCGCGCGGCGCCCGGCGACGCACTGACCATGAAGTCGTCCTTCGCACCCGTCGTCAGGCGAGCGGCGCCGGCGGTGGTCAACATCTCCTCCAAGCGCCTGGTGCGCCAGCGGGCCGATCCGTTCTGGGAAATGTTCGGCATGGGCGCCCCGCGCGACCGCGTTCAGGGTTCGCTGGGGTCGGGCGTCATCGTCCGCGCCGACGGCGTCATCGTCACCAACCACCACGTGGTGGAAGGGGGCCAGGAGATCACCGTGGCGCTCGCCGATCGGCGCGAGTTCACCGCCAAGATCCTGCTGGCCGATCCGCGCACCGACCTGGCGATCCTGAAGATCGACGTCGGAAACGAACGCCTGCCGGTCATGGCCATCGACGACAGCGGCGAGGCCCAGGTGGGCGACCTTGTCCTGGCCATCGGCGACCCCTTTGGCGTCGGACAGACGGTGACCAACGGCATCATTTCGGCGCTCAACCGCACCGCCGATCCCAACGGCGACGCGGCCAACGCCTACATCCAGACCGACGCGGCGATCAATCCGGGCAACTCTGGCGGCGCGCTGGTCGACATGGACGGCGACCTGATCGGGGTGAACAGCTTCATCCTCTCGCGCTCCGGCACCTCGTCGGGGGTCGGGTTCGCGGTGCCCGCCGCCATCGTCAAGCGTGTGGTCGAGACCGCCGCCGGCGGCGGCGTGGCCGTGGTCCGGCCATGGCTGGGCGCCCGCACTCAGACCGTGACCGGCGAGATCGCCCGTAGCCTCGGGCTCTCGACGCCCCAGGGCGCGCTGGTGGCCGACATCTGGCCGAACGGTCCCGCGGCGAGGGCCGGCGTGAAGCAAGGCGACGTCATCGTCTCGGTGGACGGCCGTCCGGCGGTGGACGCCGCGGCGGTGTCCTATGGTGTCTCGTCGCGCCGACCCGGCGACACCATCCGCCTGGGCGTCCGTCGGGGTTCCAGCGAGCAGACCCTGACGCTGCGCGCCGAGGCGCCGCCCGCCACGCCCGCCAAGGACCAGCAGGCGATTACCGGGCGCAATCCCTTCGATGGCGCGACGGTGGTCAACCTGTCTCCGGCGGTCGCCGACGAACTGGGCCTCGATCCGTTCCTGGCGCGGGGTGTCCTGGTGACCAACATCAGCCGTGGGTTCGCCATGAACGCCGGCCTGCGCCCCGGCGATCTGGTCAAGCGGGTCAACGGCCGCGATGTCGGCAGCGTGCGAGAGCTGGTGGGCATCGTCGAAGGCGGCGGTGGCAATCAGTGGCAGGTCACGATCGTCCGCGGCGGTCAGGAAATCACCGGCAACTTCCGGACGTGAGTTGTCCCTCCCCATAGAGGGGAGGGATGGTAGAACACCTCATGGCCGATCTGTTCGAAGCCGCGGGGATGACGCCCCACGCTCCATCCCCGCTCGCCGACCGCCTGCGGCCGCAGCGGCTGGACGAGGTGGTGGGCCAGGACCACCTGCTGGGACCGGAAGGGCCGATCCGGCGCATGGCGGAGGCCAAGCGGCTGGCCTCGATGATCCTCTGGGGGCCGCCCGGCACCGGTAAGACCACCATCGCGCGCCTGCTGGCCAAGGAGGCGGGCTATGAGTTCCAGCAGCTCTCAGCGGTGTTCTCCGGCGTCGCCGACCTGAAGAAGGCCTTCGAGCAGGCCAAGATGCGCCGCTCGGCGGGTCAGGCGACTCTATTGTTCGTCGACGAGATCCACCGTTTCAACCGGGCCCAGCAGGACGGCTTCCTGCCCTTCGTGGAGGAGGGAATCGTCACCCTGGTGGGCGCCACCACCGAGAACCCGTCCTTCGAGCTGAACGGAGCCTTGCTCAGCCGCGCTCAGGTCTATGTGCTGAAGCGACTGGACGACGAGTCGCTGGCGCAACTGCTGGAGAAGGCCGAGGTCCACGAGGGCCGCAAACTGCCGCTGGAGGCCGAGGCGCGCCATGCCCTCGTAGCGCTGGCCGATGGCGACGGACGCTATCTGCTGACGCTGGCCGAGACCCTGTTCAACATCGGCTCGGCCAAGCCGCTTTCCACCAAGGACCTGGGCCAGGTGCTGCAGAAGCGCAGCCCGGCCTACGACAAGGACCGCGAGGAGCACTACAACCTCATCTCCGCCCTGCATAAGTCGATCCGAGGGTCCGATCCGGACGCGGCGCTCTACTGGCTGGCGCGGATGCTCGGGGGCGGGGAGGACCCGCTGTTCGTCGCGCGGCGCCTCATCCGCGCGGCGGCCGAGGATATCGGCGAGGCCGATCCCATGTCGCTGGTGCTCGCCAACGCCGCCAAGGACACCTACGACTTCCTGGGCTCGCCGGAGGGCGAGATCGCCCTGGCCCAGCTTGTCGTCCACCTGGCGACGGCGCCCAAGTCGAACGCGGTGTACACGGCCTTCAAGGCCGCCCAGAAGGCGGCCAAGGAGACCGGCTCGCTGATGCCGCCGGCCCACATCCGCAACGCCTCGACCAAACTGATGCGCGATCTGGGCTATGGGAAGGGCTACGCCTACGACCACGACGTCGAGGGCGGTTTCTCGGGCCAAAACTACTTCCCTGACGAGATGGCGCGCCAGACCTTCTACAAGCCCAAGGGCGAGGGCGTTGAAGCCCGCATCAAGGAGCGGCTGGACCGCTGGGCCGAACAGCGGAACCGCAAGGCGTGAGGCCGCGCCTGCAGCCCAAGACCAAGCCGTCCGACACGCCGGTTGTGCTCAGCGTCGCCGAGATCGAGCTCGTCCGTAGCCTGGTGATCTACGAGGATGCTCAGCTCCTGGCGCTCAACAAGCCCTCGGGCCTGTCCAGCCAGGGCGGGCGCGGACAGGTCCATACCCTGGACGAGATGCTCTGGGCCTTCGCCAAGCCGGGCAAGGCCAGGCCGCGCCTGATCCATCGCCTGGATCGCGACACCTCGGGCGTCATCCTCACCGCCAAGACCAAGCCGGCCGCAGGTTTTCTCGGCAAGCACATGATGGGGCGGCGTTTTTCGAAAACCTACCGCGCCATCGTCACGCCCGGCGCGCCCGAACCGGCGCAAGGCTCGGTCGATGTCCCGCTGCGTCGCGACGAGCAGGGACGCGAGGCCTATATGCGGGTCTGCGCGCCCGACCACCCCGACGCCGAGACGGCGCGGACACGCTATCGGACGCTGTCCAAGGCGCCGGCCGCGGCGCTGCTGGAGCTCTCTCCAGAGACCGGGCGGATGCATCAGATCCGCGTCCACCTGGCGTCCATCGGGCGGCCCATCGCCGGCGATGCGCGCTATGGCGGGGCCTTGGCTGTGGCGGGCCTGCCGGTTCCGCGGCTGATGCTGCACGCCGCGGCGCTCGCCTTTCCTCATCCTGATGGCGGGATGACGCAGATCGAGGCGCCGGTCCCCGCCGACATGGCCGGCCTGATTGCGTCTCTCGGGCTTTAGGCGGAACGTCGAGGCGAGCTAGGCCTTCTGACCATATGAGTTGCAAGTCCAAGGGCTTGCGGAGGAACCCGAACATGAAACGCGCTCTCGTCCTGCTGACCGCCTGCGCCATGCTGAGCGCCTGCGCCGCGGCGCCGACGGTCTATGCGCCGGCGGCCGGCCCGAAGGCCGTCGGCTTCTCGGAGTATCGTATCGAACCCGGCCGCTACCGCATCACGTTCCGCGGCGGACCTGGGGCGCCGGCGGCCCAGGTGTCGGACTACGCCCTGCTGCGCGCCGCCGACCTGGCCATCGCCGAAGGCTATGACTGGTTCCGGGTCGCCGACAGGATGACGTTGGAGGCCGCGCCCAACAACGGCCCGCGCGTTTCCATCGGCGGCGGGGGCGGTGGCGGCGGGTTCCGCAGCGGCGTCGGCGTCGGCGTCGGGACGAGCTTCGACCTGGGCGGCGGGCCGTCCCTGGCGCAGACCATCGAAGTGCTGATGGGCAAGGGTCCGCGACCCAGCGATCGCGATGCGTACGACGCCCGCGAGATTCGCCGAAACCTGGGCCCGCGGGCCTAACCCCGGGTCCGCAATGCGCCGTGCGTGAAGCCGGCCACCTCGGCGACGGCGAGATAGCCGTCGTTCGGCAGGCCCTGGACCACCAGCAGCGGCGCCAAACCCCGAGCCTGGGCGGCGAACTCCAGCAATTGTCCCGCCGCGTCGGCGTCCGAGACCGCCAGGTCCGCGCCGTCGACGGTCACCCCCTGCAGCCGCGCGTCGCGGACGGGGAAGACCACGTCGCGATTGGGCTGCAGGCGCGCGAAGACGCCGCGACAGGTGGCGTTGAGCAGGCCCGCCACCTCAGTCAACCGCCCGGTCGGGGTGCCCCGGTCGATGTCGATCAACTCGACGATCACCCGCTTCTTCAGGGCCTGGGTCGATCCGTCGGTGGCGTTCGACAGATGTCCACGGCCACGGCGGCCCGCGACGGTGCGAAACGAGATCGGCAGAATCACCGGCAGGACCGAAGCGCCTTCAGGACCGACCAGGGTGGCGGCGAACGCGGTCGTGGCGCGGTCGATGGTCTCGACGTCGTCATCGGACAACCTGGCGAAGGCGCGGGCCGGTATGGTCACCCCGCTCTTCAGATGGGTGATCACCGGCTCCAACCGCCGGGCGGCGACGGCGTTGTGGCGCAGGTGGATCAGGTCTTCGACGCGGAAATCGATTCCAAGCGTCTGGTTCTCGGCGGTGACGAAGGTGGAAAAGCCGCCGGCCTGGATCGACTCGGACGGCGCTTCCTGCGCTGCGGCGTTGTTCGCGACCATCCCTGAACCCGGAAAGCTGAACTCGATCCGCATGATGGGCTCTACGACTTAACCGGGCGTTGAGTTGGGGCGGGGGCTTCTCCGAAGCGACATCACGTCGCATAAGGGGCTCATGGAAAAGGTTCTTCTCGTGGCCGCCGGCGGGGCGGTCGGGGCCGTGGCGCGCTACGGCCTTGGGGTTCAGACCCTGCGGCTGTGGGGCTCGGCCTGGCCCTACGGGACCTTCGCGGCCAATGTTCTTGGCGGCCCGCTGATGGGTCTCCTGGCGGGCTGGTTGGCCCATCGCGGCGGCGCCGACCAGGAGCGTCTGCGGCTGCTGCTGGGCGTAGGCGTCCTGGGCGGCTTCACCACCTTCTCGGCCTTCTCGCTGGAGGCGGCGCTGATGATCGGCAAACGCGCCTATGGGCAGGCCTTCGCCTACACCACCGCCTCGGTCTTGCTCTCGATTTCGGCTTTGTTCGTGGGGCTGTATCTGGCGCGGCGGGTGTTCGCGTGAGGGAGGTCCGCAATATCCAGGTCGATCCCGGCGAGGACGACACACGGCTCGACCGCTGGTTCCGCCGGCGCTGGCCGCACGTCTCGCAGATCCAGGTTCAAAAGCTGGCCCGCTCCGGCCAGATCCGGGTCGACGGCGGACGCGCCAAGCCCGAGCAACGCCTGGCGGCGGGCCAGACCGTGCGTGTGCCGCCGCTCCCCGACACGCCGAAGCCGGGAGACAAGGGGCCCGGTCTCGACGCTAAGGAGAGGGTCTTCGCCAAATCGCTGGTGCTCTACGAGGACGAGGAGGTCCTGGTCCTCAACAAGCCCGCGGGCTTGGCGGTGCAGGGCGGCACCAAGACACTGAAGCATATAGACCGCCTGCTCAGCGCCTGGGGCGAAGGCCTGGAGCGGCCGCGCCTGGTCCACCGCCTGGACCGCGACACCTCCGGCGTCCTGGTGCTGGGCAAGACACCAGGCGCGGCCGCCAAGCTGGCCGGTTCCTTCGCCCGCCGCCGGGCGGAAAAGACCTACTGGGCCCTGGTCCACGGCGCGCCCAAGCCCGCCGACGGGGTCATGGAACTGCATCTGGTCAAGAAGGGCGTCGGTGACCGCGAGATGGTGGTGCCGACCGATCCCAAGGACCCCAACGGCGACCCGGCCGAGACCGAGTTCGTCACCATCAGCCGCGCGGCGCACCGGGTCACCTGGATGGCGCTGCGGCCCCATACCGGCCGCACCCACCAGCTCCGCGCCCACATGCTGGCCATGGGTCACCCGATCCTGGGCGATCCGAAGTACACCAACGACGCGGCGCGGGAGCTGTCGGGCGACCTGAAGCTGCAACTCCACGCCCGCCGCCTGACCCTGCCGCACCCTTCGCGGGGGACGCTGATCCTGGAAGCCCCGATCGGCAAGGAGCTGAAGGCCGGTTTCAAGCGCTTCGGATTCGACGAGCACGAGGCCGATCCCGAACCCTTCAGGCGCAAGCGGCGGT
>NZ_JANOCX010000317.1:0-2838 GCF_031412415.1 Phenylobacterium sp.
AGCCGTCCAGCGCGAGGGTGAGAGCCGCCGGTGCAAGGTCGCCTCGACCACGATGTCGGAACCCTCCCGCGTGCGCCGGCCAACTTCGGGCCGGCGACGTGCTGGTGTTCAACGACACCAAGGTCATTCCGGCGCGGCTGAAGGGCCGGCGCACGCGGGAGGGTTCCGACATCGTGGTCGAGGCGACCTTGCACCGGCGGCTCTCACCCTCGCGCTGGACGGCTTTCATGCGGCCGGGCAAGCGGCTGTCGCCCGGTGACCGGGTGCATTTCGGTTCGATGACCGACCGCGCCTGCCTGCTGGGCGCCCTGGACGCCACGCTCACCGAGAAGGGCGAGGGCGGGGAGGTGACGCTCAACTTCGACTTGGCCGGCCCCGATCTGGACGCCGCCATCGCCGAGCGGGGCGCCATGCCGCTGCCGCCCTATATCGCCGCCAAGCGGGGCGAGGACGAGCGTGACCGCGCCGACTACCAGACGGTCTATGCCGACGAGGAAGGCTCGGTCGCCGCCCCGACCGCCGGCCTGCACTTCACGCCGGAGCTGATGGCGCGGCTGTCTGGGATGGGTGTCGGCCTGGCCTTCGTCACGTTGCACGTGGGCGCGGGCACCTTCCTGCCGGTCAAGACGGAGAACCTGGCCGATCACCGGATGCACGCCGAATTCGGCGAGGTCGACGCGGAGACGGCCCAGACCCTCAATGCCGCCAAGGCCGCGGGCGGGCGCATCGTTTGCGTCGGCACCACCTCGCTCCGGTTGCTGGAGAGCGCCACGAACAAGGACGGGGTGATCGGGCCGTTCGCCGCCGAGACGGCCATCTTCATCACGCCCGGCTATCGCTTTCGCGCCGCCGACGGGCTGATGACCAACTTCCACCTGCCCAAGTCGACCCTGTTCATGCTGGTCAGCGCCTTCGCCGGGCAGGAGACGATGAAGCAGGCCTACGCCCACGCCATCGCCACCGGCTATCGCTTCTACTCCTATGGTGACGCCAGCCTGCTGTGGAGCGCCGCCTGATGGCCGCCTTTCCCTTCGTGATCGCCGCCACGGACGGCGCGGCCCGGACGGGGGTGCTGAAGACCGCGCGGGGCGACATCCGCACGCCCGCCTTCATGCCGGTCGGCACCGCCGCCACCGTGAAGGCGCTCACCGTCGAACAGGTGGCCCAGACCGGCGCCGACATCATCCTGGGCAACACCTATCACCTGATGCTGCGGCCGACGGCCGAGCGGGTGGCGCGACTGGGCGGGCTGCACAGGTTCATGCGGTGGGACAAACCCATCCTGACCGACTCCGGCGGCTTCCAGGTGATGTCGCTGTCCAAGATCGCCAAGGTCACGGAGGAGGCCGCGGCCTTTCAGAGCCACATCGACGGCTCGCGCCACGTCCTGACGCCTGAGCGGTCTATCGAGATCCAAGCTGACCTGCTGGGATCCGACATCGTCATGCAACTGGACGAGTGCGTGGCGTGGCCGGCCGAGGAGCAACGCGCGGCGGAGGCGATGCGGCTGTCGGCCCGTTGGGGCGCGCGCTCAAAGGCGGCGTTCGGCGAGCGGGAGGCCCAGGCCCTGTTCGGCATCCAACAGGGCTCGACCTTCCAGCATCTTCGCCAGGAGTCCTCCGAGCGGCTGATCGAGACCGGCTTCGACGGCTATGCCCTGGGCGGCCTGGCGGTCGGCGAGGGTCACGAGGCGATGTGCGAGGTGCTGGACTACGCGCCTGCCATGCTGCCGCGCGACAGGCCGCGCTACCTGATGGGCGTCGGCAAGCCGATCGACCTTGTGGAAGCCGTGGCCAGAGGCGTCGACATGTTCGACTGCGTCCTGCCGACACGGTCCGGCCGCCACGGCCAGGCCTGGACCTGGGAGGGCTCGATCAACCTGAAGAATGCCCGGTTCGCGGAGGACGACAGCCCTCTGGACGAGACCAGCGACTGCCCAGCCTCAAGCCACTACTCCAAGGCCTATCTGCATCATCTGGTGAAGGCGCAGGAGATCCTGGGGCAGGTTCTGCTGTCCTGGCACAACATCGCCCACTTCCAAGCCCTGACCGCCGCCATGCGCGCGGCCATAAGCGAGGGCCGCTTCGAGGCCTTCCGCCGGGACTTCAAGGCGCGTCAGCGGATCGGGTAGCGCGGCTTCAGCCCCTGCTCCGGGACCGGTGTGCCGGCCAAGGTATGGGACGGTGTGGCGGGGGGATTGCAGCCCTTGGCCTCGCCAAGTCCCTTCAGATAAGCGCGCCGAACGCCGCCGGCGGTGATCGCGGCGGCCACGAGGTTGTCGTGACGCTCGGCGCCGGACAGCTTTCGCACCCAACCGCGGAACGGAATGATGTCGGAGGTGGCGCTGGCCACCGCGCCCAGGGC
Source organism: Phenylobacterium sp. (assembly GCF_031412415.1). GTDB lineage: Bacteria > Pseudomonadota > Alphaproteobacteria > Caulobacterales > Caulobacteraceae > Phenylobacterium. The sequence continues at coordinate 2,365 of NZ_JANOCX010000317.1, forward strand.
CGCGTCACGGCCGCGGACCTGCACGCTCTGGTCGGCGTCGTCGGGTTCGTCCAGATCGTCGCCCATGGCCTCATTGATCGGCTGGATCAGTGCGACCAGCCGCGCGCAGGTGCTGGGCGAAGGGCGTTGATAGGGGTCGGCCAGCGCCTCCAGCAGCACGGCGGGAATCTTGGTGCGCAGAAGGTTCACATCGCGCAGCGGCGCCGCGACCGCGCCCTCGATGCTCTCGCGCTTGGCCTCGGACGTGGTCTGGATCTGGCCTGATCCGTCGGCCGGCGCGGTCATGCAGGCGCTGAGCAGGAACAGGGCGGGGAGGAGCAGGGGGGATGCACGCATACGCGCACCTTAGTCTCGGCCCAGGGGCGATGGAAAGCGCCAGCCGGTCTTGCCCCGACGCGGACGCCCGCCTATGGTCCGCGCCGCTTCGCCCGGCGCCTCTAAAGCGCCGCGCTAAGGGCCGGTAGCTCAGTGGTA
>NZ_JANOCX010000318.1:0-9242 GCF_031412415.1 Phenylobacterium sp.
GTTTGAACGTCCAATGCATCTCGGCCCAGACGATCAACTGCGTAGAAGCAGACGGTGTCGCCCTCGCGAACCTGGTCCAGCAGCTTGGCGAAGCCGGGTCTGTCAGCCGCCATGACGCCCCCAGACACACCTTCGTCCGAGAACTCGCGGTCGAACCCGCCGCCCATCGCGTGACGCTGGGCTTCGATAGACTGGTCGCGACTTGAGACGCGATAGTAGGCGATCCTCATGGGTGGCTCACAAGTTAGGGGTTCAGCTTCCCTGGCTCATAAGATGGCCCAAAAAGGGAGTCAAGCCTATCTTTTGAGCCTAGCGCCAAACTTACAACTTGTGCGCCATAATTCGGCCAGCTCTTGCGCCCGACTGGGTGATTGCCCAGTAACTTTCTGGATGCCGAAGATTTCCCTGATGCCTGATAAAATGCCGATGTCATTCGACTGGGTTGTCACGATGGGTGAGATCGCGCGCGACGAACCGATGACGTTCCAGAACATTGCCTATGGGCTGCGCTGCAATGAGCCGGTGCCTCGGGAAGTGCGCGAGTTCCTCGCCGACTTGTTGGAAGGGAAGGTCAAGCGGCCGGTTGGCAAACCGAGCCGTGATTGGTTCGAACGCGAGTCCACGGGCAACTACATCCGCACGACATACGAACTGATGCGAGAGCAAGCGACTAACAGCCCACAGCCAGGGAAGGGCGAAACTCCCTCTGAAGTGGCCTTTCTCATGACGAAGGCTCGCCTAGCCGCTGAGGGCCTTAACGTGTCGGAAGATGTGGTTCGAGATGCGGTGAAGAGGCGCCGAAGCTGGAAGGACTAGGGGGATAATCCCCGATTTATCGCCATTATCCAGGGCGCGGCCCCTCATGTAGCTCGGTGACATCTTCTACCACTGAGAGACAAGATGTCCCGACACGACCCGTTCATTTCCCTGTCCACCCTGGCCCGGATCGCCGGACACGCTGGACCGATCACGCCGATCCAGCGACACTTCGGGCCGCAAGAGTGCGCCGCCAACATCAACGGCGTCACCAGCGTCAGTGATCCGGCCGTCATCGCCGCGTCGTTCGAGCGGCTGTTCGAGACAGCCGTCCACACGGGCGTCTCGCTGCTGCCCATCATGCAGATGTTCCAGAACCGCGTCGTCCACCACTTCCCGGACGTGACGGTGGGCGACGTCCTGGACCGCTGCACCGGCGACTGGCGTAGCCGCCTCACCACATAGGCTCGGGCGGTTTCACCACCATCGTTGAATGGCGCTTCGCGTCGATCCCAACCTGAACGAGTGGCAGCGTCAACGACGCCCACTCGTCAACTCCCCCAGAAAATGATCCACCATCAAGTCGATAGCCGGACCCGGTCCGGAGGCGCGCGCCCGCGCGACCACACCACCTCGTTACACGCCTGTCGTCCACTCCCCGTGGCGCTTGGCTTGGCGGCTCTGGGCGTCCGTATCTTCCCCACCTACGGCTTCAACAGCGCCCGCACGGACTCGGGCCTTGAATGCCAGTGCATGAAAGGCAAGCGGTGGAAGGCGCGCCAGACCGGCACCGAGCCGACGAGCTGCAACAAGAACCCCGGCAAGCACCCTCGCATTCTGGATTGGCCCGATCTGGCGACCACCGATCCCGAGATCATCGCCGACTGGACCCACCGCCGCACGGGTGGCTGGGCGATGACCAACCTCAGCGCCCTCACGGGTAGGGCCAGCGGCGTCTGGGTCCTGGACCTAGACGGCGATCTGGGTTTCGCCAGCCTGGCCCAGCTTGAGGCCGAACACGGCGCGCTGCCGCCGACGTGGCGGACTCAAAGCGGTAGCGGTCACGGCCGTCACTACTGGTTCGCCCATCCCGACGACGGACCCGAGGTGCGCGGGAGCCAGGGCGGGATGGCGGCGGGCGTGGATGTCCGGGGCTTCCACGGGCACATCCTCCTGCCCGGTAGCCTTCACCGTTCAGGTGGTCGCTACCAGTGGGAGGAAGGGTTCGCCCCCGATCAAGTCCCGCTGGCGGCGGCGCCCGAGGCTTGGTTGCGCCTGGCACTAGACGCCAACAAGAAGACCCGCACCGGCGACGCCGACGATCCGCCCACCACCACCCGTCGCACCTCGCCGCGCACGGCGGGTCGCTCCTCTGATCACACCCGTTGTCTCGTCATCGGCGACGGCGAGAACCGGGGCGGTTTCCACGGCCCGATCAACGGCCTGCTGGTCAAGTTTTTCGGCCGCTTCGGCGCCAACGCCGACACCACCGGCATGATCGCCGCGCTCCGCCAGGCCATCAGCGACGCCCCCGCCGACAACCACGAACCCCACGAAATCGATCGCTATCTCTCCGACGAATACCTCAACGAGGCCTGCGATAGCGCGCGGGCCTACATCAACAACAAGGACCGAATTTGACCGACAACCCCAACGCCACCGGCGCACAGGACGCCTTCCTGGCCACCGTCGCCGCCAACGAGATCATCGAGCAAACCGTCTTCACCAATGAAGACCAGATGATCGATCACCTGAACACCCTGGGGGCCGTCCTCCTGAAGGGCAACGACCTCCGCATCGTCATCTGGGGACGCGACGGCCAGCCGATTTTCTTGAAGGAATCGCAGGCCAAGACCTGGCTCGCTAAGTATCGTCTGGAGGTCGGGACGGGCGACAAGGCCAAGTTGGTCCCCGCCTACGATCGCTGGATCGGATCGGAGCGCCGTCGCGAATACACCCGCCTGATCTTCAACCCCAACCCGGCGACCCAGGACGAAGGCGACCTCAACCTCTATACGGGCATGGCGGTGATGCCGGCGCCCGGCGACTGGAGACGCCAAGGCGGACGGCACCTTCGAATTCCAACGGTTTGTTGACTTGCCTTCCTGCGACACGATCGACTGACGGCCGGCGAAGGAGATCGCGAGTGCTTCCTCTGATGGCCTTGGCTTATGCGCTGACCGCGCAGGCTACTATTCCGCCCCCTCCGCCCGGCTTCCACTTGGTGCCTCAGGACCGCGACCTCTCGCAGATGGGCGACGCGGAACTCATCATGCTCGCCGGCCTGCCGGTAGATGCGCCGCCGTCCATCCAAACCGGCGACTGGAGCTATCTTGGCCGCAGCACGAGCGCTGGTGTCTACATGTTCATCCGAGGTGCCCAACGGGAAGGTATGATCTGGGTTCGCTACGAATATACGAGCCCCACCGCCTCCAGCCGATCAACACGGCTGCTGGTCGAACTCGATTGCGGTGGGCTTCGATCCCGAACCCTACAGAGCACCGGGTTCAGTGGCTCAAACCTGGAAGGTGACGCCATCCCCGGCTATCCGACCCAGGCCTGGGAGTTCTCGGCACCCGACACCTTCGCCTCGCTTCAGCTTGAGGCGGCCTGCCCTCCGAACTAGCCTCTGCCGCCGACGATCTCGGTGCGGACCCGGGCTCCTGCTGAGGCACCGACTAGGGCAGCGACCCGACCCACCGCTTGGTCGGCATGGATGCGGACCACGATCTTGCCGTCGTCAGCCAGAACGAAACCACCGCCGACGACCTGCCTCAGCAGGGTGTTGATCTGGGCTCGGATCGCATAGAGCGCGTCACCTTCCGCCGTCGCCATCTGGGTCCTCAGTCCCTGCAGCGCATCCTGGGCTTCATCCACCGTGGTGCCGGCGCGAGACTGTTCCATCTCCGCCCTCAGCGCCGCCTGGGCCGCATCCAGGGCGACCAGTTCGGCTTCACGTTTCCGTAGGCGGTCCGCCACCGCGCCGCCGCTTTCAAGCTGATCCAGCAACGTCTCGATCTTCGCGACAAGCTCCTGGCGCTGCCCAACCAGCGCCAGCAGTTCACTCTCTTTGAGATCGTCAGCGCCGGCATTCCGCCCGAGGGGAAGCGACGCCACAAACGGCAGCAGGTCGGCCTCCAGGTCGTCGTAAGGGACGCGAGACCGATTGTTGCAGAGCCCCCGCGCTACGCCGTTACAGCGCAGGACGCCGCGCGGCTTCCAGTGCGGCTTCTTGGGAAACGTCGAAGTCAGATAGCCGACCACGCCCCCACACTGTTCACACTGAACCTGTCCAACCAACAGGTTCGTGAACGTGCGGCTCGCCGGCCGCGCCGCTGGATTGCGGCGTCCCGCTCTGATCGCCTGGACGCGGTGGAACTGATCGCGGTCGATGATCGCCGGATAGAAGCCTTCGATCGGGTCACCGTCGGGCTTCCTATTGGCGCCCTTCTGATGGCCCGTGAAAGGTTGATAGAGCCCGATCGCGGCGATCGACCGCGACATGTCCGCGACGGTGGAATTGAACCACTTCCCGCGCCCGGTCGGCGTCGCCACGCCTTCGGTGTTGAACCGCTGGGCGATGTGCTGATCGCCCAACCCAGCCTCCTTCATGTCGAACACTCGCTGGACGACCGCGACTTTGTTAGGGATCGGCTCCCAGACCTTTCGACCATCCGCACCCTCGGCTAAGCGCAACCACCGAGGCCCGACCGGGCTGGAGGGCGTCAGGTCTTCGCGCGCCCTCCGCCGCTCGTCAGCGCGCGCAAGGCGGACCTTGCGGCTCTTCTCCGCTGACTCCTGGTTAGACCGGGCAGCGTGGATGAGGACGCGAATGTAATCGACGGTGCTGGCGGTCTCGTCGAGGACGTGGTCCTCAGCCAGATTGACGACCTTAATTCCCGACAGCGTCAGCGTCGTCAGCATGTTGAGCACGATGGTCTCAGACTCGCGACTGAACCTGTCCATGCTATCGACGGCGAGATAGCTCCCCCTCGTGATTTCGCCGGCCTCGACCCGTCTGATGAAAGAACCAAGGGCGCCCTTGATACGGTTCAGGCCAGTGTAGGCGCTGACGCCGTGATCGCGCAGCGTGGTGTCGAGTTCCAGGTCGTGGCGCTCTGCGAACTCGATCGACGCCTTCAACTGGCGGCGGAGGGAGTCGCCCTCGGCTTGGGCGGCGTTTGAGAACCGGCTGTAGGCATACATGATCGGACGCATCCAAACTGTATATTTTAAATGCGAGGAAAGGTCACCAGCGACACCTCCCAAAGATCCACGCCGCTCAGCACCCGCAGCCGCCCCTCCCGGCGCGCCCTCGCCGCCCGGAACCCGATCGACAGTCCGTCCAGCGCTCCGGCCCGACTCAGCGCCTGGGCATAGCGGGCCTCCGCCGACCAGTCGGCGATCCGCCCCCGCACGAACAGGCCCCGCTCGTCCTCGACCAGCTCGTCCCAGACGCCCACGACGGCCCGGCTCTCGTGCTGATGCAGCATCCGCACCCCACCGACCCCGGTCCGCGTCAGACTGTCGACGAACGCCCCCTTCGCCACCACATCCCCGTTCAGATCCGCCCCGCCCCACAGGGAGGCGTAGCCGTGGATGGGGAGGTCCCCTCTCCCCTTGCGGGTCGAGGACGGATCGCATGCGATCCGACGAGGGGAGCCCGCACACGGCGGCGCAGCTGTCGTCCTTGTGCGGTCGGGTGAGGGGTCACACGGGCATGAACGGCCGGCATCGTGTGACCCCTCATCCGACCTCGCGTCGCTCGGCCACCTTCTCCCGCAAGGGGAGAAGGGCTCAGCTGAAACCCTCACCCTCGATCCTCCAGCCGCGTCTCGATCCGCATCAAGGCCGCCCGGGTGGCGATGCCCTGCTCCTCCAAGCGCGCCAGCCGCTCGGCGACCAGCCTCTGCTCCCCGACCCGGTCCTCCAGCGTCGCGATCCGCGCCGCCGCGCCCCCGGCCCAGACCAGCCCGCCGATCGTCTGCACCGCCAGCGCCACCGCCAGGCCGGTCGCCAGTTTCCGGATGTCGTCCATCACGCCCCCACCCCCGCCATCCGCCGCCGCTCTTCGTCCGTCAGGAACCCCGCCCCCGACAGCCTCGCCCACAGCGCGTCCCGCTCGGGCTGCAGGGCCGGCACCGCATCCAGGTCCGGCTCGATCCGCACGCCCGCAAACCGTCCCCCCAGCCACCCTGTCAAGGCGCCGGCGGTCTTCTTCGCCAGCGGCACCACCGTGCCGCGCCAGAAGGCGGCATTGGCCTCGCGATAGTTGGCGTAGGTCGCGTCGCCCGGAATCCCCAGCAGCTGCGGCGGCACTCCGAAGGCCAGGGCGATCTCGCGCGCCGCTGCGTGTTTGCCGGCGATGAAGTCCATGTCCGCCGGGCTCATCGACATCGGCTTCCAGTCCAGCCCGCCCTCCAGCACCATGGGCCGCCCGGCATTGCCGGCCCCAGCATGCGCCTCGACCAGCTCGGCCTTCAGCATCGCGAACTGCGCCTCGGTCAGCCGCTCCCCGTCCGCGCCCCGGAACACCAGCGCCCCCGACGGTCGCGCCGCATTGTCCAGCAGCGCCTTGTTCCAGGCCCCCGAGGCATTGTGCACGTCGATGGCCGAGGCCGCGGCCTCCAGCGGCGAAAATCCGTAATGGTCGTCGGTCGGGTTCCACAGCTTCAGCTGCATCACCGGCATCCAGCCGTCGGCCTCGCGCCCGATCCTCAACCGACGCCCGCCGACCGCATACTCATAGGCCTCGGGCCACCCCGCCCGTCCGGGCACGACCTGCACCCGGTCCGGCCGCAGCGACCACAGTTCGGCGGGCGCGTCCCCGCCCCCCGAACCCTCGCTGACCGCCTCGACATAGGCGTTCCCCGCCGTCTGCAGCGCGCCGTACAGCCCCTCCAGCCATTCCGCCCCCGACTGTTCCGGATTGGGCTGTCGCAACAGGCGCGCCACCGGATGCGCGTCGTCCCGCACCCCGTCCGCGAACACCGCCAGAGGCGTCGCGGCACAGGCCTCGGCGATCATCCGCACGCAGCGATAGGCCACGGCATTGCGCGCGAACCCCTCGCGCGCCAGGCTGCCATAGTCCCTCGGCGTCCAACGCGGCCGCCCCGCCCCGGTGACCGCGATCAGCGGCCCGGCCCGGCTGGCCTTGGTTTCGACCACGGGGGCGCCCCGCCCGAACAAACGCGGGTTCCAGTTCATGTGCGTTTCCTTGTGAAATCAGACGGTCCAGACGCCCCGTCGTCGCGACACCGCGCTGACAGCTACGGCTGCGGCACGGCGGCATGTGAATCGGGCAGGACGGTCCGCCCCTGGGTTCGATCACGGGCGAACACCCGGGATGCGACGACGGCAGCGCCCGGGCGGCATGGCCCCGTCGCGGCGTGCGGCCAGGGCGTCGAAAGCCGCGTTGAATGCGGAGGCACCAGGCGTGAATTCGGGCGCGTGACGTGCTATGGTTAAGGCGGCCCTCCCCGGCCACGGGATCTATCATATGCTGTACGCTGCGCTCGGCCTCTGCGCCGTGATCGCCATGTGGTTGGCGTGGATCAGCCTCGACGAATGGCTGGACCTTTCGGGCAGACTGCGCCGACTTGTCCGGCCCAAACGGCGCAAGACCGAAAGCTGGAAGCTCTGATGCAGGCGCGGATCGTCGACTGAGACGGCATCCCTGCCCCTGCTGCAGGGGGTGGTGGGGGTGGCGCTCTTGCGGCGGCGGTGTAGGTTCGCCGTATGCTCACGCTTTCCTACCTGTTGATCGTCACCGTTAGCCTGGGGTTGGCTTACTGGGCGCTCGACACCCGCCTTCACCTGACCCACAAGATCCGACAGTGGCGGCACCGGCGCTACTGGCGACAGCGCAACGCGCGCGAACAGCGGCACCGCAAGCTCGAGACCCGCACACCGAAATGAGGTGAGGGCGTGGGGGGCAGGCAGTCCTTGACCGGCAATGCCCAATCCTGTCCACCTATGGGTGGGGGAACGATGTCTGCTCAACGTGAAATCGTCGGCGTTCAGTATCTGCGCGGCATCGCCGCCTGCGCGGTCGTTTTCGATCACACCAGCGCCATGGCAGGCCTCGACAAGTATTTCGGACAATCGCTGTGGGGCGGTTGGCTGGAGAAGGGTGCGCTGGGCGTCGATCTGTTTTTCATGATCAGCGGCTTCATCATCGCGATCGTCTCCCTGCAGAAGGACAGCACCGCGCCGGGCGTAGGGATCGCAGAGTTCGCCCGGCGGCGGGCATTTCGGATCCTGCCGATGATGTGGCTGGCGATCCTGACCTATGCAGCCCTTCGGACGGCGTCCGGCGTTGCTTTCGAGCCTTTGCCGTATCTCAGAGCGTTGGCCGTGTGGCCGGTTGGTGACCTGGAACCGAACATCATCTGGACGTTGAGGCATGAGGCGATTTTCTACGTGCTGTTCGCCGCGACGTTTCTATCTCGCGCATGGCTTCGACCGTTGATCGCGCTCTGGATCGCCGCACCGTTCCTGTACGTCCTGGTGACGGGCTCGAGCGTTCCCGACCCCGCTGTCCCTGACATCTGGTGGAGCCTCAGCCATCCCGTGAACGTGGAGTTTGGAGTTGGGTTGGCCTTTGGTCTGATCTGGACCAGGTGGCTTCACGGCCGGTCGATCAAGATCCCGTACCTGGCCGCGATCGCCCTGCTCTACTTCGTCGCGGCCGTCGCCGTCGGCAACGTTCTCGACCTGCGCGCAGACAGGGTGGCCGACACGCTGATCACCGCGCTGATGTTCGCTCCGCTTTTGGCCCTGGCGATCTGGGGAGCCGGACCGCCAAATCGGTTCGCCCTTCTTCTGGGAAACGCGTCGTTCGCGATCTACCTATTCCACGTGCATTTCATCTCTGCGCTGTTGCGCGTCTGGTCGGGTGCGCTTCCGCAAACACAACTCGCGGTCGTGGTCATCACAATCGCAGGGCTGACGATTGGTGCGGGCGTGATGATCCATCTGATGTTCGAAAGGCCGCTACAGTCGCGGCTGAGCCGATGGTGGACTTCACGCAGCCTCACCCGTGGCCAGAGCACGAGTGGCGCTTAGCCAACCAGCCAGTTGGCCCCGTCGCTCCAAACCGGAATCTTGTTCGATCCGCCCGCCGCGACGATCGATGCGAAGGTTGTGGCATTGGCGTCCGTGACGAAAGCCCTCGCGCCTTGGCCCGCTGCCGACGCCGTCGGAAGCCCTGCGACGGCGACCGGGTAAGGCTCAGAAAGCGAGCCCGCCCAGAACAGGGTGCCGCTGGCGTTCTTGGCGGCGATCATGTTGATTTCCTGCCCTGGCATTAGGACATAGGTCGCCTTGCCTGAGCGGCTGTTGAACAGTTGCGTCCCGTCCGTAGCGACCGTCAGGAGGCCCGTTCCAGCGTTGACGATGCGAAAGGGCATCCCGACCATGGATGTCGGGCTGACATCGGTGATCGTCGGCAGAGTGTAGGTATGGCCCCCAGCACCCGCGTAGAC
>NZ_JANOCX010000319.1:0-4722 GCF_031412415.1 Phenylobacterium sp.
CGTGGCTCGACAGCGACATCGACGACGACTTCGGCTCGCGGCGCTTCAACGACCAGTCGGACTATGTGTTCAACGTCGGCTTCATCCACGACATCCCAACCTGGGGCGCGGCCTTCGGGGCCACCTACCGCAAGCAGGGCGACGCCTTCGGCCGCATCGTCGGCGAGGAGGTCACCACCTCCTACGGCGCCGATCTGGAAGTGTTCGTCGAAAAGCGCTTCGGGAAGAATTTCGTCCTGCGCCTGACCGGCGGCAATCTGCTGAACGCCTCCAAGGACGAGGTCTTCAACAAGTTCACGACGTTCGCCGACCAGCGTGCGCGCGACTTCGACGAGTACGAGGTCGAGACCGAGGAAGCTGGCCCGGTGTTCCAGCTCGTCGGTCGCGTGGCCTTCTCGGGGCTCAAGCCCTCGACCTCGGCCGCGCATGCGGCCGAGGCGCCTAGGAAACCGGCGCCCGGTGTGTCGATTCGGCACCGCCGGGCGCCTGCGACGCTCCCGGCTGGACGATTCGGGGTCGCATTATCGATCCGTCTCAAAGGTGTCGCCTCGGCGCCACAGGCCCTCACTAGACCGCCAGTCAGGTCTGGGTGGGGAATGACAATGGCTATCGAGATGAGCGGGCTGCGAGCCCTGCTGATGGCGTCCGTCGCGGCGGGCGGGGTTCTGCTGGGATCACCGGCCCTGGCCCAGGACGCCGTGGGCGCCGAAGGCGCGGAGGTGGGCGAACTGGTGGTGATCGGCCGGCCGATCGCCGAGTCCGAAGCCGCGGCGCTCCAGATCCAAAGGGAATCCCCGTCGCTGGTCAGCGTCATCGCCGCCGACTCCGTGGGCCGGCTTCCCGACCAGAACATCGCCTTCGCCATCGGCCGGCTCTCGGGCGTCGCCATCGAGCGCGATCAGGGCCAGGCGCGCTACGTCAACCTGCGCGGCGCCAAGATCAACTGGACGACACTGTCCTTCGATGGCCTCTCCGTGGTGAGCCCGGAGGGCCGGGCCTCGCGCTTCGACAACATCCCCTCGGCCCTGGCCAGCCAGATCGTCGTCAGCAAGGCGGTCACGCCCGACATGCCGGGCGACACGGTGGCCGGTAACGTCAACATCATCACCCGCAGCGCCTTCGACTTCCCCGGCATGCACTTCGCGGCCAAGGCGGCGGCGGGCTATGTGGCCCTTGGCGGCGGTGAGGAGACCGACCTCAGCCTGCTGTTCTCGAACCGCTTCCTGGACGACAAGCTGGGCTTGGTCCTGCAGGCCTCGAAGTACACCCGCAACATGGTGACCGACAATTTCGAGACCGACCCGTGGCAGACGGCCGGCGCCGGCCGCGACGCCCGACCGGGTTCCGAGACGCGCCGCTGGGCGCGGGAGTACGAGAACAAGCTCTATCGCCTGACGCGCGCCAATATTGGCGGCTCGGCCAAGCTCGAGTACCAGTTCGACGACAATAATCAGGTCTTCGCCAGCTCGATCTACACCGACTATCAAGACGAAGAGCTGCGCAGCAACTACATTTTCCGGTTCGACAATGGCGCGACGACGGCGACGGGGGCCTGTCCGGCGGTCCCGGCGCCCCAGACCACCAGCGGCTTCGCCGACGTTTGCAACGGCAACACGCCCGATAAGGGCATCGTCTACGGCGTCCAGCTGACCCCGAACTTCAACTCGCTGGAGTCATCGGAATACACCTGGACCAACACCCTGGGCGGCGAGCACAATTTCAGCGGCTGGGACCTGTCCTGGCGCCTGAACTACACCCAGACCGAGGACGGCCAGAACGCGCCTTCGCGCAGCAACTTCGCCAGTCCGGCGACGCTGACCGACCGCCCGACCGTGGAGTACGACTTCACCGACGACGACAATCACACCGTCCGGCTCTACCGCACGATCCTGACCGGCACGGTTCGCTCCAGGGGCGCGCGAGAGTTCTCCATCGACGCCTTCCCGATCGTTCCGACCGGCACGGCGATCTCCACCACCGACGCGGGCGATCCGACCTTCGCCTATACCGGCAAGTTCGACGCGGGCCGCGATCTGGAGCTGATGGGCAGTCCCTTCAGCGTCAAGTTCGGCGGCCTCTACTCGGTTCGCACCAAGAAGCATGAGGAAAAGACTTACAGCGCGACGTCGGCCCAGCTCACCGCCGCCGGGCGTGCCTTCACCTTCGACATGATCCGCAACAACAAGCCGTTCCAGGGCGACATCGCCCTGGGCTACGATTTCGACTACTTCTCCAAGAGCGCCCTGGACAACTTCGCCGGCGAACTCTTGAGGGCGGGCGTGCTGCGACTGCAGGACACCAGCTCCAACTACTATCGCGTCCAGGAAAAGATCCTCTCCGGCTACGCCATGGGCACGCTGGAGCGTGACTGGGGCAATATCGTCGCCGGGGTCCGCGTCGAGCGGACCGAGAACACCGGGGAGGCCTTCGTGACCCTGGGCGGCGTTCGCCAGATCATCACCGCCGAGAACGACGACGTCCTGGTGTTCCCCAGCGCGCACATCAACTGGGACCTGAACGACGAGATGAAGGTTCGCGTCGGCGTGACCACCGGCGCGTCACGACCCGACTATGACGAGCTGCGGCCGAACTTCAGCTTCAACGACTCGACCCAGACGATCTCCGGCGGCAATCCGGACGCGGGGCCTGAAAAAGCCATCGGGGTCGACGCCTATTTCGAGTGGTACATGCAGCCGCGCGGCTACTTCTCGTTTGGGGTCTACTACAAGGACCTGAAGGATGTGCTGTTCTCGGCGGCCGACGTATTCGGAAGCCCGCTGCTCAACTCGGGCGGCGTCGACCGGTCGGGCTATACCCTGACAACGCTGCGCAACGGCGGCGACGGCTATATCCGGGGCCTGGAAGTGGCCTACTCGCAATCGATCGAAAGCTACACCGAGCGCATGGGCTTGCCCGATTGGGTGGGCGGTTTCGGGTTCCAGGGCAATATCACGCTCAATGACTCCGAGGTCACGGTGCCGCGGGCCGGCACGGTGCCGGAACGCAAAATCCCGCTGACCGGGTCGTCGGACCTCGTCTACAACGCCTCGATCTACTACGAGAAGTACGGTCTCTCGGCGCGACTGGCCTACCAGTTCCGCACCGAGTGGGGCCAGTCGGTCGGCGAGTACCAGGTGCTGAACGGGGCCGTGGTCCCGGTCACCAACGGCGACGTCTACTGGGACGACGACGAAGAACTCGACCTCTCGATCCGCTACAGCTTCAACGAGCACTACGAGTGGTTCTTCGACGCGGTGAACCTCACCAACGACGCGGGCCGCCGCTATGGCGCCGACCCCGGCCATCCGATCGAGCATGAAACCTTCGGCCGCCGCTACATCATGGGCGTGCGCGTCAACTTCTGATCGAACGGTCCAAGGCTATGAAACGTCAAGTCCTGTGGGTCCTGCCCCTGGTCCTCGCGGCGACCTCGGCGCAGGCCCACGGCCTGCACGCCGGGGCGCCGCCGCCGGCGGACGCCGCCGCGGTCTCGCCCAAGGACCGGCGGTGGCTGGCGGGTGACCACCACATCCACAGCCGCTTCAGCGCCGACTACAGGGAAGGCGCCGATCCGGCCCAGCCGCCCGCGCCGGTCCTGGGCGCGGACGGCCGCTACGCCATTCCCACCAACGCCGAGATGGCGCGCAAGCATGGCCTGTCCTGGATGGTCTCCACCGACCATGGCGGGCCCAATCACTCAAAGCTGAACTATGACGAGGCCTATCCGGAACTGGTCCGATCCCGCGCCGAGGTGGCAGAGGTGCTGCAGTTCTACGGCATGGAGTTCGACACGCCGGGCGGCGATCACAGCAGCCTGATTGTTCCGCGCACCGACCAGGAGCGCGACGCCCTGCGGGACCTGGAAGGGCGTTTTTCCAAGCGCGACGCCTTCCCGCGTGACCCGGCCCGCGACACCGAGCCCAAGATGATCGAGGCGCTTACCTATATGAAGCGCCTGGAGAGCCCGCCGGTGGTGATCGCCAACCATCCGTCGCGGTCGGCCGCGACGCTCGGGGGCTATGGACTGTATACGCCTTCCGAGTTCCGCGACTGGAACGACACCGCGCCCAAGGTGGCGGTGGGGATGGAGGGCGCGCCGGGACATCAGGCCAGTGGGCTCAACCCGGATGGCTCGCCCGACCCGACGGGTGCGCGGGGCGGCTACAGAAACGCCCCGACCCTGGGCGGCTTCGACCAGATGACCGCCCGGCTTGGCGGCTTCTGGGACTCCATGCTGGGCGAGGGCCGGCGCTGGTGGGTGACCTCGACCTCGGACTCGCACCGCAACTTCCGGGACGGCGGCAACGACTTCTGGCCGGGGGAATACTCCAAGACCTATGTCCTGGCGGCGAAATCCTATGGCGATATTCTGGACGGCCTGAGGAACGGCCGGGTGTTCGTGACCACGGGCGACCTGATCTCCGAGCTCGAGATCACCGCGCGCGCCGGGGCGCGCAAGGCCGGTATCGGCGGGTCGCTCGGGGTCGAGCCAGGCCAGGACGTGACGGTGACGATCCGGCTGCGTGACCCTGCCGGCCCCAACCATGGCGGCCGCTCGCCTCAGGTCGTCCGCGTCGACCTCATCGTTGGCGACATCACCGGCCCCGCGAGCGATCGGCGTCAGGACACCAATCCGACGACCAAGGTCGTGAAGCGGTTCGCCGCCGTCGATTGGCGCCGCGAGGGCGAGCATCTGACCATGACCCACGTGCTGAAAGGCGT
>NZ_JANOCX010000320.1:0-1830 GCF_031412415.1 Phenylobacterium sp.
CGCATGGACGCCTCCTGCAAAGCGCGTCAGCTAAAGTGGACACCGGTTTAGCGTCCGACGCGCGCCAAAAAGTAGAGACTAGGGCAGGTTCAAGTGGACCGGGTTCACTCCCCCTGAACCTGCCCTAGAAGGTGAGAACGATCTTTCCGAAATGCTCGCCGGCGGCCATGGCGGCGAAGGCCGCGCCCACCTCGGTGAACGGGAACACCTTGTCGACGACGGGCTGGATGCGATGCAGCTCCAGCGCCCGGCACATGGCCTCGAACATCTCGCGCGAGCCCACCGACAGGCCCTGCAGCCGCGCCGAATTGCTGATCAGGGCGCCGGGGTTGAGCCCCTCCCCCGCCCCGGCCACCACGCCGATGACGGCGATGTGGCCGTTGATGCGGATCGCCCTCAGGCTCTGGTGGATGGTGCCGCCGCCGCCGACCTCCATGATGAAGTCGGCGCCGACCCCGCCGGTCACCGCGCGCACGGCCTTCCCCCATTCCGGATCGGTTCGGTAGTTGTGCAGGTGGTCAGCGCCGAGCGCCTTGGCCCGCGCCAGCTTCTCGTCGGAGGACGAGGTGATGAAGGTCCGGTAGCCCGCCGCGTGGGCGAACTGCAGGCCGAAGATCGAGACCCCGCCGGTGCCCTGCAGCACCACCGTGTCGCCGGGCTCCAGCCGCGCGTCCTCGAACAGGCCGCGCCAGGCCGTGAGCGCCGCGCAGGGCAAGGTCGCCACCTGATGATCGCTCAGATAGGCCGGGACCTTGGAGACGCCCTCCTGGCTGAACAGCTGCAATTCTGAACCAGCGCCGGGGATCGGGAAGCCGAGGGACGAGGACAGTTTCTCCACTGTCGGGCGCCCCGACTGCCAGTTCTGGAAGAACAGGGTGGCGATGCGGTCGCCCACCGCCACGCGGGTGACGCCCGGCCCGACGGCCTCCACCACGCCGCAACCGTCCGAGAAGGGGGTGATGGTCCCGGCCTGGCCGGACCCGCGGCTGTACATGCCGTTGATCATCAACATGTCGCGATAGTTCAGCGAGACCGCCCGCATGCGCACCAGCACCTGGCCCGGCCCCGGCGTCGGATCGGGTTTTTCGACGACCCGGATCTGGTCGGCGCCCCAGGGGGCCGTCACTTCCAACGCGCGCACGGCGTTCCTCCCGCTTTTGTTTTGCGGCCATAGTCGCCCCATCGGGGCGGCCCGCAACCCTGTCGTGGCGTAAGGCCGAAGCCGAGGCCGTGTCTCAGCCGTCCAACCGCCGGACGCCGTGCAGCCTGACCGCGCCCGCCAGCCCGGCCAGGGACATGGCGGCCATCACGAAATAGCCCTGCGCCCCGATGCGGTCGAACAGCGCCCCGGAGACGATGGTCGCCACCCCGCTCAGCACGCCGCCGGAAAGGGCGGAGTTGATGGTCTGGGCCGCCGAGGCGTTGCTGGGCTTGGAGAGCTGGTCCACCAGCTGCAGGGATCCGATGAAGGTGGCCGCGTAGGTGAAGGTGTGCAGGGCCTGGATCGGGAACACCATCCAGAGGGGCGGAGACATGGCCAGCGCGCCCCAGCGCACCACGGCGGCGACTCCGCCCAGCACCAGCAGGTTTCGCGCGCCGAACCGGCGCCGCCAGGGCTCCATGAACCACAGGAAGATCACCTCCACCGCGACCCCCACGCCCCACAGGAGGCCGGTCATGGCCTCCGGGATGCCCTGGTCACGCCAGGCCAGGGTGGAGAAGGAGTAGTAGAAGGCGTGGGCCGACTGGATTAGGCCCGCCGAGATCACCACCAGCATGAAGTCCCGGTCGCGGAACAGCTCCCGCAGACCCGCCATCCGCTCGGCCAGG
>NZ_JANOCX010000321.1:0-2152 GCF_031412415.1 Phenylobacterium sp.
CGATCTGCCGCCGCCTGGCCACCAGCCAGGCCGCGGGAAGGCAGAGCAAGGCGAACGGAAGCGCGGCGAGCAGACCCACGCGGTCGGGCCCGATCGCGGCCCCCGACCATACCCCCGCATTCGCGGCCAGGACGACGAGGAGGCGCCGGCCTAAGCCCGGCGGCAGATAAACGGCGAGCGAGGTAGCGATGACGCTCAGCCAGCAGGCGAACGTGACGAGGTTGCTTGGCGGCGCGAAGCTCCCCACGCTCGCGGCGACAACCAGGGTCGTAAGGGTCGCGGCCTGGGTGCGAGGCGCCGCGGCGCTCATCGCGAAGCCGAGGGCGGCGCAGAGGAGCGCCGCGGGCAGGACCCCGCTCACGCCACGGCCGCCGCGTACAGGAAATAGACGCCAGCCGCGGCGATGAAGGCTCCCAAGCCCCGGGTCACGACCCGGCCAAGGGGGCGCGCGTTCAGCATGCCGACGGCGATCCCGGCCACGTGCAGCAATCCCGTGGCGAGCACGAATCCCAGGCTGTAGGCGACCGGGTCGGCCGCGACCGGCAATTCCTGGCCGTGGGCGTAGCCGTGAAAGACCGCGAAGAGCCCCACCACGAGCGAGGCGGCCCAGACCGGCGCGCGGAACGCCGCGGCGACCATGAACCCCAGCATCAGCACCGAGACGGCGATCCCGAGCTCGACCGGCGGCATGGGGACGCCAAGCATCCCCAAGACCCCGCCGACCGCCATCACGGTCGGGAAGATAACCGGCAAGATCAACACCAGGGGCCGGCCGAGGAAGGCGCCCCACAGACCCACGGCCACCATGGCCAGGAGATGGTCGGGCCCGCCAATGGGATGCAGAAAGCCTGAGGCGAACCCGCCTTGCAGGGTCGCGCCGGAATGCGCCCAGGCCGGCGACGCGCAGAAGGCGAGGCCCGCCGAGATCAGGACGAGGCTCACGGACCTGCGCATCTAGCTTCGATCCTGGAACGCGATCTGCGAAACGACCCTTCGACCCTCGCGACGCGACAGCTGGACAAAGACTTCGACGACGCTGCGGACATAGGACTCGATTTCGGATCGACCCAGGTTTAGCCCCGCCTGCAATACCAGCATGGCGAGTTGATCGACGGCCCCGCGCGGACTGTCGGCATGGATCGTGGTGATCGAACCGGGGTGGCCCGTATTGACGGCGCGCAGGAAACTCGAGGCCTCCCGGCCCCGAATCTCGCCCAGGATGATCCGATCGGGTCGCATGCGCAGGGCCGCCTGCACCAGATCTTCGACGGTGACCCGCGCTTCCCCGGTCTCGCCCCGGACGGCCACCAAACCCACGGCGTTGGCGTGATCCAACTGCACTTCAGGCGCGTCTTCGATGAGGATCAGGCGCTCATCGCGCGGCACTTCCTTCAGCAAGGCGTTGAGGAAGGTGGTCTTGCCGGTCGAGGTCCCGCCGGCGACGATGATGTTTTTCCGGCTCCGCACGGCAAGTCGCAGGAACTGCGTGGTGCGGCCCGCCGCGAGATGCGCCCGCAGCTCGGCGTCCAGGGCTTCGGTGTCGGACCGCCCGTCCGTCCGGGTTTCGCCAAAGGCGCCGGCGCTTTCGTAGTCTTCCAGGCTGAGGTCGGCGACCACGTGCTTGCGCACGGCCAGCGCGAGCGGACCGCGCGTGGCGGGCGGCGCGATCACCTGGACACGCTCGCCGCCCGGAAGGGTCGCGGCCAACAGCGGATGTTCGCGACTGACGCCCTGATGCGACAGGCTGGCGATCTGGCGGGCGAGCCGCCACAGGGTCGTGTCGTCGAGCTCGGGGGCGGCATGGCGTTCGAGTCCGCCGGTCACCGTCTCAACCCAGACCTCACCGGGCGTGTTGACGAAGATGTCGGTGACATCCGCGCGCTCCAGCATCCGAGCCAGGGGCGCCAGATAGGTGCGCAGATAGATGGCGGCGGGCTCGGCGCTCAAGGGACCGCACCGACGCCGGAGAAGTCGAGGTCGCGACTCACGAAGATGCGGATCGCCTCGCCCTGCGGAACCTTGATGGTGGGCGAAATCTTCTCGCCCTGCACCGCCGAGCTGGCGAGACCCGCCGCCGCTCCCGGTGAGCCGATGCTGATCTGGGTCGACGGCGTGTCCCCCAGGGAGGCCAACACGGCCGTGTCGGCGCCGC
>NZ_JANOCX010000322.1:0-27852 GCF_031412415.1 Phenylobacterium sp.
GGTGGTCGACGACATCGAGGCCAACGTCCGTCTGCTCGAGGCCAAGCTGACCGCCGAGTACTACGAGGTGCTGGTGGCCTATGACGGCCCGACGGCGCTCGCCATCGCCGCGGCCGAGAAGCCCGACATCGTGCTGCTGGACGTCATGATGCCCGGCATGGACGGGTTCCAGGTCTGCCGCCGGCTGAAGGACGATCCTGAGACCCGCCACGTGCCCGTGGTGCTGGTGACGGCCCTCGACGGCCGCGCCGACCGTATCGCGGGCCTGGAGGCCGGGGCCGACGAATTCCTCACCAAGCCCATCGACGACGTGATGCTGTTCGCTCGGGTGCGCAGCCTGACCCGGCTGAAGATGGTGATCGACGAGCTCCGCGACCGGGAGGCCTCGGGCCGTCGCATGGGCGTGATCGCCGGCGCCTCTTCGCGCCTGGGCGGCACGGGCGGCCGGGTGCTGATCGTCGACGACCACGAACGCCAGGCCCAGCGGGTGGCCGCCGAACTGGCCATCGAGCATCGCCCAGTGATCGAGACCACGCCTGAAAAGGCCATGATCACGGCCAAGGGGCCGGTCGATCTGATCATCATCAACGCGACGGCTAGGTCCTTCGACGGCCTGCGCTTCGCCGCGCAACTCCGGTCGGACGAGGCGACCCGTCACCTGCCGATCCTGGCGGTGGTGGATTTCGACGAACGCTCGCGCCTGGTGAAGGCCCTGGAGATCGGCGTCAACGACGTGCTCTCCAAGCCCATCGATCCCCAGGAACTGGCCGCCCGTGCGCGGACCCAGATCCGTCGCAAGCGATACACCGACTATCTGCGCGATAACCTCGACCATTCCCTTGAACTGGCGGTCACCGACCAACTCACCGGCCTGCACAATCGCCGCTACATGGTGGGGCAGTTGGAGGCCCTGGTGAAGCGCGCGACGCTGGGCGGCGACGCCGTCGCCTGCCTGCTGATCGACATCGACCACTTCAAGAAGATCAATGACGGCTACGGCCACGACGTGGGCGACGAGGTGCTGCGCGAGTTCGCCGTTCGCCTGGCCTCCAATGTGCGCGCGATCGACCTGCCGTGCCGCTACGGCGGCGAGGAGTTCGTGGTGGTCATGCCAGACACCAAGCTGGAAGACGCCGAGCGGATCGCCGAGCGCATCCGTCTGCACGTGGCCGGTTCGCCGTTCCGCGTCATGGGCGGCTCGGAGCTTTTGACCGTGACCATCTCCATCGGGGTCGCCGCAACCTTAGGGGCCGAAGACAAGCCCGAGACCCTGCTCAAGCGCGCCGACGAAGCGGTCTACGAGGCCAAGGCCTCAGGCCGAAATAAGGTCATCTCGCGGGCGGCCTAGGTCTGCGCCGTCTTCACCAGCCAAGCTGACGTCACGCGGCTCTCGGCGGCCAACCAGGCGCGAAAGCGTTGTATGTGGCGGCGTGACTCCGACTCTCGGCGATAGCGCGCCACAAATCCATGGGCGCTCCAGCGTCCGGCGAGGGTGGGATAGGGCAGTCCGATCCGGCCCGCCTCGAGCTGATCGGCCAGCAGCGCCAGACCGCAGAGCGTAAGCCCCGCATTTGCGCCGACGGCATCCAGTGCGGCGGTGATGCGCCGGAAGCGCATGCCCCGTTCAGGCGCGCTGCGCGTCACGCCGTGAGTCGCCACCCACTCCGGCCAGGACAGGCCGGCGGGATCGTCCTTGTAGAAGTCCAGGTGGACAAGCGGAAAGCCCTCCAGCCGGTGGTGTGCGTCGACCTTGCCGGTCCGGGCCACGTTCACTGGCGAGCCGATCGGCAGCACATAGTCCCGGAACAACAGGTCGGCGAGCGTGTCGTCGACCTCCGGTCCATAGGTGATCTCGCAGTCCACGCGGCCCAGCCGCATGGGCGCGTCGCCCTCGCCGTTGATGCAGAAGCGGATGTTCGGGTGTTCGGTGTGGAAACGCTCCAGCCGCGGCGCCAGCCACAACTCCACGAAATCGGAGGCCGCGGCGATGTGGATCTCATGGCCGCGCTGCAGCTCCAGTTCCCGGGCCGCCGTTTCAATCTCGCTGAACCCGAGCCGCAGATGCTCCAGCGCCGAGTCCGCGCCGGGCGCCGCTCGAATGCCCGAACGCCCGCGCACCAACAGTTCGACGCCCAGATAGTCCTCCAGCGCTTTCACCCGCTGACCGACCGCTGCTGGCGTGATGCCCAGGTCTTCGGCCGCCAGGGTGAAGGATCCTCGGCGCACAGCCAGTTCAAGGGCTTGCAGGGAGCGAAGATAGCTGGGCGCGACCATGCCTCATCATAAGCTTAGGCTTTAGTGAGCACTAGATTGTTTAGATTGCGGCGTTATCCGGCGCCGGTCACACTGCCAATCAATCCAAGGGTACTTGCGAGGCGGCGCCATGGGCCAACTCAAACGCTACCTGGTGGAGCGCGAGATGCCCGGCGTCGGCGGAATGTCGATCGTCGAGCTGTGCGGGGCAGCTCGCGCGTCCAACCAGGCCATCGACAAGATGGGTCGGATCATCCAGTGGCAGCACAGCTATGTCTCGGGTGATCGGACCTTCTGCATCTACCTCGCGGACGGCGAGGACGCGATCCGCGCCCACGCCGAACTGAGCGGCTTCCCGGTGACCTGCATCACCGAGATTTCGCAAATCATCGATCCAACCACCGCCAACAACTGAGCGGCAGCTTCCCGTCATGGCTTTCGCCCTGCGGGGCGGCGGCCGCGCGAGGAGAATTCCTATGACTATTCAAGGCCTAAACTACGAAAAACTGCTGCAGATCTCGAAGCGCGTGAACTGGCGCATCGAGGACATCATCGGCCACGACAAGCCGATGGACTTCAGCCGACCCTTCCTGCCGGAGAGCTTCGCCCGGACCCAGAAACTCGACTTCCTCAATCCTGCGGAGCGACTGAAACTCAATCAGATCCGCGCCTTCGGCTACCTGTCGATGTTCGAGCTGGTGGAACGCTGCATCCTGCCGGTCATCGAGGAACTCGCGCCGTCGCGGCCGGGTCAGGACCCGCACCGGACGCCGGCCCTGGCCCAGTTCGCGGCGGAGGAAGCCAAGCACATCGAGCTCTTCGTGCGCTTCCGCAGCGCCTTCGCCGACGGCTTCGACGTCGACTGCGGCTTCATCGGCCCGGCGGAAGACATCGGCGCGGCGATCCGCAATCATGGTCCGCTGGGCGTCGCCATGTTCGTGCTCGGCATCGAGCTGGCCACGCAGCGCCACTATCTCGACAGCGCCCAGGATGACGAGGGGCTCGACCGGCAGTTCCGCAGTCTGCTGAAGCACCACTGGATGGAGGAGTGTCAGCACGCCAAGCTGGACGCCATGGTCTTCTTTGAGTTAGCCGCCAAGGCGACGCCCGCTGAAATCGACCAGGCCTTCGAGGACTTCCTGGACATCGGAGGCTTCATCGATGGCGGCCTCGGCCAGCAGACCGCGCTCGACCTTGCGTCGCTTCAGATGGCGATCGGCCGCACCCTGACCGACGCCGAACGCCAACGGTTCAGCCAGGTTCAACACCAGGCGATGCGCTGGACCTTCCTTGGCTCAGCCCTGAAGAACGAGGCCTTCCTTGAGGCCCTGGAGCAGGTGAGCCCGCGGGGGCGCGCCCGCATCGAGGAAGTCGCGCCCGCCTTCTGCTAGGCGAGCGACACGGGGACCCGGCGGACTCTCGCCGGGTCCTTCCGTTTGGGCTCAGAAGCCGGCCGTATTGGTAGGCAGCCCCAGATAAAGCCGCCCCACCGTCTCCAGGATGTTCGGCGAGACCATGAAGTGCTGGGTCGCCACATGGATGTCGCGGAACTGGCGCTGCAGCGGCGAGGCCGCGTAGATCGAGGACCCGCCGGCCAGGGTGTACATGGCGTCGACCACCGCCGTGGACTCGCTGACCGCGTGATTGACCGCCAGGCGCATGTCGCGGCTGAGCGCCAGCGGGACTGGCTCGGGCGATTGGGCGGCGTCCCAGGCCGCATCGATCGTCTGGTAGAAAAAGGCGCGAGCGGCGCGCAGGCGGGCCTCGGCGCGGGCGATCTCCATCTGGGTGTGCGCGCGCTCGGCCAGCGGCGCGGACGATCCGCCCCGACGCTTCTCGCCGACCACTCGGGTCGCCTCGTCCAACGCGCCACGGGCGATGCCCAGCGCCACCCCGCCGATACCCTGGGCCAGGGGCGAGAAGGACGGGAACCGATAGAGCGGCCGGTCGGGCAGGGCCTTCACCTGCACGCCGGCGGCATGGCGCTCGGGCACGAACACATCGTCGACCTCGAAGGCCGTGCTGCCGGTGCCGCTCAGCCCCGCCACGTGCCAGGTGTCGAGGGACTTCACCTGGTCGGCCCGGAAGAAGAGCATGTGGTTGCGGGGCAGGCCTGCGGAGTTCTTCAGGGTTTCGCCGTCCTCGACCAGTACACAGCCGCCGCCGATCCAGTCGGCGTTGGGCGAGCCCGAACCCCAGTCCCAGCGGCCGGTGACCCGAAACCCGTCCTCGACCCGCGTGGCGACGCCGTTGGCGGCGAACACCCCGGTGGCTAGGCTGTCGGGACGGGCCATGATCTCGCACACCGCCGCGTTCGTCATGCGGCCGAAGGCGAGCGTCGTGGTCGCAGCGATGAAGGCGACCCAGCCGCAGGCCGCATCCCCCTGCGCTAGGGCCTCATAGACCTCGGCGGCGGTGCGGGGCGAGACCTCGAGGCCGTCGCAGTCGGTGGTGACGAACATGCGGTAGAAGCCGGCGTCGCCCATGGCCTTGTGAATGTCGCGAGGGATCCGCCGCGCCGCCTCGATCTCCGCCCCTCGCGGAGCGACCTGGGCGGCGATCCGGCGTGCATGGGCGATCAGGTCTTGCTCGACGGTCATCCCGCGCCTTCCAATTGGGTGGCTTTCAAATCAGGACGTTTCGGAGAAGGTGTCAACGCTGGGCGTTGCGCTCTATCGCTTTCCGTAGATCGTCTGGGTCAGCATCATCCGGGGCCGCGAGCTGACGTTCGGCGTGAAGGCATGCAGCATCAGCGGGTGCATGACGACGATGTCGCCAGGCTCGCCCGTCATTTCGCGAACTTGAACCTCCACGCCTTCCACGATCGCGGTGTCACTCATGAACCGCTGCCGGTCTTCGGGCGCGCCGTTGGTCCACAAGGCGGCGAACCAGGTATGGGCGACCAGTCGCGCGCGTACTTGCGATGAGCTGAGCTTGGCGCCCGGCGGTTCCGCCGCCGCCAGGGCGCGGACCAGCTGATGAGACCCCGCCACATAGGCCGTTCCGCCCCCACGCGGCGCCAAGGGCTGCAGGAACGTGAAGACGCGCGCCACGGCTGGATCGGAGGCGCTTGCCTGGATGTCCAGGTGCCATTCCGAATGGGGCAGATTCCAGGGCGGCGGGGAAGGGAAGGTCACAAGGGGCTGGCCCCAGTGGCGCGGTTCCTCCCACGGCCGGTCTCCCAGCACCTGGTCGATGGCGTCGCGGACAATCGGGTTCGCCAATGCCGCGAAGGCGCCTGTCTTGATCAGAGGCTGGAAACTGAACACCCGATGGACCGCCCAGGTGGCTGGGTCGCTACGCTTGAGATCGTACCGCCGCTCGAGATCGGCCCACAACCGGTTGCGCATGGCCGCTATGTCGCTCGCCGTCACGGCTTGGCGCACGGTGACGACGCCCTCGTTGGCGAAGACCTCGATCTGCTCGGGTGAGAGGGCGCGGGTTGGGTTCATAGGACTGCTTTAGGAAGCGCGCGCATGAACTGAAACGAAAAACGCCCGGTCGCGAGACCGGGCGTTTTCACAGACGGCAGATCGAGGCGCAGAGCCTACTTGATCTTGCCTTCCTTGAATTCCACGTGCTTGCGGACCACGGGGTCATACTTCTTCATGACCAGCTTGTCGGTCTTGGTGCGGGCGTTCTTCTTGGTGACGTAGAAGTAGCCGGTGTCCGCCGACGAATTCAGGCGGATCTTGATGGAGGCGGGCTTCGCCATGGTCGGTCCTCGCGGGGCCGGGGGCGCCGGCAGGTGTTCGAAAGAGCCGCGGACAATACGAATCCCGAACCCAAAGTCAATCTCGCGTTCGCAGGTGCGGGATTTCGCGCCGGCGTGGCGGCCCGGTCGCCACCCTTGATGTGATCTCAGCTCTCAGACCAGCGTCGTAATGGTCGTTTGTCGTCCGCCGGGCGCGACCGCAAGCTCAGGGCCTCAAACGGAAAGCCCGCCAATGTCCGCCATCGACGCCGCACCGCGCCAAATCGCCCAGAAGTCATCGTTCGACGATGTCGCGCAAATCTACGCGGCCGTCCGCCCAGGCTATCCCGCGGCCCTCTACGACGACCTGTCCGGCCTGGATGCCCTTAACCCCCGCACACGGGTCCTGGAGGTTGGCTGCGGCGGCGGACAGGCGACGAGCGACCTGGCCGCCCGGGCGGGGCGGGTGGTCGCGCTAGATCCCGGCGCTCGGCTAATCGAGGAGGCCCGCCGGCGGGTCTCCGGCCCCAATGTCGAGTTCGTCGTCTCACGGTTCGAGGACTACGCACCCGACCCCGGCGGCTTCGACCTGGTGGCCAGCGCCCAGGCCTGGCACTGGGTCCCCCGACAGTTGGCCTTCCCCAAGGCCGCCGAGGCCTTGTCGCCTGGCGGCTGGCTGGCGGTGTTCGGCCATGTGCCCCTGGCGGTCCCGGCGCCGTTCGAGGCGCCGTTCAAGGCCGCCTTCGACCGGTATGCGCCGGGTGTGTGGGGTGCGCCGCCCTCGCAGGCGGCCTATCTGCCGAGCGGCCCCATCGTCGGCACCTTCGCCTGGTCGGCCCTGTTCGGACCGGTCATGCACCGCAGCTATCCTTGGACCTGGAGCCTCAACCCGGAAACCCTGGGCGCCTATCTGCGTACCGACTCCAGCTACCACTTCCTGCCCGATGCAGAGCGCTTCGCCTTGTTCGACGCCCTGTCGGACGCCGTGGCGACGGGCGGCGGCGTGCTTCCCGCAGCCTGGGAAACCCACCTCTATCTGGCCTGCAGGCTCTAGGCGAACATCGCCGCCAGGGCCGGGGAGATGATCTCGCGAAGGCCGGCCTGATCCTCGACCAGCATGAACGCGGCGAGACCGTGCGTCTGCGCGAACCGGGCGCCGTCGTCAGGTCCCAGCACGCCGAGCACCGTGCATAGCGCGTCGGCGTCCATGCAACTTGGCGCGATCACGCTGACCGAGCGGACGCCGTTGTCCGCCGGTCGGCCCGTTCGGAGATCAAGGATGTGGGCGTGGCGCCGACCGTCGTGCTCCACCACGCGCCGATAGTCGCCGGAGGTGGCGATGGCCGACCCATGCAGCGCCGCCAGGATCGCTCCGCCCGGTAGAGCCAGCCCCGGCGGCGCGGCGATCTGCGCCCACCAGGGCTCGCCGTTCGCCTTGACCCCTTCGCCGCGGAGTTCCCCGCCGATCTCGACCAGATGATTGGGCAGTCCAAGACGCCTCAGCACGGCGGAGACTTCATCGACCCCGAAGCCCTTGGCGATCCCCGAAAGGTCCAACGACATCTCGCCCGGCTGCAAGACCCGGCTACCGTCCATCGCCAGATAGTCCCAGCCGCAATCTTCGAGAGCGGTGGCGATTGCGGCGTCGGATGGCGGGGCAAGAACCGCGCCCGGCGGTCCGAAGCCCCACAGGTCAACAAGTCGACCGATGGTAGGATCGAAGGCGCCGTCGCTCAGTCGCGCCCAGTGCAGGGCGCGCGCAAGCACGTGTGCGAAGGCCGGCGGCAGGTCCATCCATGCGCCCGGCGCAGCGCCGTTGAAGCGGCTGATGTCGGAGGCGGGCTCCCACGGGCTCATCTGGGCGACCACGGCGTTCAGGGCGGCTTGCACCGCGTCCTGGGCGGCGACCAGGTCGAGCCCGGCGGGCGCCAGGGCCTTCACCGTCCAGTCTACCCCCATCGTCGGCCCGCCGAACTCGACCATCGTCCCGCCGCGCCGCGGCGACCGGGAGATGACCAGCGGGACGGCGACGCGGTTGCCGCTCAAGGCCGTTAGTCCGGCAGGACTTCAAGCGTGGTCACGTACGAGGCGCTGCGCTCGGCGTTGGCGATGGTTGACTTGCCGCCGCGGACGGTGGCCTCAAGCCAGTACATGCCTGCGCCGGGCCATTTCGCGGTGAAAGCGCCCTGGGCGTCGGTGGTCAGCTTCATCTCGCCCGTGGCGGCGCGGTAGCGGTTGCCGCCCGGCACGACCTCGACCTCAACGCCGGCGGCGGGTTTGCCATCCAGCAGCAGCTTGAACTGCGCGGGCTCGCTGACAACCAGGTCGTTGGGATGGGTGACGAAGTCGACCTCAAGTCCCTTGCCCGTGAGCTTCAGCACCTCCTTGGTGGGGGCGCCGCGGGTGGCGAAGATTTCCAGACGCCGCGAGCTCTCGGTGAGCTTCACCTCGGTGGCCTCCTTGGGGATGGCCGTGGCGGCTTCGGCGGCCGCGCCGCGCCAGCGCTTCTGCTCGCCGTTCAGCTTGTACGACGCCATCAGGCCGTCGCTGGCCGAGCCGATTTTGTAGGTGCCGGGCTTGTCGAGCTGCACGTCGAAGGTGCTGCGGTACTTGCCGGTGGAGCCGTTCTTGATCTCGCCCTTGGCCCCATCCGGAGCCGTCACGGTCAGACTGTCGAGCCGCATCGGGTTGTGATCGAAATAGAAGAGCTCGTTGGAGACCGCCGCGTCGACTGTGATCCACGGATCGTTCCCCGACAGGACGGTCGATGACGGCAGCAGCCACTGGCGGTGGGCGCTGGCGGCGGCGGGGATCGCCAGGACGGCGACGGCGGAGAGGACGGCGAGGGCGCCGTGACGGACGGAGATCATTGGAGAGATCCTTCTGGGGTTCACGGCTTGACGGTGACGCTGAGCGCGCCGAGTTCGGTTTCGCCCTTGGCGGAGGCGGACGCCCTGGCCTTGGGCGGCCACTGGAACGGCGTGCGCAGCACCTCGACGCCGCCGACCTCGCGCGCAGCCTCGACCACCAGGTTGTATTGGCCGGCGGGTAGGGTTCCCAGGGGCGAGGCGCCGGCCCTGAACACCACCTGGTGCTTGCCCGGCGCGCGGGTCGCGGCGCTGACGCCGTCGGCCGGCAGGGTCAGGTCGCGCCCGGCGCGGCGCCACCATTGGCGCATGTCCTTCAGCCACTTCTGGCCTTCCTGGTTCTTCAGCTTGACGTCGTACCAGACCGCCAGGGTCTTCACGGCGACCTTGTCGGGGGTTTCCACCCAGACAGAGACGTAGGGCCGGTGATACTCGGCCACGCTCAACTGAGGGATTTCCAGGCTTAGCGTCAGGTCCGCCGCCAGGGCGGGTGTCGCCATCAGGCCGGTGAGCGCGGCGGTGTAGACGGGCAGGCGCATGAAGGCTCCGGTCAATGGATGAACAGCAGGGCGAGGACCATGGGGACGAGCAGGCCCAGGCCGACCAGCGGCCAGGTGAGCTTGCGCGCGTGGGAGTGGAGCTGCATCAGGATCAGACCGGTGATGCAGAACACCACGCAGCCGACCGCGAAGATGTCGAGGAACAGGCTCCAGACCGGCCCTGAATTGCGGCCCTTATGCAGGTCGTTGAGATAGGCGATCCAGCCGCGGCTGGTGGTCTCATGCAGCACCTCGCCGGTGCCGGCGTCGAAGGTGACCCAGCCGTCGCCACCAGGGCGGGGCAGGGCCACATACGCTTCCTCGTCGGACCACTCGATGGCGGCGGCCTTGGGCGCCTTGGCGCCGATCTCCTTCGCCAGCCAGACGCGGATAGGGTCGGGCAGGGTCGACTTCGCGGCCTGGGCGGACTTAGCCGCGGCGATCAGGTCGGCGGGAAGCTGGCCTTCGATCTCGACGGTCTTGGGCTTGGCCTCGATGTCGCCGGCGTGGTTAAGCGTGATGCCGGTGATCGCGAACATCAGCGTGCCGACCAGGCAGATGGCGGCGCTGATCCAGTGCCACTGGACCATCTGACGCAACAGCCCGGCTCGACGCTGCGCCGCGCGCTTGGCGCGCGCCTTATCCTCGTCGATGGCTGGTTTGGCGCCCACGAGTTCGGAAGCCGACAAAATCCATTTCCTCGCGCACGCCGATAATGGCTCGCACTAGCAATTGGACTGGCGCAGCGCAAGCTTGTTGCGAATAATTCGCAGCTAACAGGCGCCCGAGGACCACTTCACAAGCTGGCTCAAAGGTGGCTGAACTTGGTCTTGCCGCTGCCGAACCGCATGAAGGGCCGCGGCCGGTCGGGGTCGGCCATTCGGCTGACCGCCTCGCCGATCATCGTCCGGGTGACCGCGGGCAGGGGCAGGGCGATGGCCTCGTCGAAGTCCACCCAGGCGATCTCTTCCAGCTCTCCGCAATCGGGCTCGCGGTCCAGGCTGATCAGCCGCTCGGCGTCGGCCATCAGGAACCAGGTGTCGAACCGCTTGGCCAGCATCGGCGGGGTGATGGCGCGCGCGACGATGTCCAGGCCCTCCAGGTCCGGCGCCGCGCCGTGGGCGGCGAATTCACGCCAGGGGCCGGCCAACGGTCGGACCGGGACCTTCTTGGCCAGCAGGAGGCCCGCCTCCTCGAAGGTCTCGCGGATGGCGGCGAGCGCCAGGGCCCGTCCGCGGCTCATGGGGATGTGGGCCTCGAACCGCGCTGCGACGTCGGGCTTCAGGTCCGTGGCGAAGGGTGCGCGGAAGTCGCTGCGGTCGATTCGACCGCCTGGAAAGACCCAGAGGTTGGGCATGAAGTCATGGCCGCTGTTGCGCTTGCCCATCAAGACCTGGGGCTTCTTGCGGTCGCGGCGGACAATGATCAGGGTCGCGGCGTTGCGGGGTTTTACGGCGCGCTGTCCCTCGGCGCGCAGGCGTCCTTCCGGACGCCGGACTGGTTCGGCTTGGCTCATGAAACAATTGTATGAGGCGAGTCGTGCGCTGGGAACGGCGCCCTTAGGTCAACTTGGCGCGGCGGATCGGAGCGAGGCCTGTGGCGTTGATGCCCAGCTTGATAGGAGGTGGCATGATCGCGCGGCTGAAGTCCCTGGCGAGACGGCTGGAGGCACGTACCCTGGCGGTGTGGATCGCCGTGGCGGGCGCACCTTGGGTGTTTCTGGCCGTGGCCGACGAGGTGGGCGAGGGCGACACCGCGAGCCTGGATCGTCGGCTGCTGCTGGCGATGCGCGCGGCTCACGATCCCTCCGACCCCCTTGGCCCCCGCTGGCTTGAGGAGTCGATGCGCGATATCACCGCCTTGGGCGGCTTCACCCTGCTGACCATCACGGCGGTGGTCGCGGTCCTCCTGCTGGTGTTCCACGACCGCCGACGCGCGGCGCTGATCCTCGGATCCACGGTCGTGCTGGCCCAGATCTCCAGCGAATTGCTTAAAGCAGTCTACGACCGGCCTCGACCGTCGCTCGTCGCCCACGGCAGCATCGTCTACTCGCAGAGCTTCCCCAGCGGTCACTCGACCCTCGCGGCGGCGACTTTCTTCACCCTGGCCGCGGTGGTCGCGAGCGCCGAGACCAAGAAGCAGACGAAGGCCCTGATCTTCGTCCTGGCCATCCTGTTCGTGGTGATGGTTGGGATCAGCCGAGTCTATTTGGGCGTCCACTGGCCCACCGATGTCCTTGGCGGGTGGGCTCTGGGCGCGAGCTGGGCCCTGGTGGCCTGGGTAGTGCTGGGCCTGACCAAGCCGCGCCGGGGCGCCTAGCGCTTCGCCTTGCCCCCGGCCTTGCGTTTGACTCCCTTGGGCAGACCGCTCTTGCCCGCCCCGCCGCCGCGCTTGGGACCGGAGAACTGTCGGTCGCGCATCCCCAGACGAGGGCGCGGCGCGTTGGGGTCGGCGGGCGCGGGCTCGCTCAGCATGTCGAACAGTAGACCGCCGGTGACCGGCGTGGCCTCGCGCAGTCGCACCTCGACGCTCATGCCCAGCGGCCAGCGCGCGCCGGTCCGCTCGCCGACCAGGGCGTGGCTGCGATCGTCGTGGACGAAATATTCTCCGCCCAGGGTCGAGACCGGCACCAGGCCGTCTGCGCCGGTCTCATCGAGGCGGATGAAGAGGCCGAAGCGGGTGACGCCGGTGATCCGGCCGGGGAAGGTCGCCCCCACGCGGTCGGAGAGAAAGGCCGCCACATAGCGGTCGGTGGCGTCGCGCTCGGCGGCCATGGCCCGGCGTTCGGCGAAGGTGATCCGCTCGGCGGTGTCCTTCATCTGAGTGATATCGCGGTCGGTCAGGCCGTCGGAGCCCAGGCCCAGGGCCTTGATCAGCCCCCGATGCACGATCAGGTCGGCATAGCGGCGGATCGGGGAGGTGAAGTGGGCGTAGCGGTCCAGGTTCAGCCCGAAATGGCCGATGTTCTCGGTGGCGTATATGGCCTGCATCTGAGTGCGCAGCACCACCTCGTTGACGATCTGGGCGTGTGGCCCCTCGCGGGTGTCGGCCAGCAGCTTATTGAACCGGTCGGTGCGCGGCGCCTCGCCCTTGCTCCAGTTGATTTCCAGGGTCTGCAGGAATTCCGAGAGCGACTGGACCTTCTCCTGACTGGGGGTGTCGTGGATCCGGTAGATCAGCGGGGTCTTCTTCTGCTCCAGGCTCTCGGCGGCCGAGACGTTGGCCTGGACCATCATCTCCTCGATGAGCTTGTGAGCCTCCAGCGAGGGCCGCGCGGTGATCGAGGTGATCTCGCCCTCGGCGCTGATGACGATCTTTCGCTCCGAGCTCTCGATGGCCAGCGGCGAGCGGGCGAGGCGGCCCTTCAGCATCGTGTGATAGGCGGCCCACAGGGGCTTCAGGACGGGCTCCAGCAGCGGGTTGGTCTGATCGTCCGGGAAGCCGTCGATGGCGCGCTGGGCCTGCTCATAGGACAGCTTGGCGGCCGAGCGCATCAGGCCGCGCATGAACTTGTGGCTGCGCTTGCGGCCATCGCGGCCGAACACCATCCGCACGGCCAGGCAGGCGCGGTTCTCGCCCTGGCGCAGCGAGCAGAGGCCGGCCGACAGCCGCTCGGGCAGCATGGGTTCGACCCGGTCGGGGAAATAGACGCTGTTGCCCTTATCGTGGGCTTCCGTGTCCAGGGCCGAGCCCGGCCGGACATAGGCGGCGACGTCGGCGATGGCGACCCAGACTATCCAGCCGCCTTCATTGGACGGATCGGTGTCGGGCTCGGCATAGACCGCGTCGTCGTGGTCGCGGGCGTCCGGCGGGTCAATGGTCAGGAGCGGAACGGCGCGGAGATCCTCACGGCCGGTTAGGGTCGGCGGCTGGGCGGCCTCTGCCTCGGCTTCGGCGGCCTGGGTGAATCCTGTGGGGATGCCGTGCGAGTGGATGGCGATGAGGGAGGCTGCGCGCGGCTGGTCGACCCGGCCGACCACCTCCAGCACCTTGCCGCGCTTGGGGCCATAGCGGCCATCGGCGCCGCTGACCTGGGCCAGGACCAGGTCGCCGTCGCTGAGGTTTTCCGCCTCGGCGGGTACGAGCAGCAGGCTCTCCTTGGACTTGCGGTCGACCGGCTCGACGCGGACCTGGCGGTTGGCCTTGCGGATCACGCCCAGGATGCGGTGGGCGCTCTGGCCCAGGCGCTTGATCATGCGCGCCTCGGTCTCGCCGGTTTCCAGGGTCTCGAAGCGGACCAATAGCCGGTCCCCCAGGCCCGGCGCCCCGCCGACCGCCTCCCGACGATCGGGCGCCAGGCGTACGGTGGGGGCGTCCTCACCCTTGGTCAGCCGGACCATCAGCTCACCGTCGGCGTCCTTCTCGACCACGTCGACCACGCCGACGGGGGGCAGGGCGCCGCTCTCGGCGAAGGCCTTGCGACCGCGCTTGCCCAGGGCGCCGGACTCTTCCAGTTCTTTCAGCATGTCTCGCAGGGCGCGGCGGTCATTGCCCTTCAGGCCGAACGCCTTGGCGATGTCGGCCTTGCCGGTCTCGCGGGCCTCGCGGACGAACTGCAGCAGGGTGTCACGATCCGGCAGACCCTGGGCGGGCTTGCTGGGTCCCTTGGGGGCGAACCTGGCGGACTTCGGCGTGCGGATCTTGGGCATACTGCTTTGTAGCGCAGGAATCGCCTCGAGGTGGCCGCGAATTGCTCCGCCCTAGGGCCGGCTCAGTCGTCGTCCCACGGGGGAGCATCCCCGCCCGCAGGCGCGGGTTCCTTGGCTTTGGTCGCCTTCGCCGTCGGAGCTTTCTTCTTGGCGGTCGGTTTCTTCGCCGCCGTCTTCTTGGCGGGAGCCTTTTCCGCCTTGGGCTTTGCCGCGGCCTTGGCGCGGACGGGCTTCTCCTTGCCGCCGCCCTTGGCTTCGCGTTCGGCCAGCAGGAGCACGGCTTCCTCCAGCGTGACGTCGGAGGGCTCCTTGCCCTTGGGCACGTTGGCGTTGGTGGAGCCATGCTTCACGTAAGGACCATAGCGGCCCGACATGATCTTCACCGGCGCGCCGTCGGCTGGGTGGGCGCCCAGCTCCTTCAGCGCCGCGGTCTCACCGCGCCCGCGGCCGCCGCCGCCGGCCCGCTTCTCGGCCAGCAGGGTCACCGCGCGGTTGATGCCCACCTCGAACACCTCGTCGACCCCCGGCAGGTTTGCGTAGGTGCCGCTGTGGAGGACGAAGGGGCCGAAGCGGCCGATGCCGGCGGTGATCATGGCGCCGTCCTCGGGGTGCGCCCCGACCTCGCGCGGCAGGCGCAGCAGGCGCAAACCCTTGTCCAGATCCATGGCCGCGGCGGACCAGCCCTTGGGCAGGCTGGAGCGTTTCGGCTTGTCGCCCTCGCCCAGCTGGACGTAGGGACCAAAGCGTCCGGACTTGAGGAACACCATCTCGCCGGTGACGGGGTCGACACCCAGCTCGCGGTCGCCGCTGTCGGCGGCCTTGTCGTCGTCCGACTGGGCGATCTGGCGGGTGAAGCGGCACTCCGGATAGTTGGAGCAGCCGATGAAGGCTCCGAACTTGCCCGTCTTCAGCGACAGGCGGCCGGTGCCGCAGGTTGGGCACCCACGCGGATCGGAGCCGTCGGCCTTCTCCGGGAAGATGTGCGGGCCGAGCGCCTCGTTCAGAGCGTCCAGAACGTGCGTGACGCGAAGCTCGGCGATCTCGCCCACGGCGG
Organism: Phenylobacterium sp.; assembly: GCF_031412415.1. Classification (GTDB taxonomy): domain Bacteria; phylum Pseudomonadota; class Alphaproteobacteria; order Caulobacterales; family Caulobacteraceae; genus Phenylobacterium. Next base: position 15,057 of record NZ_JANOCX010000322.1, read on the forward strand.
CGTGGAAGTCTGTCCAGAACTCCCGCAGCAGGGCCTTCCAGTCCAGTTCGCCGGCCGAGACCAAGTCCAGCTTCTCTTCCAGGGCAGCGGTGAAGTCATACTCCACGTAGCGGGCGAAGAACTGTTCCAGGAAGGCGGTGACCAGCCGTCCCTTGTCCTCGGGAATGAAGCGGTTCTTGTCCATGCGGACGTATTCGCGGTCGCGCAGCACGGTCAGGACCGAGGCGTAGGTCGAGGGCCGGCCGATGCCGAGCTCCTCCATCTTCTTCACCAGGCTGGCTTCGGAATAGCGCGGCGGCGGTTCGGTGAAGTGCTGGTCGGCGCGGGCGACCAGCACCTTGGCGTCGGCGCCTTCGCGGACCTGGGGCAGACGACCGCTTTCTTCGTCATCCGCGTCGTCGCGGCCTTCCTCGTAGACAGCGAGATAGCCGTCGAACAGCACCACCTGGCCGGTGGCGCGCAGGCCGGTCTTCCCGTCGGCGCTCTCCAGGTCGATGCTGGTCCGCTCAATGCGGGCAGCTTCCATCTGCGAGGCGATCATCCGCTTCCAGATCAGCTCGTAGAGCCGACCGAGGTCGCTTTCCAGTCGCAGCGAGCCCGGATTGCGGGCCAGGGCGGTGGGACGGATGGCCTCATGGGCCTCCTGGGCGTTCTTGGCCTTGGTCTTGTAGATGCGGCCAGTCTCGGGAACGTATTCCTTGCCGTAGAGGCCGCCGATCACCTGGCGCGCCTCGTCGATGGCTTCCGGCGCCGTCTGGATGCCGTCGGTCCGCATGTAGGTGATGAGACCCACGGTCTCGCCGCCGATGTCGATGCCCTCGTAGAGCTTCTGGGCCGCCTGCATGGTGCGCTGCGCGGAGAAGCCGAGCTTGCGCGACGCCTCCTGCTGGAGGGTCGAGGTGGTGAAGGGCGGGGCGGGCGAGCGCCGGCCGGGCTTCTTCTCTACCGCCGAGATCTTGAAGGTCGCGGCCTTGACCGCGGCCTGGGCGGCGTGGGCCGAGGCCTCGTTCCCGAGGTCGAACTTGGTCAGTCGCTTGCCGTCGTGCTTGACCAGACGCGCCAGGAATGGATCGCTGCCTGAGGAGACGTCGGCGTCGACCGTCCAGTATTCCTGGGTCTTGAAGCGTTCGATCTCGATCTCGCGGTCGACCACGAGGCGCAGAGCCACCGATTGGACGCGGCCGGCCGAACGCGAGCCCGGCAGCTTGCGCCACAGCACCGGCGAGAGAGTGAAGCCCACGAGATAGTCCAAGGCGCGTCGGGCCAGGTAGGCGTCGACCAACTCCATGTCGATGTCGCGCGGGTTCTTCATCGCCTCGGTCACCGCCGACTTGGTGATGGCGTTGAAGACGACGCGCTCGACCTTGGCGTCCTTGAGGACCTTCTTCTTCCGAAGGACCTCCAGCACGTGCCAGGAAATTGCCTCGCCCTCGCGGTCGGGGTCGGTGGCCAGGATGATGCGCTCGGCGCCCTTTGCGGCCTCGGCGATGTCGCTGAGGCGCTTGGCGGACTTGGCATCCACGTCCCAAAGCATGGCGAAATCCTCGTCGGGTTTCACCGATCCATCCTTGGCGGGAAGGTCGCGGACGTGACCGTATGAGGCCAGCACGACGTAGCCGGCGCCGAGGTATTTATTGATGGTCTTTGCCTTGGCCGGGCTTTCGACGACGACGAGGTTCATGGGCGCTCTATATAGGCGTCCCGGGCGGAAGGCCCGAAATTCAAGGGCGCGAAAGGTGGGCGAGGCGCCCATACCCTGTCAACGGGTGCTCTGAAGTTCATGATATGCGCGCAATCATAAGCTGTGCCGCAACGAATGCGGGCATTTGCAACGCGAATCGGATACCGGCGTTTTGTATTGAGATGGAAATCTGGAATCGCAACGCGTCGCCGCAGGCCTCGGCCTCCTTCATCGAAGAGGTGCTGAAGCAGCTCGCCGAGTTGGCGGCGCTGAAGGGCTACCGTGGCTTGGCGACCACGTTGATGATGGCGGCGCTGGAGGCCGCCCGCGCCTCGGCGGGTCCTCCAGACCGAACGCCGGAGCACTAGCCCGTCGAGACCATCCCGCCGGCGCCCAGCTCCGCGCAGCCGGCCAGGGCAAGTTCCATGAGGGCGGCGAGGACAATGGCGGCCGGCGCGCCGGTGGCGCGGATCAGCTCGTCTCGCGATACCGGGGTGGGCGACAGCAGCCCCGCGACCCGTTCACGCACCTTGGCGACGTCGGCGTCCGGCGTCGCCGCCACGGCCGGCTCAAACGCGCGATCGGGCGCGCGGAAGCCGCCGAACCCTTCCAGGGCGCGCAGCACGTCCTCGACCCCTTCGCAGAGAGCCGCGCCCTGTCGAATGAGGTCGTTGGTCCCGCGCGCTCGGGGGTCCAAAGGCGAGCCCGGCACGGCCAGGACCTCGCGGCCCTGCTCGGCGGCGAGGCGCGCGGTGATCAGCGAGCCCGAGCGCAATTCCGCCTCGACCACCACCACGGCTTGCGACAGCCCCGAGATCAGCCGGTTGCGGCGGGGGAAGTCCTTGGCCGTGGCGGTGCGGCCGGGCGCACTTTCAGATACGACGCAGCCCTGTTCGACGATCCGGTCATAGAGATCGCGATGCTCGCGGGGATAGATGTCGTCGATCCCGCCGCCCAGGACGGCGACGGTCCCGGTGGGCAGCGATCCCTCATGCGCGGCGCCGTCTATGCCGCGCGCCATGCCGGAGATGACCACCAGGCCCGCCGCGCCCAGGTCCGAGGCCAGGCCACGCGCGAACCGCTGGCCGCCGGCGGAGGCGACGCGTGCGCCGACGATGGCGACGGCCGGGCGCGATAGCAGGCGGGGCTCGCCTCGCGCCCAGATCACGGGCGGCGGCGGGTCCAGGGCCGCCAGGGGCGCGGGAAAATCGGCCTCGCAGGCGCAGATCAGCCGCGCGCCCAGGGCCGCGCCGGCTTCCAGCTCGCGCTCGACCTCGGTGACGCTCGGAATGTCGAGGGCCGAGACCCGACCGCCGCGTCGGGCGAGATCGGGCAGGGCGGCCAGCACCAGCGAGGCCTCTCCATATCGGCCGATGAGATGCTGGAAGGTGACGGGCCCGACGTTCTCGGTGCGGGCAAGGCGTAGCCAGTCGCGCCGTCCGGCGTTGGTCAACGCTCGAATCACGCCGACTCTTTGTCCTTCTTGCCGCCGATCCGAGGCTCTTGGCCCTTAAGCAGCCGGGCGATGTTTTCCTTGTGGCGGACGAAGATCAGCACCGCCATGAACAGGGCCATGGCGGCGATGGCATAGGGGCGGTCGAAGACAAAGACCGCGTAGATGGGCGCCATGACGGCCGCGACCAGACCCGCCAAGGCCGAGATGCGGAACAGGAAGGCGACCAGGATCCAGGTGGCGCCGGCCGCGATTCCCACGGGCCAGGCCGCCGCCAGCAGGGTGCCGAAGAAGGTGGCCACGCCCTTGCCGCCCTTGAACTTCAGCCAGACTGGGAAGCAGTGGCCCAGGAAGGCCGCGCCGCCGGCCAGCGCCGTCAGCATCGCCTGAGCGTCTACGCCCTTGTCTCGCGTCGCTAGCCAGGCCAGCAGCACGGCGACCGCGCCCTTGCCCCCGTCGCCCAGCAAGGTCAGGGCCGCCAGGTCCTTGCGGCCGGTGCGCAGGACATTCGTCGCTCCGATATTGCCCGAGCCGATACTGCGGATATCCCCCTGGCCGCCCAGCTTGGTGGCGATCAGGCCGAAGGGGATGGAGCCCAGCAGGTAGCCGCCGACGATGGCGGCCGCGATCAGCGCGGGACTGAGTGACTCAGGCATTGGCGTTTCCTCGTCTTGGCCCAGTGGTAGCCGGGCCTAGGCCAGACGTCATCCCTCCAGCCCAAAGCTGAGCTTGGCGCAACGTCAGCGTGTTCGTCAATTGTTCTTGTCGCGACGCGAGCGTCAGGCCCGATAAACGACCCGGCCGTCCACCAGCGTCATCATCACCTCGCCCTGCAGCCTGCGCCCGTCGAAGGGTGAGTTGCGGGACTTGGACTTGAGCTTTTCCAGGTCGACGACGATGGGGGCGTTGAGGTCGCAGAGCACCAGGTCGGCGGGCGCGCCCTTGGCGAGCCGCCCGGCGGCCAGGCCCAGCAGGTCGGCCGGGCGGCTGGTCACCGCGCGCATCAGGTCGATGAGCGGGATGCGGCCCTCGTGGTGGAAGGCGAGCAGGGCGGCCAGCAGGGTCTGGAGGCCCACGGCGCCAGGCGCGGCCTCGTCATAGGGCAGGCGCTTGTCCTCGGCCGGGGCCGGGGCGTGGGCGGAGACCACGATGTCTATCAGGCCGCTGGCTAGGGCCTCGATGGTCGCCTGGCGGTCATCCTCGCCGCGCACAGGCGGATCGAACTTCAGGAAGGTGCGGTAGTCCCCGATGTCGATCTCGTTGAACGACAGGTGGTTTATCGAGGTGGTCGCCGTGACCGGCAGGCCCTTGGCCTTGCCGCGCGCCAGGCTCTCCTGGGCGCAGGCGGTGGTCACCTGGTCGACCAGCAGGCGCGCGCCGGTCAGCTCGACCAGCGCCAGGTCGCGCTCCAGCATGATTTTCTCGGCGATGGGGGGCACGCTGGGCAGGCCCATGCGGCCGGCGAACTCGCCCTCGGTGGCCGCCGCGCCGTTGGCCAGCCACGGGTCGGACGGCCGGTGCGCCACCAGGACATTGAAGCTCTTGGCGTAGGACAGAACCCGGCGCAGGACCTTGGAGTCGACGATGGGTCGGTCGGCGTCGGTGACGTAGACGCAACCGGCCTCGGCCATCAGCCCGATCTCGGCCATCCGCTCGCCGCGGCAGCCTTTGGTGGCGGCGCCGGCGGGATAGACGTGGACCAGTTCGATATCGCGTGTCCGGCGCAGGATGAAGTCGACCACCGAGGCCTCGTCGATCACCGGATCGGTGTCGGGCTGCAGGACGATGGACGTGACGCCGCCGGCCGCCGCCGCCAGCGCCGCCGACTTGAGGGTTTCCTTGGTCTCGGCGCCCGGTTCGCCGGTCTTGACCCGCAGGTCGACCAGTCCGGGAGCCAGCATGGCGCCGCGCGCGTCGATGACCTCGATGTCGGCCGACAGGGTTCCCAGATCGCCGCCCTGGGCGATATCTGCGATCTTGCCGTTCTCGCCCACCAGCAGGGCGCCGGGGCCGTCCCAGCCGCTGGCGGGGTCGACGAGGCGGGCGTTCACGAAGGCGGTCGGGCGCTGGGTCATAGTTCGGGCCGTCCGATCCACTTCTCGACCACGGGCGGCGCATAGGCGTCCATGGCGTCCAGCATCTGGGCGGTGTCCTCGCGGAAGATGATCATGTCGCGGTGCGGAGCCTGAAGGAACGCCTCGCCCACGGCGTGATCCACGAAGTTGCGCAGGGCGTTGTAGTAGCCCAGCGCGTTCAGGAACCCCGCCGGCTTGGCGTGGAAGCCGAGCTGGCCCCAGGTCCAGATCTCGAAGATCTCCTCCAGGGTGCCGACCCCGCCCGGCAGGGCGATAAAGCCGTCGGAAAGTTCGGCCATCCGCGCCTTGCGTTCGTGCATCGAGGCGACGATCTCCAGCCGCGACAGGCCGTCGTGGGCGATCTCCTTGTCGGCCAGGGCGGCGGGTATGACGCCGACGACCTCGCCGCCGGCGTCCAGCGCCGCGTCGGCGAGAGCGCCCATCAGCCCCACCTTGGCGCCGCCATAGACCAGGCGCTGGCCGCGATTGGCGACGGCCCTGCCCAGGGTCTCGGCCGCGGCCCGATAGGCGGGGTCTCCGCCGGGGCTGGACCCGCAGAACACGCAGACGGAGGCGAGCTTGCCCATCAGGCGTTGTCCAGCCGCGCGGCCAACGACGCCAGGATCGCCATGCGCGCGGCCACGCCCATCTCCACCTGATCCTGGATCAGCGAGACGGACAGGTCGTCGGCCACGTCGGAATCGATCTCGACGCCACGGTTCATCGGGCCGGGATGCATGACCCGCACGCCGGGCGAGGCGTGGGCCAGTTTCTCGCGGTCCAGGCCGTAGAAGCGGAAGTACTCGCGCTGGGACGGGGCCATGACCCCGTCCATCCGCTCGAGTTGAAGTCGCAGCATCATCACCACGTCGCAGTCGGCGATGCCCTCGCGCATGTTGTGATGCACCGCCGCGCCCCAGCGTTCGGCCTCCGACGGCATCAGGGTGGGCGGTCCCACCAGCCGCACCTCCGCGCCCATCATCTGCAACAGGCCCACATTGGAGCGCGCCACGCGGCTGTGCAGGACGTCGCCGCAGATGGCGACCCGCAGACCGGCGATCCGACCGAACGCGCGGCGCATGGACAGCGCGTCCAGCAGGGCCTGGGTCGGATGCTCGTGCTGGCCGTCGCCGGCGTTGATCACCGAGCAGGTGACCTTCTGCGAGAGCAGCGAGGCCGCGCCGGAGGAGGCGTGGCGCACCACCAGCAGGTCGGGCTGCATGGCGTTCAGCGTCACGGCGGTGTCGATCAGGGTCTCACCCTTGGAGATCGACGAGGAGCGCGGGCTCATATTGACCACGTCGGCGCCCAGCCGCTTGCCGGCCAGCTCGAAGGAGCTCTGGGTTCGGGTGGAGTTCTCGAAGAACAGGTTCATCAGCGTGCGACCCTTGAGCAGGTCGAGCTTCTTCGAGGTCTGGCGGTTGAGGGCGACGAAGCTGTCGGCCAGATCCAGGAGGCCGGCGACCTCCACGGGGTTCAAATCCACCACCGACAGGAAATGCCGCTTGGGGAAGGGGAAGGTCCGACCAAGGACCTCGTTCAGACCTGTTGGGGCGGCGTTCATTAAAGGCGCGTCTTAGGCGGCTTTCCTGGGCAAGCCAAGGCGTCATCCGAAAGCCCTGCCATTGGCGAAGCGCGAACGGCGGAGGCGTCCGTCCGCGAAGCCCACGCGGCGCCTGGCGCAACGTCGGATGCGGGGCGCGTTGGGGCCCTCTAGGTCGAGGTCATCGAATGTTCCCGAGGAGATCACATGTCCCCCGCCCAACTCTTGCTGACCGCCTGCGCCACCGTGGCGATCGCCGCCGCGGGCCCTCTTCCCGCCGCGGCCCAGACCGCGCTCACCGTCGCCTTCGAGGGGATCAAGGACCAGAAGGGGGCGATCATGGTCGCCGTCTACGACAGCGAGGCGGCCTACGACGGCGGCAAGCCGGCCAGCGCAACCGCCATCCCGGCGACTGCGGCTCGCGTCGAGACCAAGATCGCGGGGTTGGCGCCCGGCCGCTACGCGATCAAGGCGTTCCACGACCTGAACGGCGACGGGAAAATGGGGACCAACCCCTTCGGCATGCCGATCGAACCCTTCGCCTTCTCGAACAACGCGGTCGGGACGATGGGACCGGCCAAGTGGTCAGCCGCCGCCTTCACCGTCGAGGGTGACGCGACCGTCCACGCCATGACCATCGACTGATGTCAAAGTTCCGGAGCAAGATCATGAATCGCCGCGCCTTTCTGACCTCCGCCGCCGGCTTCGGCGCGCTTGCCTTCACCCCGGAAACCCTGCTGGCCGCCGCCGCAAACTCCGGCGACTGGACCCTGAGCGTCGCCGATGTCGAGGCCGATGTTCCGACCCAGGCCATGCGGCTCGTGCACGGCCGCGCTCCGGCGGGCCTAGGCGGCGTGCTCTATCGGAATGGTCCAGCCAAGTTCCGCCGCCCCGGCGGTTCGGTGACCCACTGGTTCGACGGCGACGGCATGATGCGGCGCTTCCGCATCGATGACGGCAAGGCCACGCTCGCCGCCCGCTTCGTCGACACCGCCAAGCGCCGCGCCGACACGGCGGCCAACGCGGTGGTGACGCCGGGCTTCGGCACCATCGGCAGTCCCACGGCCGCTGTCGGCGGTCCCGACGACGTGAACGCCGCCAATATCTCGGTGATGATGGCGGGCAAGGACCTGTGGGCCCTATGGGAGGCCGGATCGCCGGTCGCCATGGATCCCGCGACCCTGGAAACCCGGGGCCTGCACACCTTCCGTCCGGACCTCAAGGGCATGCCGTTCCTGGCCCATCCCCGCTTCAATCCGGACGGCCGGGTCTGGAACCTGGGGGTCTCCGGCAAGCGCGCGGTGGTCTGGCGCCTGGCCGCCGATGGCGCGCTGGAAGGCGTCACGCCGATCGTCCTGCCGCGCGCCAGTTATGTGCATGACTTCACGGCCACGGCGCGCCATCTGATCCTGGTGCTGCAGCCGTGGATGCACGAGCGATTGGTCGCCCCGATCTCGGCCGGATATGTCTGGAAGCCGGAACAGGGGACCCAGGTCCTGGTGCTGGACAAGGACGACCTGTCGAAACGCCGGGTCTATGAGCTGCCCGCCTTCTCGTTCTTCCACATGGGCGACGCCTGGGAGGACAAGGAAGGCACGATCCGTTTCGATATCTGCACCTCTCCCAATCCGGACTTCGGCGTCCAGGGCGCGGTCGACATGATGCAGGGCAAGGCGCCCAAGGGCGGCGCGGACACCGATCTCACCCTCGTGACCCTGCGCGCCGACGGCAAGGCCTGGATGGCGGCCTCGGGGCTGGTGGTGGAGTTCCCCAAGACCGATCCGCGCTACGCCGGTCGGACTCGGTCATTCAGCGCCTGTCTGGGCGGCTCGGCCAGCCATCCGCTCTTCCAGGGCGTCGCCGTCTGCGATTGGACGCGTAGCAAGACCGAACGCTACGACCTGGGGCCGCGTCAGATCATGGAGGAGGTGGTGTTCACGCCGCGTCCTGGCGGCACGGCGGAGTTCGACGGCTGGCTGGTGGGCACGAGCATCAATCTCGACGCCAAGGCGACCGAGTTGCACGTCTTCGACGCCCGCAGGGTCGCCGCCGGGCCGATCTGCACCTGGCGGGCCGAGGTTGCGCTGCCGGCCACCCTACACGGCACGTTTGTGCGGAAGACCTAGGGCTTAAGGTTCATCAGGCGCTCGAGCGCGCCCTGGAGGATCCAGGCGGCCGCCATCTTGTCGACGACCTCCGCGCGGCGGGCGCGGTTGATGTCGGCCTCATCGATCAGGAAGCGGTTGACGGCCATGGTCGACATCCGCTCGTCCCAGAAGGCGATGATCAGCTCGGCGCGAAGGCGCAGGAGGTTGCGAGCGAAGGCGCGGTTGGACTGGCATCGCACGCCTTCCGTCCCGTCCATATTGACCGGCAGGCCCACGACGATGGCGGCGACCTCGCGGCCGTCCATGACCTTGAACAGGGCCTTGGCGTCCTCGGTGAACTTGGTCTTGCGGATCAGGGTCAGGGGGCTCGCCACCGTCCGGGTCGGATCCGACACCGCCACGCCAATGGTCTTCTCGCCCAGGTCCAGCCCCACCAGCGCGCCATAGCGGGGCAGGAGGGCGGGGAGTTCAGTGAGATCGACGACGGCCATGGGCTTCCATAGCCGGGCCGGAGGGACGCGCGAAGTGACAAAAACGCATGTATTGACCGACGTATAGGGTGTGATAGGGAAGTTTACGTAGTTTTTCCCTGGGAATCGCGCCGTGTCGCAAGAGCTGTATTCCGTGGAACAGGTCGCCGAGCGGCTGGGCCTGCATGTTCGGACCGTCCGTAGCTACATCCGGGAGGGTCGGCTCAACGCCGTTCGCATCGGGAAGCAGTACCGGATCGCCCGCGCCGACCTCGAGGCCTTCACCGGCCAGCCCACGCCGGTCGGCCGCTACGTGGAGGTCTCCAGCATCGTGGAGATCGACGGCGTCGATCTGGACGCCGCCATCCGGATAACCAACGCCCTGATGGGAACGATGAACACCCGGGGCGCGGGTGAGCCGCCAATGCGCGCCCAAACCATCCACGACCGCGAGCGCAGGCGACTGAAGATCATCCTGGTGGGCGACCTGGACGTCGCGCGCGACCTGCTGAAGCTGATCGGCGTCTGGGCGGAGGCCTACCGATGAGCGCGATCTACAAGTCGCAGGCGGCTCAGGAGGCGGTCGAAGCAGGCTATCGCAAGTTGCTGGACACTTGGCCAATCCCCAAGGAGGAGCTCCGCATTCCCACCAGCCAAGGTGAGACCTTCGTGATCGCCTGTGGCCCGAAGGACGCACCGGCGTTGATCGCCCTGCACGGCGCGCAGGCCAACGCCGTGACCTGGATGTTCGACAGCCTGGTCTGGTCACAGACCTTCCGCACGTTCCTGATCGATGTGCCCGGTGACGCCGGGTTCAGCGCGCCCGTCCGACCGCCCCTAGGTGGTGAGGCTTACGTCAATTGGTTGGACGAGGTGACGGCCGCGCTTGGCTTTCGGCAAGTAAGCCTGGTCGGCATCTCTCTGGGTGGGTGGCTGGCGCTCGACTACGCCACGCGGCGGTCTGAACGGGTGACGAGCATCGCGCTGCTATGTCCCGCGGGTGTCGGAGGACAGAAGAACCTGCTGCTGAAGGCGCTGCCCCTGCTGCTGCTAGGTCCGTGGGGACAGAGGAAGCTGTTCGAGATGGTGTTCGGCGAAGCGCCGGAGGATCCGCCTCCCGTCGCGCGCGAACTCATGGCCTTCATGACCCTGGTCACGACCAGCACGCGCGCGCGACCGTTGAAGATCCCGGTCTTCAGCGACGAGGCGCTTGCCCGACTGACCATGCCGGTCTTGGCGATTGTCGGGGGCAAGGACGTGCTGCTGGATTCGGACGGGACGCGGCGGAGGCTTCAGGCGCACGCGCCCGGGGCGGAGGTCCGCTATCTGCCGGAAGGGCGTCACTTCCTGCCGGGTCAGACCCAGGCGATCGACGAGTTCCTGCGGAGGGCGACGTGAGCCGGCTGCAACGCCTTGGCGGCGTGCAGGTGCTGGTCTTCGCCGACGACGGCCCGCCTATGCGCGGCGAAAGCGACGCCGTGGACTTGATCGGCGAGGCGCTGGGCGAGGGCGTGGCCTGGGCTGCGATCCCCGCCGAACGGCTGGGCGACGACTTCTTCGTGCTCGCGACCCGTATCGCGGGCGACGCGATCCAGAAGTTCGTCAACTATGGGATCAGGCTTGCCATCGTCGGGGACATCTCCCGGCACGTGGCCAAGAGCACGGCGCTGCGCGACTTCGTCTATGAGTCCAATCGCGGTCGGCATGTGTGGTTCGTGACCGATCTCGCCGAACTGGAGGCCCGCCTCGCGCCGGGCTGACACCAGGGATCACTTGTCAAAGACCGCCGCGCACGGCTAGGGCAAGCCTCTGAGATTGAGGAGGGCCCCATGGCCATCGACGCGGCGACCGTACGCAAGGTCGCCAGGCTCGCGCGGATCGCCGAGCCCGAGGAAAAGCTGGAAGCTCTGGCGAGTGAGCTCAACGGCATCATGACCTGGATCGAGCAACTCGCCGAGGTCGACACCGACGGCGTCGAGCCGATGACCTCGGCCGTCCACATGCCCGCCCCGATGCGCGAGGATGTGGTCACCGAAGGCGGTGACGCCGCCAAGGTGCTCTCCAACGCGCCCAAGAGCGTCGACGGCTTCTTCGTCGTGCCCAAGGTGGTGGAATAGATGTCGTTGCTCACCTCGCTGACCTTGAAGGCCGCCCTCGACGGCCTGACCGCCAAGTCGTTCTCCTCCGAGGAGATCACCGCCGCCCACGTGGCCGCGGTGGAGGCCGCCCGTGACCTCAACGCCTATGTCCTGGAGACCCCCGAGAAGGCGCTGGAGATGGCCAAGGCCTCTGACGCCCGCCGGGCCAAGGGGCAGGCCGGCCGGCTGGACGGCGCGCCGCTGGGGATCAAGGATCTCTTCTGCACCGAAGGCGTCCGCTCCACCGCGGGGTCGAACATCCTCGGCAACTTCGTGCCCACCTACGAATCCACCGTCACCGCCAACCTGTGGCGCGACGGGGCGGTGATGCTGGGCAAGCTGAACATGGACGAATTCGCCATGGGCTCGTCCAACGAGACCTCGGCCTTCGGTCCGGTGGTGAACCCGTGGCGTGCCGAGGGCGGCAATCAGAAGCTGACGCCGGGCGGCTCGTCGGGCGGTTCGGCGGCGGCTGTCGCGGCCGAATTGTGCCTGGGCGCGACGGCGACGGACACGGGCGGCTCCATCCGCCAGCCCGCCGCGTTCACCGGCACGGTCGGCATCAAGCCGACCTATGGCCGCTGCTCGCGCTGGGGCGTGGTGGCCTTCGCCTCCTCGCTCGACCAGGCCGGCCCGATCGCCCGCACGGTGGAAGACGCGGCGATCATGATGACCTCGATGTCCGGTTTCGACGTCAAGGATTCGACCAGCGTCGATCTGGCCGTGCCGGACTTTGCGGCCGCCGTTGAACGTGGCGTCAAGGGCCTGACCATCGGCGTGCCGCGTGAATACCGCATGGATGGCATGCCGGCCGAGATCGAAAAGCTCTGGAGCCAGGGCCTCGAATGGCTCAAGGCCGAGGGCGCCACGGTCAAGGATATCAGCCTGCCGCACACCAAATATGCCCTGCCGGCCTACTACATCGTCGCCCCAGCCGAAGCCTCGTCCAACCTCGCCCGCTATGACGGCGTCAAGTATGGCCTGCGCGTTTCGGGCAAGGACATCACCGACATGTACGAACTGACCCGCGCCGCCGGGTTCGGCCGCGAGGTGAAGCGCCGCATCATGATCGGCACATACGTGCTGTCTGCAGGTTATTTCGACGCCTTCTACGTCAAGGCGCAGAAGGTCCGCACGCTGATCAAGAAGGACTTCGAAGACGCCTTCAATGCTGGCGTCGACGCCATCCTGACCCCGGCCACCCCGTCGGCCGCCTTCGGCGTCGGCGACGAAACCCTGGCCGCCGATCCGGTGGCGATGTATCTCAACGACGTCTTCACCGTTACCGTCAACATGGCAGGCCTGCCGGGCATCGCCGTACCGGCCGG
>NZ_JANOCX010000323.1:0-8981 GCF_031412415.1 Phenylobacterium sp.
ATCCTCGTCGTCCCCGATCCGATCCTCAAGCAGGTGTCTCAGCCTGTGGAGAAGGTCGACGATGAGCTGCGCGCGCTCATGGATGACATGCTGGAGACCATGTACGACGCTCCCGGCATCGGCCTGGCCGCGATCCAGGTCGGCGTGCCCAAGCGGGTGATCGTCATGGACCTCGCCGGTCCCGAGGAAGAGCCCGCGCCGCGCTACTTCGTGAACCCGGAAATCCTCTGGTCGTCGGACGCGACCCTCCCCTACGAAGAGGGCTGCCTGTCGGTGCCGGAGATCTTCGACGAGGTCGAACGTCCCGACCGCGTCAAGCTCAAGTATCTGAACTACCAGGGCGAGGAAGTGATCGAGGACGCCGAGGGCCTGTTCGCCGTCTGCATCCAGCACGAGATGGACCATCTTCAAGGCGTGCTGTTCATCGACTATCTCTCGCGCCTGAAGCGCGACCGCGCGGTCGCCAAGGTCAAGAAGCAGGCCCGCGCGGCCTAGGGTCTACTTCGCGTCCTGGCGCGCCTTGTCGGCCGGGGTCGGGGCGGTGGCGTCATGGATCGCCTGCTTGGCCTCGACCGTGGCGTCCTTGGCGCCTTCCTTGACCGCGGTCCCGGCTTCCTTGGCCGCTTCCTTGATCTCCGCGCCGGCCTGCTTGACCTCAGGGCTGTTGGCGAAGTCCTTGGTCTCGGTGGCCACTGTGTTGGCGGCTTCCTTGGTCTCCGCGGCGATCTTGTCGGCGGTCGTCTGGGCGTCGGCCTTTGCGTCAGCCTGTTCCGCCGGCGAGCAGGCGGCGAGGCCGAAGACGGCCACAAGTGCGGCAGCGGTCAGAATGGTGCGCATGGTTCAGGACTCCCTATCCGAGCGCTCAAGGTAACGGCCAAGCTTGCGCGCGGTTCCTAAAAGTTCGCCACGCGGCTAAACCGGCGTCAATGCGTATCGCCTTCCTCGGAACCCCCGACTTCGCCGTCGCCGCCCTGGCCGCTCTCGTGGAGGCCGGCCACGAGATCGCCTGCGTCTATTCCCAGCCCCCCGCCCCGCGCGGCCGGGGCCAGGAGTTGAAGCCGTCGCCGGTCCACGCCTATGCCGAGGCGCGCGGCATTCCGGTCCGCACGCCGGTCTCCATGCGCGATCCCGCCGACATCGAAGCCTTCGAGGCCTTGAACCTGGAAGCCGGCGTGGTGGTGGCCTTCGGTCAAATCCTGCCGGCCGCCGTGCTCGACGCCCCGCGCCTGGGCTGTTTCAACCTGCACGCCTCGCTCTTGCCCCGCTGGCGCGGCGCAGCGCCGATCCAGCGAGCGATCATGGCCGGGGACAAGGTCACCGGCGCCGAGGTCATGCAGATGACCGAGGGGCTGGACGAGGGTCCGGTCCTGGCGTCCGAGACCCTTCGCATCGACGCCCTGGAGACCGCCGGCAGCCTCCACGACCGCCTGGCGGTGGCTGGGGCGGCCTTGCTGGCGCGCACCATGGCGGCGGTCGAACGCGGTGTGGCGGTGGCCAGGCCCCAGCCGGCCGAGGGCGAAACCTACGCCAAGAAGATCCGACCCAAGGAGGCGCGCCTCCGCTGGACCAAGCCCGCCGTCGAGGTCGACCGAAAGATCCGGGGCTTGTCGCCCTTTCCCGGCGCCTGGTTCGAACTGCCGACCGAGCGCGGGCCTGTGCGGGTGAAGGCTCTCTTGTCCAGCCTGGAAGACGCTGAAGGCGCGCCTGGCGCCGTCCTGGATGACGCTCTGCTGGTGGCCTGCGGCGAGGGCGCGGTGCGCCTGCTGCGGGTGCAACGCGAGGGCAAGGGACCGCAGGATGCGGCGACATTCCTGCGTGGGCGGCCTGTGGCGGTCGGGACGGTGCTGGGCTGATGCCCCGCTATCGGCTCACCATCGAGTATGACGGCCGGCCCTATCGCGGTTTCCAGGCCCAGGACGGCCTGCCGTCGGTGCAGGTCTCCCTCGAACGAGCCGTCGAGGGCTTCTGCGGCGAGACGCTGCGAGTCCACGCGGCGGGCCGCACCGACACCGGGGTCCACGCCACCGGCCAGGTTGTCCATATCGACCTGACGAAAGACTGGCGGGCCGAAGTCGTGCGTGACGCGCTCAACGCCCACCTGCGGCCGCAGCCAATCGTCGTGCTGGACGCGCAGCGCGTGGAAGACGACTGGCATGCGCGGTTCTCGGCCACGGGGCGGCGCTATCTGTACCGGATCCTCAACCGGCGCGCGCCGCCGGGGCTGGACCAAGGCCGGGTCTGGCATGTGGCCAAGCCGCTGGACGCCGAGGCCATGCACGAGGCGGCCAAGGTCCTGATCGGCCATCACGACTTCACGACCTTCCGGCACATTCACTGCCAGGCCAAGTCGCCGGAGAAGACCCTGGATGTCGCCAGTGTGCGCCGGGAGGGCGACGAGGTGCGGCTGGTCTTCGAGGCCCGCTCCTTCCTGCACCGCCAGGTCCGGTCCCTGACCGGGTCGATCGCCGAGGTGGGAGTCGGCCGGTGGAGCCCCGGGGACCTGAAAAACGCGTTGGAGGCCCGCGACCGCGCGGCTTGCGGGCCGGTCGCCCCGCCGGATGGCCTCTATCTAACGGGCGTGGACTACGCGCCGAACGCCGCGAAATAGCGCGCGATCAGACGTTCGTAGACGGCCTGGAGTTTGTGGATTTCGTCGACCGGCGCGCGCTCGTCGACGGCGTGCATGGTGGTTCCGACCAAGCCCAGCTCCACCACGGGACAGAGGTCGCGGATGAAGCGCGCGTCCGAGGTGCCGCCTGTGGTGGAGAGTTCCGGCGCGCGGCCGGCGACGTCGGTCACCGCGGCGGCGACCACGTCGGTGAACGGGCCGGGCTCGGTGAGGAAGGCCTCGCCGCTGATCACCGGCTCGACCTTGATGGTCCCGGCGAAGTCGATGGCGGCGGCTTCGCGCGCGATCCAGGCGGCGAGGTCGGCGCCCCGGTGGCTCGGGTTGAAGCGGATGTTCAGCCGCGCCTTAGCCTGGGTCGGAATCACGTTGGTCGCGGCGTTGCCGACATCGACCGTGGTGACTTCCAGATTGGACGGCTGGAAGCCCAGGAAGCCGTCGTCCAGCCTGTGGCTCTGAAGCTTGGCCAGCAGGTCGATCAGCACCGGGATCGGATTGGCCGCACGATGGGGATAGGCAACATGGCCCTGTTTCCCATCAACGGTGATCCAGGCGTTGATCGAGCCGCGCCGACCGATCTTGATCATGTCGCCAAAGGTTTCGGCGCTGGAGGGCTCGCCCACCACGCAATGGTCCAGGATCTCGCCTTCAGCTTTGAGGGCCTCGACCACCATCTTGGTGCCGTGAGTCGCCACGCCCTCCTCGTCGCCGGTGATCAGGAAGGACAGCGAGCCTCTCACCTGGCCTGCGGCGATCGCCTTGGCGGCGGCGGCGGCGAAGGCGGCCACGGCGCTCTTCATGTCCACGGCGCCGCGACCGATCAGCATGCCGTCGACGATCTCGGCGGCGAAGGCCTCGCGGCTCCAGGCGGCGGCGTCGCCTACCGGGACCACGTCGGAATGGCCGGCGAAGCAGAGGTTGGGCCGGGCGGTCCCGTAGCGGGCGTAGAGGTTCTCGATCTCGCCGAACCTCATGCGTCGGCAGGCGAAGCCCAGGGCCTCCAGGGTGCGCTGAACGATGTCCATGGCCCCCTCGTCGGCGGGGGTCACCGACGGGCGGCGGATCAATTCCTGGGTGAGGGCGACGGGATCGATGGCGGCGGACATGGTCGCGCTTTACGGTTCGCGCGGCCCAATCGCAAACGGAACCTGCGCATGCCGAAGATCGACCCCGCTGTCGCACTCACAAAGCACGGGGACAGCTACCCTCCGCCGTTCAGCGCCATGTGCGCCCAGATCAGCCGCACCAAGCTGGGAGACGCCGTCGGCCTGACCGACTTCGGCGTCAGCCTGCTGCGCCTGCCGCCCGGCCAATGGTCGGCGCAACGTCACTGGCATGAGCAGGAGGACGAGTTCCTGATGGTCGTGGAGGGCGAGGTGGTGCTGGTGGAGGAGGGCGTCGAGACCGTGTTGGTCGCCGGCGACTTCGCGGGCTTTCCCAGCGACGTGGCCAACGGCCACCACCTGCAGAACCGCAGCGACAGGGTCGCCGTGGTGCTGGAGGTCGGCTCGCGCCGCGAGGGGTCAGGCTGCCATTATCCCGACATCGACCTGGACGCCCCCGCGAACTCGCCGGACTACGTCCACAAGGATGGGACGCCTTACTAGCGCGACCGCGAACGCGGCGGGTCAGTCCCGCAGCAGCTCGTTGATGCTGGTCTTGGACCGGGTCCGCGCGTCGACGGTCTTCATGATCACGGCGCAGTAGGTGGACGGCAGACCCTCGTGGGGGCTGGGCCGGCTGCCCGACATGATCACCGAATAAGGCGGGACCTCGCCGGTGAAGACTTCGCCGGTACGGCGGTCGACGATCGGAGTGGTGGAGGTCAGGTAGACGCCCATGGACAGAACGCTGCCCTCGCGAACGATGACGCCCTCGGCCACTTCCGAGCGGGCGCCGATGAAGCAGTTGTCCTCGATGATGGTCGGATTGGCCTGCAGAGGCTCGAGAACCCCGCCGATCCCGGCGCCGCCCGACAGGTGGACGTTCTTGCCGATCTGGGCGCAGGAGCCGACCGTGGCCCAGGTGTCGACCATGGTGTTCTCATCGACATAGGCGCCGATGTTCACGAAGGACGGCGTCAGCACCGCGCCCTTGGCGATGAAGGCGCCGCGGCGGACCACGCAGCCCGGAACGGCGCGGAAGCCCGCAGCCTCGAAGCGCGCGGCGTCCCAGCCGGTGAACTTGGACGGCACCTTGTCCCAGTAGGGGCCTGGCGCGTCGGCCTCGACCAGCTTGTTGGCGAAGAGGCGGAAGGACAGCAGGATCGCCTGCTTGGCCCACTGATGGGTCGTCCAGACGCCGTCGTCCCCGCGGGTGGCGACCCGCAAGGTCCCGGCGTCGAGCTGGTTCAGCGTTTCTTCGACGGCTTCGCGCACGGCGCCCTGGGTGGAGGTGTTGACCTCGTCGCGCGCCTCCCAGGCGGCTTCGATCACGGACTTCAGGTCATTTGACATCAGGCGGCTTCCTTCAGGCGCGCTTCGCTGAGGAAGGGCGTGAGCTTGGCGGTGCGGTGGTGGACGAAATCGGCGTTGGAGGCGCTGGCGCGGGGGCCGACCAGGACGGTCGTCATCCCGAGGTCGGCGGCGGGCTTCAGATTGCGCTCGCTGTCCTCGAAGAAGGCGGTGGCCATGGGATCCATGCCGTGGCCCTCGATCATCCGGTGAAAGCCCAGGGGATCAGGCTTGGGCGCGAAGCCGAACGAGTGGATGTGGAAGACGTCGTCGAACAGGTCGGCCAGGCCCAGATGGGCCATCACGCGCTCGGCGTGCTTGTCGTCGGCGTTGGTGAAGATGAATCGGCGGCCCGGCAGCTTGGCCAGCGCGATCAGCAACTTCGGATCCTGGGCCAGGACCTCCAGCGACAGGTCGTGGAACAAGGCGTGGAAATCGGCCGGGTCGACGCCGTGGTTCAACATCAGGCCCTTCAGCGTCAAACCGTGCTCCGCCAGGTACTTTTTCTGGAGCGCGTAGGCCTGGTCCCGGGGCAGGCCCGAGACCTTGGCCACGAAGTCGGTCATCCGCCCCTCGACGGAGCCCATGAAGCCGGACTCCTCAGGATAGAGCGTGTTGTCCAGGTCGAAGAGCCAGGTGTCGATATGGGTCAGATCGGCGGTCATGCGCAGATGAGGGTTCCCGAGCCATGCTCGGTGAATAGCTCCACCAGCATCGCGTGCGGCCGTCGGCCGTCCAGGATCACGACGGCCTCGACGCCCGACTCCACGGCGGCGATGGCGGTTTCCAGCTTGGGGATCATGCCGCCGGTGGCGACGCCGTCGTCGATGGCCGCGCGGGCCTCGGCGACGGTCATCTGGCGGACCAACTCGCCATTGGCGTCCAGAACCCCGCGCACGTCGGTCAGCAGCAGCATGCGCTTGGCGTTCAGGGCTCCCGCCAGGGCGCCGGCCACGGTGTCGGCGTTGATGTTGTAGGTCATGCCCTCCACCGAGGTGCCGATGGGCGCGATCACCGGGACATAGTCCTCGTCGGCGTAGATCAGGGCTTCGATCAGCTTGGGATCGATCGCGGTCGGTTCGCCCACGAAGCCCAGGTCGACAGCCTGTTCGATCTGGCTGTCGGGATCCTTCTTGGTGCGGACCGCCTTCTCCACGGTGATCAGGCGGGCGTCCTTGCCCGACAGCCCCACGCCGCGCACGTCGGCCTCGGCGCCGGCGAGCGTGATCCAGTTGGCGATCTCCTTGTTGATGGCGCCCGACAGCACCATCTCGGCGACCTCCATGGTGGCCTCGTCGGTCACCCGCAGCCCGTCGATGAAGCTGGACTTCACGCCGGCCTTATCCAGCATCCGGGAGATTTGCGGCCCGCCGCCATGAACGACCACCGGGTGGCAGCCCAGCATCTTCAGCAGCACGGCGTCGGCGGCGAACAGGCGCGCGACGCTCTCCTCGCCCATGGCGTGGCCGCCGTATTTGATCACCACGACCTCGCGGTCATAGATCTGGATATAGGGCAGGGCCGTGGCCAAGGTCTTCGCGGTGGCCCAGCCCTGTTCTTCGGCGTCGTCGGTCAAGGTCGCGGCCCTTCTGAAGTCCGGGACGCTCCGATAGCGGACCCAGGCCCGCCTGTCACCGCCTCGACGCGCGGCCTAGCCATGCGTAACCTGCGCGTGACCAGTTTTGGGGGATCTCATGCGCGCCATTCTTCTCGCCGCCGCCGCGGCGCTTTCCGTCACCTCGGCCAACGCCGCGACCGTGGCGGTCAGCGCCGAGCGCCTGATCGACGTGGCGACAGGGAAGATTTCCGAGAAGCCGCTGGTGATCGTGACCGACGGACGGATCACCGCCGTCGGCCGCCAGGGCGACGCGATCCCCGCCGGCGCCGAACAGGTCAACCTGCCGGGGGTCACCCTGTTGCCGGGCCTGATCGACATGCACGTCCATCTGACCTCCTCGCCGCTCTATGGCGGATACACCTCGCTGCAGTTTTCCGACGCCTTCGGGACGGTGATCGCCACCCGACACGCCAAGGACACCCTGGAGGCGGGCTTCACCACGGTGCGAAACGTGGGATCGGAATTCTATGGCGATGTCGGATTGAAGGAGGCGATCGAGGCCGGCTTCGTGCCGGGTCCGCGTGTGGTGCCGGCGGCCTATTCCTTTGGCGCGACGGGCGGGCATTGCGACTCGACCTACTTCCCGCCCTCGATGGAACAGCAGGCGCCCTATGTGGCCAACGGCCGCGACCAGGCGCGCGAAGCCGTCCGCCGGGTGCGCAAGTACGGCGCCGACGTCATCAAGATCTGCGCGACGGGCGGGGTCTTCTCGCGCCGCACCTCGCCGGGGGCGCAGCAACTCACCCTCGACGAGATGAGCGTGGTGGTCGAGGAAGCGCACATGGCGGGCATGAAGGTCGCTGCCCACGCCCATGGCGCGCCGGGCATCACCGCGGCCATCAAGGCCGGCGTCGACACCATCGAACACGCCAGCCTGGTGGATGACGAGGGCATCAAGCTCGCCGCCCAGAAGGGCACCTGGTTCGGTATGGACATCTACAACACCGACTACACCCAGGCCGAGGGCAAGAAGAATGGCGTGCTGGAGGAGAACCTGCAGAAGGACCGCGATATCGGCGAGATCCAGCGCCAGAACTTCAAGAAATCCCTGAAGGCGGGCGTGCGGCACATCTATTCCACCGACGCCGGTATCTTCCCGCACGGCGAGAACGCCAAGCAGTTCGCCGTCATGGTCCGTTATGGCGCGACGCCCTTGCAGGCGATCCAGACGGCCACGGTGAACGCCGCCCAGGCGCTGGGGTGGGAAAAGGACGTGGGTCAGGTGGCGGTGGGCCGCTACGGCGATTTGATGGGCGTTATCGGCGACCCGCTCAGCGACGTGACCGCGTTGGAAAAGCCGGTGTTCGTCATGAAGGGCGGCGTGGTGGTGAAGCGGCCCTAGGGTCCGGGGCGTTGCGCGCTCTGACCTGGCTCCGCCTCGCGGCCCTGA
The DNA here is from genome assembly GCF_031412415.1 of Phenylobacterium sp. Taxonomy (GTDB): domain Bacteria; phylum Pseudomonadota; class Alphaproteobacteria; order Caulobacterales; family Caulobacteraceae; genus Phenylobacterium. Next base: position 8,088 of record NZ_JANOCX010000323.1, read on the forward strand.
GCATCTGTGTTCTCGTGGCGCCGGCCGCCGCCGCTCCGCCGAATGTGGCGGCGCGGGTGATGCAGCTCGACCGGCGAACGACCTGGACGGAGGTCTCCGCGACGCCTGTGGGGTTCAAGACCCATCACCCGCAGGGCATGGTCCGCATCGGGCCCGACACCTTCGTCTCGTCGGTGGAAATTCTCACCTACACGAAGCGCTATCCGACACCACAGGGGGGCTTTGACCGCGACCAGGGCGCTGGGCGGGGTCACCTCTTCCGCATCGGGCCGGACGGCGCGCTGCTTGGCGATCTCGTTCTGGGCGAGGGCGCGATCTACCATCCGGGCGGCCTCGACTTCGACGGCGAGTTCCTGTGGGTCGCTGTCGCGGAGTATCGGCCCAACAGCGCCTCGATCATCTATCGCGTCGATCCGCGATCCCTTCGCGCGGTGGAAGTCCTCCGGGTCGCCGACCATATCGGCGCGGTCGCCTATGATCGCGAGCGTCAGGCGCTGATAGGGGTGAACTGGGGCGGCCGCGCCTTCTATCGTTGGCCGATGCGGCGAGGGTGGCCGGTCGCCGGCGCCAGGGCCAAGCCGATCGCCAATCGCGCCAGCTACGTCGACTACCAGGACTGTCACTTCGTCGGCGGGCGACGGATGCTGTGTTCCGGCCTGGCGTCGTACCCGACGCCGATGGCGGGGTTCAGCTTCACCCTCGGGGGTTTCGAGCTGGTCGATGTGGACGATTTCCGGCCGACCTGGCAGGCGCCGGTGTCGCTGTGGACCAAGGCTGGCCGCGCCATGACCCAGAACCCCTTCTTCGTGGAGGCCACGCCGCGTGGCCTGCGCGCCAGCTTCATGCCCGACGACAATCGCTCGACGATCTTCGTCTACGAGGCTGTCCTCGATT
>NZ_JANOCX010000324.1:0-7249 GCF_031412415.1 Phenylobacterium sp.
GCTGAGCTAGGGCAGAGCCGCGACGCCGAACATGTAGGGGTGACCCCAGAGCAGAGCGGCCCAGATGGCCACCGCAAGCGCGATGCGCCACCAGCCGATCTCCCCGAGCTTCAGGGACTGCTTGCCCGCCGCGATCGCGGCGAACGGCACGTTGGAAGTCTGGGCCGCGAATCCGTCCCAGGTGGCGCCCAACACCCGCTTGCGCTTGGCGTCGATGCTGGAGGTTCCGAACAGCGCCAGGACCAGCATGGCCCCGAACAACACCAGGCTCGCCCGGTCGCCATTCACCAGCAGATGGCCCGCGGCCCAGATCGCCACACCCCACAGGAACGGGTGACGGGTGATGCGCAGCATGCCCTTGACCACGTCGGGGCGGTCTAGCGCGCCCTCCTGCGCCACGCTGGTGGGATTTGGCGTGGTCAGACCGGGCACGATCAGCAGGGTCGCCAGGAGCTGCAGACCGAGCTGGACATGACGGGTGACCGGCGTGACTTGCCAGTAGGCGGCGTTGGAAGGATCGTTCCGGGCGGCGACGAAGGCGAAGCCCAGCCAGGTCAGGCCCGCCACGGAGGCCAGTGAGAACAGGCCCATATAGGGGCCGGGGCCGACGACGCCGGTGAGGGTGTCGCGCAGGCGGGTTCCGGATACGAGCAGGTGCAGCAGGACGAAAAACGCCGCGGCGGCGAGCAAACTGGTCATGGGTGAAGCCTCCCCAGGTCCACGTGACGCTGCGCCTCGTCGGCACGGCCGTCAACGACGGTCCGGATCGTCGTCCAAGGATGCGTTGTCGTCCTCGTCGAAGGGCGGTTCGCCGTCATCGAAGTCATCCGGCTCGGGCTCCCAGGCTGGCACGGCCGGCGGTGGCGGCGGAGGGGGCGGGGCGGCGATGATCGGCGCGGCCTCGGGCGCGCGCGGCGAACTGGGCCGGCGCAGGATGGCCTCGGCGCGAGCCAGCCACTGATTGGCCTCCTGGATGGCCTCGGCAGGGGTGGAGGGTTTGCGGCGAAGCTCGTCGCCGGCCAGCCAGAGATCCAGTTCGAAGTCCGGGTGGCGGGGATCGTCAAACAGCAGGCGCAGGGTCACGCGCGCGGCGTCGGGGGCCAGATGGTCCAGGGCCTTGCGGGGTTCTCCCCGGAAGGCGCGGGCGACGACCGTCCCGTCGACGATGATCTCGACGCCCACCAACTCGTAGATTCGATAGACCAGGCACCAGGCCCCGCTGTCCCAGGCGACGGCGGCCAGGCCCGAGGTGAAGCTGAACCCGGCGCCCTTGCCGCGCCCGCGCGCCACGACCACGGCCTCCGGCGGCGCCTTGAGCACATTGCGCAAGGCGCGTCGCACCCGGCGGCCTTCGTCCATGTACCAGATCGCCGCCGAGCCCAGCAGCGTCACGGCGACGCCCGCGAACGTCAGCAGCAGCAAGAGCCGGGCGAGTTCATCCATGGTGGTACGCTAGCGTCGTTCGAGGGCGGCGAGAAGACGCCGCCACGAAGGCTTCATTCGACCGAGGTTGTGCGAACTCCTGCTTAGTGTCTTGCTCGGCGGACCATCGGATGGAGGCGATCATGGGCTTGTTGGACGGGTTGCTGGGCGGCGGCCAGGAGGGCGGCGGCGCGATGTCGGCGATCAGCGACATCCTGGCGTCACAGGAGGGTGGCTTGGGCGGCCTGGTGAAAACCTTCGAAGCCGGCGGCCTTGGCGAACTGGCCAAGTCCTGGATCAGCAAGGGCGAGAACCTGCCGATTTCCGCGGCGCAGATCGAGAGTGTGCTGTCGTCCGGCGTGGTGGCCGATCTCGCCCAGAAGCTGGGCGTGGACCCCCATGTGGCGGCCGGCCAGATCGCGCAGGTCCTACCCCAGGTCATCGACCGCCTGACGCCCAACGGCGAGCTGCCGTCGGGCGGGCTGGGCGGCCTGCTGGGCGGTCTCAAGCTCTAGGCGCGAACCATCGCCGTAGGGCCGCGAGCATTCGCCAGCTTAGGATCAGCAGTCCCACGGCGACCACCACCATGACAACGGCCACGCCGACCGCGGCGCCCGGCTGAGTCAGGACCAACCAGAGACCCCCGAAGCTCGCCACATCCTCGGCGGTGCTGACCACCATGTTGCTGACCGGTTCCGGGCTGGCGTTGACCGCGGCCCGGGCGCCGGCCTTGGCGCCGTGGCTGAGCAGGGCCGCCCCGCCGCCCAGCAGGAAGACCAGCACCTGCCAGGTCGGGTCGGACGCATCGACCACCGCCAGGGCCAGCAGCGCCCCGCCCAGCGGCCGGATCAGGGTGTGGACACCGTCCCATAGGGTGTCGAGCCACATGACTTTGTCGGCGAACAACTCGGCGACGGCGCCCAGGCTCGCGACGCCGATGACCCAGGGGTTGGCCAGGACGTCCAGGGCCTGGATCTTGTCGGGCAGGTCGAGCAGGCCGATCCGCATGGCGATCCCGACGCCGGCGACGCAGGCATATAGCCGCCAGCCCGCCAGGAGGCTGAGACTGGCCGCCACACCCATCAGTTCGACTGCCCCCATGGCGCGTCCTCAGGGCTGGTAGTTGAAGACGTAAGCCTCCTGCAGGAGGTTATTCTCCCGCATGAACACCGCCATCGACTCGTAGGTGGCGGTCCGGATCGTGGAGCCCTGGTCGTCGGTCCGCAGCCGCTGATCGGCGATCGGCCCGAAGAACCGCACCAGGCCGTTGGCCTTCACCACCGTCGGCTTGTAGTGGGCCTTCAGATTGGCGGTGATCTTGTTCGGGTCGTCGGTGTTCCACACCGCCGCGGCGATCACGTTCAGCATGAAGTTGTTGCAGTTCTGGTACTTGCGCGCCCAGGGGTTGGCGACCAGCGAATATTCGGGATTGTGGACCTTGGCGTAGGTCGGGCTGTCGATCACCGCCAGGATGCGCCGCTGCAGCTCCGGACTGGGGACGATCACCGCCATGTCGTTGACGGTGGAGCCTCGGGTGAAGTCCAGCGGATAATCCTGGACCAGCCGGCTCTCGATCTTCGACCAGGCTGTGCCGTCGCCCGCATAGAGGTTGTAGACGGCGTAGCCCTTCACCGACTTGCCGTCGGCGGTCTGGATGTCGCGATAGACCCAGAAGGCGCCGTGCGTGTAGGCGATCCCCTCCGGAAGTTGGTCACGCATGCGCCCGGCCCGGAAAACGATGGCCACGCGCGCACCCTTGGCGGCCAGGTCGCGCTCGACCTGCTTCGAAAAGGCGGCGGCCTGTTCCACCGTGAAGTGCGGCGCCACGACCCTTGCCGAGGAGTCCTGAGCCAGGACGGACGCCGGGGCGCCGGCCAGGAGCGCGGCGACCAGTATGACGCTTAGAGCCCTCATCGCGGCGCGGGCTTCTGGACGTCGTAGGGCACGGCGGGCGCCGGATCGGGCGAGACCACCACCCTGTCGTCGACCTTCAGCGGTCCAGAGGCGAACTCGGCGGAGGCGCCGGCGGCGCCGGACACCGCCGATCCTGTCGCAGCCAGGGCTGAACCGCCGGCGACCGAGGCCGCGCCCGCGACGCTGGCCGGAAGCGCCGAGACACCGACCGCTGTCTGGACGCCAGAGGCCGTGAGGTGGGCGGCGACTTCCGACGATCCGCCCGCGGCGGCGGAGGCGTGGGCGGCGCTGTCCTGGGCGAGGGCCGGTCCCGCGCAGAGCGTCAGGGCGGCGGCGGCGAGCAGGGTGGTCCGCATGGGGTAACTCCGATGGCAAGCCTGGCTATAGCCTGGGACCGACTGAACCGGCGATGAACTTTCCGCGACCCGGGGAGCCTAAAGGTCGAGTTCGATCACGACCGGCACATGGTCCGATGGCTTGTCCCAGCCGCGCACGTCGCGGTGGATCACACAGGCGCGGAGCAGATCAGCGGCCTGGGAGGAAAGCAGGGCATGGTCGATGCGGATGCCGTTGTTCCGCTGCCAGGCGCCGGCCTGATAGTCCCAGAAGGTATAGGCCTCCGGCGAGCCGTCGATGGCCAGGAAGGCCTCGGTGAGTCCCAGGTTCTTGAGCCCCCGGAAAGCCTCGCGGGTCTCCGGCTTGAACAGCGCGTCCCCTAGCCAGTTGTTGGGATGAGCCGCGTCGCGGGCCTCGGGGATCACGTTGTAGTCGCCGACCAGAGCCAGCGGCTCCTCGTAGGCCAGCAACTCCTGGGCGTGGGCGTTGAGCCGCGCCATCCAGCGCAGCTTGTACGGAAACTTCTCGGTTTCGACCGGATTGCCGTTGGGCAGGTAGATCGAGGCTACCCGCACCGGGGTCGGGCCTGAGACCACGGCCTCCAGATAGCGGGCCTGTTCATCCTCGTCTTCGCCGGGCAGACCCTTGCGGACATCTTCCAGCGGCGTCTTCGAGAGCATGGCCACGCCATTGTAGGACTTCTGGCCATGGACGGCGACGTTGTAACCCAGGCGCTCGAAGGCCTCGGCGGGGAACTTCTCGTCCACGCACTTGATCTCCTGCAGGCAGGCGACATCCGGCGAGACCTCCTCGAACCAGCGCAGGACGGTTTCCAGCCGCGCATTCACCGAATTGACGTTCCAGGTGGCGATTCGCAATTGAGCTACTCCTGATCTCCCGGCGTCACGCGGTAACCGCTGCAGCCTAGCAAAAGGCCGATGCGTTTGATGTCACGGGCTTCGAATTCCTTACCTGCCGATGCAGGTGGCTGCCACCTATACCGCTGACGATACCGCCACCGACTCCAGGCGACACACTTGCTGGCAGCGGGTGGTTTCCGCCCCTTGGGCCGATGTCATGCATCGGGCGGTCGAAGGAACGTCCATGGTTCGATCTGGAGCGCAGTCGCCGATCGTTCAATCGCCCGGACACTGGGATCGCGTGTTCCGCGTTCGAGATCGCTCAAAAGGCTGCGCTTCTTACCCGCGTCGAAAGAGAGCTGTTCCTGGGAAAGCCGACGGTGCTTCCGCGCGACACGAACATTCCGGTCGGAAGCGCTTGGCCTCAACTTTTCCTAGCAACCTGAACAGGTCGAATGCCCTCGATGAGCTCCACCACTAGCTGGCGGGGAGTTGCTGCACAGCCTGATAGACGTTCCAAACCTTCCAGAGCACCCACGCACCAAAGCCGACAAACAACAGTCCGATGCCCAGAAAGCCAATCATCGGGAGCCCAATCACCACAAGCACGAGAGCCAGAATGGCCGGCATGATGTACGGCGCGTGGTAGGTCGCGCCTGTCGTATGGTTTCGAAGCGCAAGCGCTTCGAGCGTGCCATTCTTCATGTTTCCCACAGCGGACGCCGTGTCTCCGTCGGAAAAGGACGCGATTGTCCGCGTCCTGTAGAACATGGGCTTGCCGTCAATGCGGAAGCTGATCAGCTGATTTTGAATTGGGATTGGGCCGTGACTGCCACCCACCGCATAACTCAGGTCGGACCCACGCTCGACTGCTTCCACCTTACCGCGAAGTACTAACAAGGCCATTTGAGCCAACCCCAAAGCTAAAGCTTGACCACATAAAATGGTATTGGGAAGTCGTTTACAAGAGCGGTGTTTGCGCGGCCGACCGCAATGCCTTCAAGGCGCACTTTGGGTGGAAAGCAGGCGCTAGCTTCGCGCCATGCACAACTCTGGTGAGTACGGAGGAAGCACGGTGATACCGATCACGATGCCGCTGGCCCAATATGCTCTTCCTCGCCGGCTTTGGCGGCATCTTCGCTTGGGTCGTTCCCGGCATGCTCGCCAACCCTGATGCCCATCCGCTCGCCACCCCGGGAATCACATCAGGGTCGAAACCGGCGACCAGCTCAGGATCGGCCAATCCATGGCCTTGGCCGGCAACTGGGGGAACACGAGCGAGCCGCATCTCCACACTCACGCCGTTGATCCGGATAGCGCCGAGGCCATTCCGCTCACCATTGACGGCCTAATGTTCGCGCGACGATCCGGGAACCCGAAACTCTTGAATAGGGTAGCCGCCGTTCCGAATTGATCTGCCTGCTGGCTCTAGATGAGGGTCTGCTGCCGAGCGGCGCGCGACAGATCTTCCCGGAAGGCGGGATCGGCCAAGGCGATGATCGCGCGCGCGCGTTCGGCGGCGGATTTCCCGCGCAGATCGGCCCAGCCGAACTCGGTGACCACTATATGAGTGTCGTTTCGCGGGGTCGTCACCGGCCCGGTCAGGGCTGGGACGATGCGCGAAAGCACACCCCCACGCGCCGTGGAATGGCAGGCGATGATCGACTTGCCGCCGCGCGAGGCTCTCGCGCCCCGAACGAAATCGAGTTGACCGCCGGCGCCGCTGTATTGCCGTCCAAGCATATGCTCGGAATTGCAGGCGCCTGTTAGATCAATCTGCAGCGTGGCGTTGACTGAAACGACGTTGTCGTTCTTGGCGATATGGCGGGGATCGTTGATCACCTGGACCGGCAGACTGTTGATCGCCGGGTTGTCGTCGAGCAGGTCGTAGAGTTTCCGGTCACCCAGGGCGAAGGTGAAAACGCTGCGCCCGGGATAGGTCGCCTTCAGGCGGTTGTTGACAGCGCCGCTGGCGATCAGATCCGCCAGGCCGGGCGTCAGCAGTTCTGTGTGAATACCGAGGTTCTTGCGATCCGTGAGACTTGCGCACACCGAACTCGGCAGAGCCCCGATGCCCATCTGGAGGCACGCGCCGTCAGGGATCAGGTCGGCGATCAGCCGTCCAATCGCGGCGTCTGTTCGACTTACCTCGTGAACGGGGCTCTCGAGCAAAGGTGCGTTGTGTTCTACGATCGCATCAACCTCGCTAACATGCAGTAGAGAGTCGCCGAAGACCCGAGGCATATTCGCGTTGACCTCGACGATCAGGCGGCGGGCGCTGCGCGCCACTGTCGTCGCATAGTCATTGCTCGCCCCAAACGTGAACCAACCATGTTGATCCATCGGGGAGACCGTGACCACGAAGGTGTCGATGTCGACCTGTTCCGACAAGAGCCTCGATGATTCGCTGAAAGCTACAGGGACGAAGTCGATGACCCGGCGCCCGTCCTCTTCTCCGCGCGCCATCAGCGCCCGCTCGATCTCCCCCAGGAACATGCAGTGGGGCTTTACGCGGTCCAGCAGCTCGTAGCGGAAGATGCTGGATCCGGCGTGGGGCAACGAGTGGAAATACCAGACGTGCAGGTCCGAGAGCTCGCCGGCCGTCACTCGGTCGGCGAGGGCGCTGAGTAGGGCGGGGGGCTCTCCAAGCGCCATGCCCATCGAAATGTGGACGTGTGACGGGATCGCGGCGACCGCCGTTTCGGCGGTGGTGAGCT
>NZ_JANOCX010000325.1:0-1520 GCF_031412415.1 Phenylobacterium sp.
TCCACAAGGTCGACCAGAACTGGGTCGCCGATCTGACAAGCGCGCTCGCTGACGCCGCCGCCCTCTTGGCCGCGGGTGAGGACGACAAGTACCAGACCGAGGTCATGCGCCTAGCCCCCGCCGACAAGGCCGACACCCGCCAGGCCCGCAATCGCGACATCTAGGCCGACCTCTCCCGCCTCGCCGCCGCCGCACCTTCCAAGGGTTTCGCTCCCGCCCGCGTCATCACCGAGACCTGGCCGCACTAGCCAGGCTGCGGCGCCGACCACTCCATCAGCTCGACAACGAGGCCGTTGGGATCGGTCACCTGGAACAGGCGCTCACCCCAGGGCTGCTCCGTCAGCGGCAGGGTGAAGGTGAGACCCTCCGCGCGCAGTCGCGCCTCCTCCGCCCCCAGGTCGGCCACCGTGAAAGCGATCGCCACGCCGCTGAGATGCTGATCACGGAAAGGCTCGGGCAGAATCTCCAGGCCGCGACGGTGGAACACGACATTCATGCCGACATCCTCCCGCGCCAGCGAAACGAATCCATCCGCCGCCATCTCCTGCCGGAAGCCGAAGTGTCGCTGAAGGAAAGCGCTGGAGGCGGCGACGTTGTCCACGTTCAAACAAACGACGGATGCGGTGATCTGCATGGCTGACCTCTTCGGTGACGGGATGACGCTTATATTACGTACGATGTACGTTATTTCAAGGTCAAGGGCGAAACGGAAGTGGCCTCCCCACCGCCAGACGTGCTAGGTCGCGCCCTCGCATAGGAAACGAACCATCCCATGGCTCTGAAAGTCGCCATCGTCGGCCTGCCGAACGTCGGCAAGTCGACCCTGTTCAACGCGCTCACCCAGACCGCGGCGGCCCAGGCGGCCAACTATCCGTTCTGCACCATCGAGCCCAACACCGGCGACGTGGCGGTGCCTGAGCCACGCCTGGAGAAGCTGGCGGCTATCATCCCGTCCAAGGAGATCATCCCATCGCGGATCAACTTCGTGGATATCGCCGGCCTGGTGCGCGGCGCCTCAAAGGGCGAGGGTCTGGGCAACCAGTTCCTGGCCAATATCCGCGACTGCGACGCCGTGGCCTTCGTCGCCCGCTGCTTCATCGACGACGACATCACCCACGTCGAGGGCAAGGTCGATCCCCTCTCCGACCTCGAGACCATCGAAACCGAGCTGATGCTGGCCGACCTGGAGAGCCTGGAGAAGCGGGTCTCCAACCTCGAGAAGCGCGCCAAGGCCGGCGACAAGGAAAGCGCCCAGACCCTGAGCCTGGTGCAGCTGGCGCTGGCCGAGCTGAACGCCGGCCGCCCCGCCCGCAAGGCGAAGGTCGCCGCCGAGGACGAGAAGGCCTGGCGGATGCTTCAGCTCCTGACCTCGAAGCCCGCGCTCTATGTCTCCAATGTCGACGAGGCGTCCGCCGCCGACGGCAACGAGATGTCGAAGCTGGTCGCCGAACGCGCGACCCGCGACGGGGCCGACCACGTGGCCATCTCCGCCCAGATCGAGAGCGAGATCGCCATGCTCG
>NZ_JANOCX010000326.1:0-3112 GCF_031412415.1 Phenylobacterium sp.
GCCGGTGAGCGACTTCCTCGGCGCCCATGACCCAGACCGCTATGAGAAGGTCGAGGACATCCTCGACGTCTGGTTCGACTCGGGCTCGACACACACCTTCGTGCTGGAGGGCCGTTCCAACACGCGCTGGCCCGCCGACCTCTACTTGGAAGGCTCCGACCAGCATCGCGGCTGGTTCCAGTCCTCGCTGCTGGAGAGTTCCGGCAGCCGCGGCCGAGCGCCCTACGACGCCATTCTCACCCACGGGTTCACCATGGATGAGAACGGCGAGAAGATGTCGAAATCCAAGGGCAACACCGTCGAACCCGAGACGGTGATCCGGGAGAGCGGCGCCGAAATCATCCGCCTGTGGGCGGCGACGATCGACTACGCCGACGACAGCCGGATCGGCAAGACCGTGCTGGCCACCACCACCGACGCCTATCGCAAGCTGCGCAACACCGTGCGCTACCTGCTGGGCGCGCTGGCGGGCTTCACCGACGAGGAGGAGGTCGACTATGCCGACATGCCGCCTCTGGAGCGCTTCATCCTGCACCGGCTGTGGGAGCTGGACGGCCAGGTCCGCGCCGCATATCGCGACTACATCTTCCAGGATGTCTCGCGGCCGATCCTGGAGTTCTGCCAGAACGAGCTGTCGAGCCTGTTCTTCGATATCCGCCGCGACGCCCTCTATTGCGACGAGCCGGGCAGCCTGCGTCGGCGCGCCGCGCGCACGGTGATGGACCTGGTCTTCGAGCGCCTGACCATCTGGATGAGCCCGCTCATCCCCTTCACCACCGAGGAAGCCTGGACCACCCGCTTCCCGGGCGGCGGTTCCAACAGTCTGCGCGTGTTCCCGGACACGCCGGCCGCCTGGGCCAATCCCGTCGAGGCCGAACGCTGGGCCAAGGTGCAGGCGGTGACCTCCGTCGTCACCGGCGCGCTGGAGGTCGAGCGCCGCGAGAAGCGCATGGGGGCGGCCCTCGAGGCGGCGCCCAAGGTGCACGTGGCCGACCCGGCTCTGATCGCCGCCTTCGACGGCCTGGACGCCGCCGAGGTGTTCCGCACCAGCCAGGCGACGCTGGTCGCGGGCGACGGTCCGGCCGGCGCCTTCCGCCTGGCCGAGAGCCCCGGCGTGGCGGTCGAACCGCTGCGCGCCGACGGCAAGAAGTGCGCCCGTTCCTGGCGTATCCTGCCTGAGGTGGGCTCCGACCCGCGCTATCCGGATCTCAGCAAGCGGGACGCGCAGGCCGTGGCCGCCTGGGACGCGGCGCGCGCGTGAGTACGTCGCCCGTCTCGAAGTTCGGTTTGGTCGCCTATCTGCTGGCGGCTGTGGTCATCGTCGCCGACCAGGCGTCGAAGTACTGGATCCTGGCCGTCTATGACCTCCCGTCGCGGTTCTCCGTGCCGATCGCCGGGCCGTTCTCGCTCACCATGGTCTGGAACAAGGGGGTCAGCTTCGGCCTGTTCCGCGCCGACCAGGAGCTGACCCGCTGGCTGCTCACCGCGTTCGCGATCGCGGTCTCCTGCGTCCTGGCCTGGTGGGCGCGCCAGGCGCCGCGCGCCAGCATGGCCATCGGGTTCGGCCTGGTGATGGGCGGGGCGCTGGGCAATGTCATCGACCGCATCCGCTTCGGCGCGGTGGCCGACTTCCTGGACTTCCAGCGGCTGGGTTTCTTCCCCTGGGTGTTCAACGTCGCCGACGCCGCCATCACGGTGGGGGTGGTCTTCTTGTTGCTCGATTCCCTGCGTAAAGACCCTGTGACCTAATCCGCGTTGGCGCGGTTTGCGCTTTGCGTTATTCAAACATCCCTTCCCGGCCGGGGGCGGCCATAGGAGTTTCAGTTTCATGAGCTTCCACCGTGTGATCGTGGCCACCGCCCTGCTGGCGGCGACGGGTCTCTCGGCCTGCACCTCGACGCGCGACGCGCTCGGCATGGCCAAGGTCACGCCCGACGAGTTCCGCGTGGTCGCCAAGGCCCCGCTGGTGGTGCCGCCCGACTACGCCCTGCGCCCACCGGCCCCAGGCGAGCCGCGTCCCCAGGAGCTGCAGCCCGAAAGCGCCGCCCGCAACGCCCTGCTGGGCGCCCGCGAGGCCCAGGCCCGTTCGGACGGCGAGAAGCTGCTGGTGGCCAAGGCTGGCGCCGACAAGGCCGACCCGCTCATTCGCTACGTCGTCGACGACGAGACCGGCGACCTGTCGCACAAGGAAAAGGGCTTCGCCGACCGGGTGATGTTCTGGAAGAGCGACAAGGCCCCCGAATCGGCGGCCACCTCGGCCGCGGCCGGCGACAATGTCGCCGCCCCCATCGATGCGGCGGCCGAAGAGGCGCGGGTCAAGGCGCTGACCGGTGGCGGCGCGGTGGTCATCGCTCGCGAAAAATCCTCGCGCATCAAGCTGCCAGGGCTCTAGGGCTCGGGGTTACGCGTCGCCCGGGGTTTTCACCGTGAAGCCCTTGGCGCGCAGGCGGTCCAGCACGCCACCCTGGCTCAACAACGGCCGAAGCTGCACGACCGCGACGGCGTGCCCCGGCTTGGCCAGGGCCCGCTCGATGGCGGCCACCTGCTCGGCCTTGAAGCGGGCGTCGAGGTTGAGCGCGCCGGGCAAGGCGGCCAGGCACCGATCATAGCCGCGCTCTTGGTTGAGCGCCCCGCGCACATCTCCGTCCGCCCAGGCCGCGCCCGCCCTTCGCGCGCCGCCGGGACCCGCCTCGATCTCCTCCAGGGCGTCCTCCAGACAAGCCCGCTGCGGGCCGGCGCCCATCTTCGCGGCCTGTCCCAGCACTGGGCCCAGGGACAGCGAGCGGCTCTCGGTCTTGATCTTCCGCGCCTTGGCCAAGCGCGCCACGGTCTTGCCGGGATCGGCGGCGGTGAGCTTCACGCTCTCGCGGTAGTCGCCCACCAGGACCAGGCCGACCAGCAGCTCGTTCTTATAGCTGTAGCGCTTGGCCGGCTGGGCGGCCGCCTCGCGCGCGGCGACGAAGCGCCGCCGAATTTCGACCGGCATCCTGTCCTCCGCCGGACCGCCCTTCAACCGCGCCCATTGGATGGCCAGACCCGGCACGCTGAGGATGCTGATGCTGATGCTGTTGAAGGGCAGGATCACGGTGTGGGCGCCGGTCAGGCGCCGCTC
>NZ_JANOCX010000327.1:0-3307 GCF_031412415.1 Phenylobacterium sp.
CAGTGGATCGCGGCCATCACGCCCAGGGTCATCCAGGGATGGGTCCGCCAGGCGTGGAAAAGCGCGCGGTCGGTCAACTCGACCCGCTGTCCGCCGAAAGCCGTTGCGAGCACCAGCCCCTCGGCGTCGTGAACGTCGACCGCGATGCGCACCCGCTCGCCCGGCGGCACGATACGGAAGGCGTAGGCGAGGTCCATGTCCATGAACGGCGAGACGTAGAACCCCTTGTCGCAGCCCTGCTCGGGCCGGCCGTCGGCCTCGATCAGATAGCTGTGCCGCTCTCCGAAGGTGTTGGTCACCTGATGCAGGATCGCCGATAGCGTGCCGTCCGTCCGATGGCAGAAGTAGACGGTCAGCGGATTAAACACACCGCCCAGGATGCGCGGCATGGCCAGCATCCGCACCGGCCCGCCGTGGGCGATCCCGGCCTTCGCCAGATGGGCCTCGACCTGGCTCTTCAGGCTCACCCCCGATCCGTCGAGGTGATCGGCCTCGTGGAAGCCGGTCAGCGCGAAGCGGTTGTGGGCGAACAGCTTGAGCGTTCCGTCCAGGGCGTCGACCTCGTCGAGGTCCAGCAGCAGCATGAAGATGCGATAGCGCAGCCTGTGAACGCGCGGCTTCAACCGCGTGTGCGTCACCACGCCCGGATAGAGTCCGGACGCGAAGCCGGTCACGCCGCGAGGTCCTGGGGCTCGACCGCGCGCACGTGGATGCGGCCCGATTCATCGTCCACCTGCCAGGGCCGGCGCACGCCGCCGAGGGCCTCGGCTGCGGCCAGGCCCGATTGCAGGGCGTCTTCGTGGAAGCCGTGGCCGAAATACGAGCCGCAGAACCAGGTCCGCCGGGCGCCCTGCAGAGACCACAGCTCTTCCTGGGCGGAGATGGCGCCGGCGTCGAACAGCGGGTGCTCATAGACGTCGGTGCGGAGCACCGCTTCGGGCGCGATCTCGCGGGTCGGGTTCAGGGTGACGAACAAGTCGCCCGCGTCCTTGATCGACTGCAGCCGGTTCATCCAATAGGTGACGCAGCCCTCGTTGGGGGCGTCGCGGCGGCCGATGTGGTTCCAGCTCGTCCAGGCAGCCCGGCGCTTGGGCATCAGGGCCTTGTCGGTATGCAGGACCGTCAGGTTCCGGCTGTAGCGGAAGGCGCTCAGCAGCCGGCGCTCGTCCAGGCTCGCGTCGTCCAGCAGCGATAGGGCGGTATCGCCGTGGGTGGCGATCACCACCTGATCGAAGCGTTCCGCATGACCATGGGCGTCGCGGATCTCGACGCCCAGGGCGTCGCGGCGGATCGCGCTGACCCGCACGCCGGATCGGATCTCGCCGGCGAAGGCCGCCGTCAGGCGGCTGACATAGGACCTGCTGCCGCCGACCACCGTGCGCCACTTGCCGCGCCCAAACAGGCTCATCATCCCGTGATTTTGGAAGAAGCGGATCAGGGCCGCGGCCGGGTAGTCGGCGATCGCGCCCACCGGGGTCGACCAGATGGCCGCGGCCTGGGGGATCAGGTGGTCGTCACGGAAAGCCTGGCAGTAGCCCTTCTCCGTCAGATAGTCGTCCAGCGAGACCAGCGGCGCCTCAAGCCCCGCAAGGTCACGCGGGCCCTGGCGGTAGAACCGCGTCACGTCGCGAAGCATCGACCAGAAGCGCGCGGAGAACAGATTGCTGAACTGGGCGAAAAGGGCGCCCGAGGAATATTCGAAATCACCGTCGTCGAACGAGACGCTAAGCGCCATGTCGGCCGGGCGGCTGGCTACGCCCAGATGCTTCAGCAGGGCGGTGAAGTTCGGATAGTTTGGCTCGTTGTAGACGATGAAGCCGGTGTCGACGGGAACCGCGCCCTTGCGGCCCGGAGCGTCGGTGGTGTTGGCGTGGCCGCCGATGCGGCCGTCGCTTTCGAACAGGGTCACATTGTGGCGGGCGCTGAGCAGCCATGCCGCCGACAGCCCGGCGATGCCTCCGCCGACCACGGCGATTCGAAGCGGCGTCTCGGCTGGCGTCGTGGTCACGTGGCTTAGTTCCCTGATCCCGGAGCGCGGCGCTCCCCCCGTTGAACGTTACGGAGCGTGTTCGGCTGCGGATGCACCGCCGCATCCGAACCAGGGCTCCGCGCGTATGGTACGCTGACACCGCAAGCCGAGAGACATTAATGAGCCTGGTCGCCGCAACCATCCACGCCTTCGAGGGCGCGCCCCTGCCCGACATCGTCCGACGCGCGGCTGTCGATCTGCTGGTGTCGAACGCTCGGCGTCAACTGGCCGACACGCCCGGCGCGGCCGCGGCCTTCGCCCGCGAGATGGAGCAGCGCCCCATCGCCGAGCACGCGGGCGCCGCCAACGAACAACACTACGAACTCCCCGCCGCCTTTTTCCAGGCCGTGCTGGGCCCTCAGCTCAAATACTCCTCGGCCTTCTATCCCTGTCCCGAGTCCACCCTGGCCGAGGCCGAGGAAGCGGCCCTGTCGGAGACCGCCGTCCATGCGGATCTGCAGGACGGCCAGCAGATCCTGGAGCTCGGCTGCGGCTGGGGCTCGCTGTCGCTCTGGATGGCGCGGGCCTTGCCGAACGCGACGATCACCTCGGTCTCCAACTCGGCCAGCCAGGGCGAGTTCATCCGCGCCCGCGCCGCCGAACGCGGCCTCACCAACCTCACCGTCGTCACCGCCGACATGAACGACTTCTCCGCGCCCGCCGCCACGTTCGACCGGGTCGTCTCGGTGGAGATGTTCGAGCACATGGCCAACTGGCGCGCCCTGCTGACCCGCGCCAAGGCCTGGCTGAAGCCCGACGGGCGACGGTTCCGGCATGTCTTCACGCACAAGACGACGCCCTACCGCTTCGACGTGGACGACGAGGCCGACTGGATCGCGCAACACTTCTTCACCGGCGGTGTGATGCCCAGCCACGATCTGGCCGCCCAGTTTCCCGACTTGTTCGCCGTCGAGGCCGACTGGCGCTGGAGTGGCGAGCACTACGAGAAGACCGCCAACCACTGGCTGGAAAACTACGACGCCAATGCTCCGGCCATCCGCAAGGTGCTGGCTGAGGTCTATGGCGACCAGGCCGTGCTATGGCGCCGTCGCTGGCGGCTGTTCTTCCTGGCGACCGCGGGCCTGTTCGGCCATCGCGGCGGCGGTGAATGGGGCGTCAGCCACTATCGGATGAGGCCAAGCGTCTGATGCTCAAATTCGTCATCACATATCTCGCCACCGGCCTCGCCTTCGCGATCATCGACGCGGTTTGGCTGACCACCGTGGGACCTAAGCTCTATCGTCCCGCCCTGGACGAGGTGCTCGCCGATACCTTCCG
>NZ_JANOCX010000328.1:0-11731 GCF_031412415.1 Phenylobacterium sp.
GACTTCCGGCTTCTCAGGGGTCTTGGCGGGCAGCGGGTGCTGGATGCCAGCGTCGGTGGAAAGCATGACGTTCACACCGGCGTCGATCAGGTTTTTGATGTTGATCCGCGAGTTGGCGTAGATTGGCTCCAGCTTCTTGGACTGGCTCTCCTGATAGGCCTTGGTCACCGGCAGGGCCGAGCACGAGACCTTCTTGGCCACCATCTCCTGGATGATCGCCGGCGTGATCGTGCGCTCGGGCGTGATGTCGCAATGGGTGAGGATGTCGACGCCGGCGTCCACGGCCGCCTGGATCCCCTCGAGCGAGTGGACGTGCGCCTGCACGGTCTTGCCCGCCCCGTGGCCGGCCTTGACGATGGCGTTCTGCGCCCCCTGCGAGAAGGCCATGAAGGAATAATCCTTGTGGCCGTTCGAGGCGTATTTGAGAAAGTCCACGTCCTTGGCGGCGTAGACGGTGATCCGCTTGCCGACCTCGTCGGCGGTGTCCCACAGCAGCTCCCGGCCCGTGCCCTGGGTCCAGCGGCGGTTCAGGTAGTTGATCGTATCGGCCCGAAGGATGCTCTTGTACTCGTCGCGGAAGTCTTCCGAGACTGGGCCGTCGAAGCCGATGATGTTGCCGGCGAAGTAGATTCGCGCGCCCACGTCCTTGCCGCTGTTTATGCGCGACCGCGCCGCCCGTAGGTCGGGATACGGACCCCAGGTGTCGAACACCGTGGTCTGGCCGCTCTTCAGCGCCAGCTGCGCGGCCTCCACCACCACGTCGGCGTAGCGGCCGCGGAAGCGCAGCAGGGTGTCGACGTCCAGGTTGAGGTGAAGGTGGAGGTTCGCGTCCATCAGGCCCGGGATCACATACTTCCCGGGTTTCTCCAGCACGCGCGCGCCCCTGGGGATGGCCACGCTGGCGGCCGGGCCGATCGCGGTGATCCGGCCATTGTCCATGACGACCACGCCGTCCACGATCGGGGCGCGTCCAGTGGCGTCGATGATAGTGACCTTGGTCAGGGCCAGCGGCGCCGCGCCGGCCGCCCCGGCGATCAGGGAGAACGCGGCGGCGCAGAGCAGAAGTTGTCGCGTCATGAGGGCTCCGTCGAGCTGTGCTTGGAGGCGGCGTGGGCGCGCGTCATTCGTGGGGCATGATTTTCTGGTTGGAGATCAGAGGCGCGGTGGGCAGCTTCGCGAGGTCGACGACCTCGCCCGACTTGATGACCATGTTGATCGCCCGGTAGTTGCCGGCCCAGGCCAAGGGGTCCGCGTCCAGGACCACCATGTCGGCGTACTTGCCGCGCTCCAGCGTCCCGAAGTCCTTGTCGAGCTTGTAGCCGCGGGCGACGTTGATCGTCGCGGTCTGCAGCGCCGTCATCGGGTCGACGTTGATCTCTTCCAGCCCCTGGAGGGCGGCGAAGTGGCCCTCCCCCAGCGTCGTCCGGCTGTCGACCCGCAATTGCGGCTCGCCCATCGGCAGGGGGTGGGTGATCCCGGAGTCGGTGGACAGCATGATCGAGACGCCGGCGTCGACCATGTTGCGGATGTTGATCATCGACTGGCTCTGATAGTGCAGCGCGCGCTTGGACAGGGTGTCCTGGTGCGCCTTGGTCGTTGGCAAGACCGAGCAATAGACGCCCTTCTGCGCCATCTTCCGCAGCAGCTCCGGCGGAATGATCCGCTCCGGAGTGATGTCGCAGTGCGTCAGGATATCGACGCCGGCGTCGAGCGATGACTCGATGCCTTCCACCGAATGGACGTGGGACTGCACCGTCTTGCCCGCGTCATGGCCGGCCTTGACCACCGCGTCCTGCGAGCGCTGAGACATGTAGGCGAAGCCCATGTCCTTGTGGCCGTTGGCGGCGTACTTCAGAAAATCGACGTCCAGCTTGGCGTAGGCCGCGACCTTCTTGCCCACCTCCTCGGACGTGTCCCACAGCAGGGCGCGATCCGTGCCCTGGGTCCAGCGCTTGTTGAGATAGTCGATCGTGTCCTTGTGCAGGACCGTCTGCATCTTCTCGCTGAAGTCCGCAGAGGCGGGGCCGTCAAAGCCGATGATGTTGCCGGCGAAGAAGATCCGGGCGCCCGGAGTCTTGCCGCTGTTGATCTGGTCGCGAGCCGCCTTCAGGTCCGGATAGGGCCCCCAGGTGTCGAAGACGGTGGTCTGGCCCGTCTTCAAGGCCAGCTGGGCCCCCTCGACGATCACGTCCGAATAGCGGCCGCGGAAGCGCAGCATCGAGTCCACGTCGAGGTTTAGGTACAGGTGGACGTTGGCGTCCATGAGGCCCGGGATGACGTATTTGCCGGTCTTGTCGATCACCTTGGCGCCGCGCGGAACGGAGACCTCGGCTTTCTTGCCGACCGCGGTGATGCGGCCGTTGTCCATGACGATCACGCCGTTCTCAATCGGCGGGCGGCCGGTTGCGTCGATGATCGTGACGTTGGTCAGCGCCAGAGGTGCGGCGCACGCGGCCCCGGCGCACAGCGAAAGCGCGGCCCCGGCGAGCAGTGAAAGACGCGTCATGGTCGTCTCCAGAGAGCGATGCGATGGTCAGGCGAAATCGGGCGGCGCGTCAGGGTCCGCGCCGCCCGGACCGCCTCAGTTCCAGAGGTCGGCGAAACGCAGGTTCACGCCGACGTAGTAGGTCCGCCCGGCGTAGCCATGGCGCCCGAGGAGCCCGTTGAGCGAGCCCTGAACCTTGTCCGGGTACTCGTTGGTCAGGTTGCGGACGCCGGCGTAGATGCGACTGTCTTCCTTGACCTTGTAGCCGACCTGCGCGTCGTGGTTCACGAACGCCTTGATGTATGGCTCGTCGATGAAGGTGTCGACGGTGGGCCGCTGGATGTTGGTGATGCCGTTGCGCAGCGTTCGGCCGCTGTAGTTGAAGCCGTAGTTCGCGTCCCAGTTTCCGTGCGACCAGGAGAGGTCGACGTTGCCGACCCACTTGGGCGAGGATCCGCCGGTGTCGGTGTCGTAGAGGCCGCGATCGTCGGTCAGCAGCGGGGCCGGCGTTTTCTGCAGCTCCAGGCGCTTCAGGTAGCTGGCGTTGCCGCTCAGCGTGAAGCGGCCGAAGTCCGTCGGCAGGCTGTAGCTGCCGCTGAACTCATAGCCCTCGGTGAAAATCTTCGCGACGTTGACGTCGCTGATCTGCACCAGGCTGGCGAAGCCGGTGGCGCCGTCGCGCCGCAGCAGCGAGCAGAACTGATTGTCCAGCGTGGGCGCGTCGTAGCAGGCGTTGAAGATCGAGTTGGCGGTCGGCCGGATCACCGCGTCGCTGAGCTCGATGTCATAGTAGTCGACACTGAGCGACAGGCCCGGGATGAACTCGGGCTGCCAGACGCCGCCGACGGTCAACGTCTTGGCGGTCTCCTCCTTCAGGTTCACGTTGCCGCCCGTCTGCGAGAGGAAGAACGTTCCGAGCAGCGGGTTGAACGTCGCCGGGTTGACGCCCAGCGCCCGCAACGCGGTTTCGCAGTTGGCGCGACGCGTGCTGGTGCCCAGTGAGACATTGCTGGTCGAGCATGGGTCGTTGCTGCCCAACGCCGACGTGCCGTTGGCCAGGGGCGTGAACAGCTCGCCGATCGTCGGCGCGCGCGCCGCCTTCGAATAGGTGCCGCGCAGCTTCAGCCCCAGCGCCGTGGAGAAGACGCCGCCGACCTTCCAGGTGCTGGTCCTGCCGATCGTGGAGTAGTCGGAATAGCGGTAGGCGCCGTCGACCGTCAGCTCGCGGATGAACGGTCCATAGTCTTTCAGCAAGGGGACCGAAATCTCGCCAAACAGCTCTTTAGCGTCGTACTTGCCGCTCGCGTCGATGCCGTTCAGGTGGGCGATCTTGCGCGGCGAACCGCTGAACGGCCCGAAGTCGATATCAGACTCTTCCTTGCGGTACTCGGCGCCGGCCACGAGGCTGATAGCGCCGCCCGGCAGCTCGAATAGGCCGCCGGTGTCGGCGGTCACGAAGCCCGACAGCACCGTTTGCGTGTTGCGGACATAGTCCACCGTCGGCTGGTAGATCCAGGCCACGGCTTGCGCCTGCGAGGCGCTGTCGGTCGTGAAGGGGTTGTAGGGCGTGCAGCCGCTGTTGCGACCGGCGGTGAAGCTCACCGGGCCCAGCGCGGGGTTGAACGCAACGGCCAGGGCGTCGGTCCGGAGCCGGTTGAAGCTGGACGGATCCAGGTCGCTGCGGCACACGGCGCGGCCGGTCGCGGGATCGATCACGGCGTCCGTCGCCGCGAGGAAGCGGTCGTAGAGCCGGTTGTTGGCAATGTAGGCCCGCCGGCGGACCTCGCCATAGTTGGCCGATACGTCGTACTGCAGGTGCTCTGTCAGCTCACCCTTGGCGCCCACGACGACGCGAACCGTGCGCTTTTCGATCCGTTGGTCGCGCACCCCGCCGTCATAGTCCCAGCGGTTGAAGAGGATCGGCCGAACGCCGGCCGCGGCGCGGACGTTGGCTGGGATGAAGGCGGTGTCCGAGGCGATCGGCTGGAACACCAGCTGCGACTGCTGCGAGAGCGACTCCGTGCGAATGTCGGATAGATGCAGGTCGACGTAGGGCTTGAACTTGTCGCTCACATCGTAGTGGGCCAGCACCGAGACGATGTGGCGTTCGTTGCTGGGGCGAAGGTCGTCGGCGAACAGGGTGTAAGTGGGCGGACCGTCGCCGCCGATCTCGGTCGCGCCGGCGTAGCCGCCGACGTTCTGGCCGTGGACGAAAGGCGTGCCGTTACCGTTGAAGCCGCCGGCGGAGAACGTGCGGCCCGGATCGATCAGGGCGCCGCCGTTGGCGAAGAAGCCGTCGCGGGTGTTGTTCAGCAGCACGAAGCGCGGGCTGGAGCCATTGGGATTGTTGACCCGCTCGTACAGGTCATAGGCCCGCTTCCGCGCCGAGAAGGGTACGTTGGGCCGCTCCCCGAAAGTGTAGTTGACGGTGACGTTGCCCGCGCCGTCGTGGAAGTTGCGGCCGAGGGTCAGCGAATAGGCTTGGTCGCGGTAGTCGCCCTTCTCGGCGTTGCCGAACTGGCCGTCGAAGGCGAGGCCCTCGAAATCCTTCTTGAGGATGAAGTTCACGACGCCGGTGACCGCATCGGCGCCGTACACGGCCGAGGCGCCGCCGGTCAGCACGTCCACGCGCTCGATCAGCGCGGCGGGGATCACGTTGAGGTCGACCGCGCTATTGCCGCCGAAACCGCCGACGAAGCGACGGCCGTCGACCAGCGTCAGGGTGCGGTTCTGACCGAGATTGCGGAGGTTCAGGGCGCTTTCGCCGGTGCTGCGCTGGTCATCGCCGTTGGTGCCGACCAGGGCGCCGACTTCGGCCACCATCTGCTGGACGTTGGTCTTGCCGGTATAGGCCAGGGCCTGTTCGCTGAGCGTGGTGATCGGCGCCGGCGACTCGAGGTTCGGCGTCCGCACGCGGGTGCCGGTGACCACGACCTCCGCGATGTCGGCCTCTTGCGCGAGCGCCTGGGTCGCGAAACCGATGGCCAAGACCGCCGCGCTGCAGACCAAGGCCGCCTTATGCGTTCTGTTCGTCATTTTGCTTATCCCCCTGAGCCTTCGAGGGCTCACAGAGGTTCAGACAGGCGAGCGCACGCCGATCCGCCAATCGTCGTCGCAGATTCTTCACACCACGCGCGAAATCCTCCGCCGTCGATCAGTTCCAGGCGTCGTCCAGCTTGATGCTGAAGCCCAGATAGTAGGTGCGACCGGCATACCCCTGGCGGCCCGACGCGGCGTTTAGGGACCCCTGATATTTGTCGGGTTGCTCGTCGGTCAGGTTGCGCACGCCGGCATAGACGCGGCCGGCGTCGCGCAGGCGATAGCCCAGCTGGAGGTCGTGGTTGATGTAGGCCTTCACATACGGGGTATCGATCACCTCGTACGCCGTGGCGCGCTGGACGTTGGTGAGCGGATTGCGCAGCGTGCGGCTGCTGTAGTTCATCCGGTAGTTCAGATCCCACCACCCGCCGGTCCAGCCGAAGTCGAGGCTGGCCACCCAGGTGGGCGACGACCCGCCGGTGTCGGTGTCGAAGCGACCGCGGTCGTCGGTCAGCACCGGCAGCGGCGTCTTCTGCAGCTCCAGGCGCTGGAGATAGCTGGCCGAGGCGGCGACGCTAAGATCTCCGAGACTGTCGGTCTGCACCGAGTATGAGCCCGCCAGTTCCCAGCCCGCCGTATAGACCTTCGCCACGTTGACGGCGTTGATCTGCACGAAACTGGCGCGGCCGGTGCCTGGCTCCCGCCGCAGAAGGGCGCAGAAGATGTTGTCCAGCGAGGCCGCGTCGTAGCAGGCGTTGAACACCGCCCCAGTCGTGGGCGTGATCACCGCGTCGCTGATCTCGATGTGGTAGCGATCGACGCTCAGCGACAGTCCAGGCGCGAACGCCGGCTCCCAGGTGACGCCATAGGTGGTCGTCCGGGCCGTCTCCTCCTGAAGCGCCGGGTTGCCGCTGAGACTGGTCGGAAAGAAACTGCCCAGCAGCGGATTGAAGGCGGACGGGCTCACGCCCAGGTCGCGCAGGGCGGTCTCGCAGTTCGGCCGCCGGTTCGCCGTGCCCAAGCCAACGTTGGCCGTGGCGCAGGGGTCGTTGATGCCCAACGTGGTCACGGTGTTGACCATCGGTGTGAACAGTTCCCCCACGGTCGGCGCCCGCGCCGCCTTCGACAGCGCGCCACGGAACCGCAGACCTGCGCCGGCGGCCAGCACGCCGCCGACCTTCCAGGTCCGCGTGGCGCCGATGGTGGAGTAGTCGGAGTACCGGAAGGCGCCGTCGACGACGAGCGTACGCACCGGCCCGACGTCCTTTAGCAGCGGCACGGAGACCTCGCCGAACAACTCCGAGACGTCGTAGGCTCCCTCGAAGTCGACGCTGTTGATGCGGGTGATGTTGCGGCTGGATCCGGTGAAGGGGTCGAAGTCGGCCTCGGATTGCTCCCGGCGATGCTCGGCGCCGACCACCAGCCGTGCGGGCCCGCCCGGCGCCTCGAATAGGCCGGCGGTGTCGCCGGCGAGATAGCCAGACACCACCGTCTGGCTGTTGCGGACGCGATCCACCGTGGGCTGGTAGATCCAGGCCAGCGCCTGGGTGTTGACGCTGCTGTCGGTGGTGAAGGGGTTGTAGGGCACGCAGCCGCTGCCTGGCCCGGCCGTGAAACTGGCGGGACCCAGGGCCGGATTGAACGCCACGGCCAGGGCGTCGGTGCGCAGCCGCGTGAAACTGGCGGGGTCGATGTCGCTGCGGCAGACGATCCGGCCGCTCGCGGGATCGACCACCGAGTCGATGGCGGCCAGGTAGCGGTCGTAGAGCCGCGCGTTGCTGGCCGAGGCCCGACTGCTCATCTCGCCGTGATTGAACGACAGGTCGTATTGCAGGTGTGGACCCAGATCGCCCTTCGCGCCGAGGACGGCGCGGTTCGTCCGCTTTGTCAGGCGCAGATCGCGCAGACCACCGTCATAGTCCCATCGGTTGATGATCGTGCCGGTGCTGGGCGCGAGCGCCGCCACGTTGGCCGGCAGGAAGGCGTTGTCGCGGGCGACCGGCTGGTTGACCAATTGGGTCGGCTGGTTTGTCGAGGTGTTGCGCACCCGCGACAAGTGCAGGTCGACATAGGGTCGGAACCGCGGGTCGACGTCGTAGTGCGCCAGCAGCGTCAGGATGTGCCGCTGGACGCCCGGCCGAATGTCGTCGTTGAAGAGGGTGTAGCTGCGAGCCCCATCGCCGCCGATCTCGGTCGCGCCGGCGAACCCGCCCACGTTTCGACCGTGGACGAAGGGCGAGCCGTCGCCCTTGAAGCCGCCCGGCGAGAGCACGCCCCTCGGGTCGATCACGCCGCCGCCCTCGGTGAAGAAGGCCTCCCGCGTCCCCTGCATCAGGACGAACCGCGGTGACGGACCGTTCGGGTTGTTGACCTGCTCGTAGATGTCCAGCGTGGCCGCGCGCCTCGCCGACGCCGGCACGTTCGGCCGCTCTCCAAAGGTGTGGTTCACCGTGAGGTTGCCCCGTCCGCCGTCGATATTGCGACCCACGGTGATGGCGTAGACCTGATCGCGGAAGTCGCCCCGCTCGGCGTCGCCGTACTGGGCGTCGAGCGCCAGGCCCTCGAAGTTCTTCTTCAGGATGAAGTTGACGACCCCGGTCACCGCATCGGCGCCATAGATGGCCGAGGCGCCGCCGGTCAGGATGTCCACCCGCTCGATTAGGGCTAACGGCAAGGCGTTGACGTCCACGGCGGTTGAGCCGCCGAAGCCACCCACGAAGCGTCGATTGTCCACCAGGGTCAGGGTGCGATTCTGACCCAGGTTTCGAAGGTTGAGCGCGCTTTCCCCGGTGCTGCGCTCATCGTCGGCTCCGGAGCCCACCAGCGCACCGGCCTCGCCCAGGATCTGCTGCACGTTGCTCTTGCCGGAGATCGTCAGCGCCCGGCCGCTGCGGGAACTGACCGCGGAGGAAGACTGGGGCGGGTCTGTCCCGACCCGCGTGCCGGTGACCACCACCTCGCTGACGGGCAGGACGGGGGCCACGGACGCCGCGTTGGTGTTCGCGGCGAATTGCAGGGTGATCGTCCGCCCATCGTCGCGCGCCACCACGAGATTCGTACCTTCGAGCAGCCTGTTCAGAGCGACGCGCACGTCCATCGCGCCCCGCACGGCGGGCGTGCGCGCTCCGTCGAGCCGGGAGACCGGCGCCGTGATCTGGACGTCGGCCTGGAGCGCGAAGGCCACGATGGCGCGCGCGGCGTCTTGGGACGGGATATTGAACGTCCGGGTCTGGGCGAGGGCCGCGGCCGGCAAGCCAAGCATCAGGGCCAACGCGATTCCGCCCCGCAAACCCCACTGCCCACTGGCCCCATCCATGCGACTAGAGCCATGCCGCAAGCCTGGGCGGACAATCAATAAGCTTGGCCGCGAACTTGTTCGCGGCACGCCCTGGGCGCGTGCGGCGCTCAACGGGTCAGGCGCACCAGGTCGGCTCGAATTTCCACCTTGGCGTCCAGGCTGAGGGCCACCGACTTGGCGAAACCCACCGGATCGGTGGCGTTGAAGACGCCGGCCACCCGCTCGGCCCCCAACGCCGGATCGACCACCACGATGCCGACGTCGCTGTACCGTCCGAACTGCGCCGCCGCGGCCGCCAGGGTTTCACCGCGGAAAATGATCCGGCCATCGGTCCAGGCCAGGCCGGACCCCAGTTCCACCTCGTCCACATGGGCCACGGCGACGGCGCCGGTGTCGCGGCTCAGGATGGCGCGGCTGCTAGCGGTGACTCGCGCGGCCAGCTGTTGTGGCTGGTCGGCCCGCGTGACCTCGACGATCCCTTCGCGCACCAGCACCTCGACGGGGGCGTTGCTGACGTTCGAGACGGTGAAGCTGGTGCCCACCGCGCGGACGTCGGCGTTGCGGGCGGTCACGACGAACGGGCGTTGGCGATCCTTCGCCACGTCGAACAAGGCCTCGCCCTCCAACAGGTGGATCTGGCGGTGGTTACGGGTGTAGCGGACCTGGAGGCGGGTGTTGGTGTTCAGCGTGATCACCGAGCCGTCGTCCAGGCTGACCACCTTTTGCTCACCCTTTCGAGTGGCGTAGGAGACGGGTCGAGTGGACCCCAGGTACACGCCGACCGCCGCCAGGCTCGCGGCGACGGCGCCCGCCCCAGTCAGCCAGCCTCGACGGGTCATACGGCTCGGAATGCGCGCGACGTCGCACGCCGCCTCGGCTGGCTCGGTGCTCATCAGCGCCCAGGTCATGCGCGCAAAGGCGCCCCGACGGCGCACGTCGCCGGCCAGCCACGCCTCCAGTTCCGCGGTCTCGGCGGACGACAGGCCACGGTCGGCCCGCGCCGCCCAGCTCGCGGCGGATTCGTCGATGTCGTCAGCTGTCTCTCGGACCATGATTAGCGGAAGAACCTCCGGATCATGGGTTTAGACGCGGCAGGTTGCGGAATTCCGCCAGTTTTGAACCGTTCGGCCACGAGCAGGGCGCCTCGCGCCATATGCTTTTCCACCGTGCTCTCGGCGAGTCCGAGCCGCTGGGCCACCTCGCGCTGCGACAGACCCTCGATTCGCCGCAGCCGGAAGACCTGGGCCACCCTGGAGGGCAGCGACGCCAACAGGCTGTCCAGCCGCCGCAATTCGTCGCGATTGGCCACCACCTGTTCGGGCGAGGCCGCGTCATCGGCGAAATCCAGATGCTCGAAGCTCGCCACCGAGTCGATGGCCACGACCTTACGGCGGCGGATGTGATTGATCATCACGGAGGAAGCGACTTGAAACGCATAGGTCTTGGGGTTCTCGACGTGGTCAACCGAAGGGAGCGCCACGAGGCGGGCATAGACCTCCTGGACGATGTCGTCGACGTCGAGCCCCTCCACGGGCCGACGACGCAGCCAGTTCCGCAGCGCAGGCTCGTGCGGGATGACGTTGCGGCCCAGCCACGCGGCGCGCTCGCGGATGCCGACCTGGTCGGGGGTCGCCGCGATCGTCGCCTTGTCGTCGTGTTCGGTATCGCCCACTCATTCCCCCCGAAGTGATGCCGCGACAACATGGCGCCATATGAGAACGCCGTCGCCTGAAGACCATCAAGTCCCGCCGCGCCAGGGCGGGACCCTTTCTAGACCAACCGACGCGGGATCTGGCTGTCGGTCCTGCGCTCGAACACCACGGCCCCGTCCTTCGTCGCCGTCAGCGACTCCGAGAGGTGGAACGCGGTCGTCGTGGACGTGAGTTCGATGACAGCCGACAGCGCGCAGTTCCAATCCCCCCGCACCCAGGAACTGGACGCCTCCTGACGCCAGCGACCGCTGTTGGGCTGACCCTCGGTCAGTTCGACGACCTCCCGGCGACCTCGCAACACCGTGGTGCCGATCTCGGGAAGGGTGGCGGGCCTGGGCGGACTGGCGAGCTCGATCCTGTAGAGCCCGGGCGCGACAGGGGCGGTATCGACCTTCGGGACGGGCGGCGGCGGATCGGGGATCGGCGCGTGACGCACGGGGATGGGAAACGGCGCGGGCGTCGCCTCGATAGGCCGAACCGGCAGGTCAAGACGGCAGGCTTCGAGCGCCAGAGACAGGGTGACCACCTCCGGCGAAGGCCAGGCCAAGGGCCACAGGTTCTCGGAGATCGCCACGCGAACGCGGCTGCCGCGCCGAAACCTATGGCCGACCATAAGCATCGGGACCTCGACGTTCTGGAACACGCCGGGGACCATAGGCTCGGGATCGCTGTGCGACTTGCGGTGGGTCAGGTTGAGCAGCCCGTAGGCCACCAGCCAGGACTTGCCGTCCGGCGTCACCTCGTTGACCCGCACGGCGATCTTCGCCACCGGTCGATCGGCGGCCACCCGGATCCGAGCAATGGGATAGCCCAGGATCTCCAGGTCGTCTTCCAACACATCGCCGTCGAAGGTCAGGGCGCGGGCATCGTCCAGCGACTGTTCGATCGGCGGCCTGTCGATCCATTCGGGCTTGGTCAGGCCCACCACCTTGTCGCCGACGAAGGTCACGACCTTGGCGGTTCCCGGCCGGGGCGTGAGCTTGCTCCCGGTGAGATGGAGAGACCACGGCGCGATGGATGTCGAGGGCCAGGTCCGCTCGGCCACCCAACGCCCCGGGATCTCCGCCGGACGGGTTTCCGGCCACGTGGCGTAGGGCATGAAGGCGCGCAGCATGGGCTCGGCCATGATCCCGGTCGCCTCGCCCTTCAGCCAATGGGACCACCAGCGAACCTCCTCGAAGGTCCAGTCCAGGCTCA
>NZ_JANOCX010000329.1:0-2500 GCF_031412415.1 Phenylobacterium sp.
GCGGTCCGCCGCTCACCGTCTACAGGTCCCGCCGCCTTAGCAGTCCTGCAACCCGCGGCATGCGAGGGTCACCGGCTTTCAGGCGAGGCGGGAGTGACAACTTGAACCGGTCAGGAACCAATCAACGCACGCGCGGCCCCCGTGGACCGGGGTCAGCCTGTTGAGCGACATGCCCAAGGTCAGCGTCGTCATTCCACACTATCGGGATCTCGCAGGTCTCGATCTCTGCCTGCGCGCCTTGGCGCGTCAGACCTATCCCGCGGCCGACTTCGAGATCGTGGTGGCCGACAACAACTCGCCTGAGGGCGAGGCCGCCGTCGCCGCGCACGTCGCCGGCCGGGCGCGTCTGGTGGTGGTCGGGGAGAAGGGCGCGGGTCCCGCGCGCAACGGCGGCGTGGCCCTGACCACGGGTGCGATCCTGGCCTTCACCGACTCAGACTGCGTGCCCGAGCCGGAGTGGTTGGCCGAGGGCGTGGCCGCCCTCCCCGCCTTTGATTTCGTCGGCGGCCGGGTCACCGTCCTGGTCGACCAACCCGACCGGATGACCGGCGCCGAAGCGTTCGAACGCGTCTTCGCCTTCGACTTCAAGACCTACATCACCAAGAAGGGCTTCACCGGCGCGGGCAACCTGTTCTGCACCCGCGCGGTCTTTGACCAGGTCGGTGGCTTTCGCGCCGCCGTCTCCGAGGATGTCGAGTGGTCGTTCCGCGCCCGGGCGATGGGCCTGCGCCTGGGCTATGCGCCCCGCGCCGTCGTCGGCCATCCGGCCCGACACACCTGGGATGAACTTTGGGCCAAATGGCGACGGGTGAACGCCGAGACTTACCGGCTCTATCGCGAGCGGCCCGCCGGACAACTGAAGTGGGGCCTGCGCAGTCTGGCCCTGCCCCTGTCGGCCGTGGCGCACACGCCGAAGGTGTTCGCCAGCGACCAGCTCACGACCCTGACCCAGCGGTTCAGCGCGGTCGCGACCCTGTTCAAGTTAAGGTTCTGGCGCCTGGCTCACGCCTTCCATCTGATGCGCCAGGGCCGGGACGCGTGAGCATGCATGTCACGGTCTGCATCGTCGGCTTCCGGAACGCTGGCGACATCCAGGGCTGCCTCGAGGCGCTGGCCCGCTCCACGCATCGAGACTTCGATGTCGTCATCTGCGAGAACGGAGGCGCCGAGGCGTTCGCCGCCCTGCAAGGCGTGCTGCCCGCCAGGATAGGAGACGGGCGCCCGGTGCGCGCCGTCATGGCGCCGGGCAATCTTGGCTATGCGGGCGGTGTGAATGTCTGCATCGCCCAGGCGCCGGACTCGGACGCCTGGTGGGTGCTCAACCCGGACACCCATCCGGAGCCTGACGCGATGGCGCTTCAGGTGGCGCGCCTGGCCGTCGGCGACTGCGAGGCCGTGGGCTCGACCATCTATCTGAGCGATGGCCGGGTCCAGTCGCACGGCGGCCGTTGGCGACCCTGGCTGGCGCGCGCCGAGTCCATCGGACATGGCGGCGATCTGAGCTCCGTTCCTGATCCGCGCGACATCGAAGCGAGCCAGAACTACCTCAATGGCGCCTCGATGATGATGGGACGCCGGTTCCTGCAGGTCGTCGGACCCATGCGCGAAGAGTACTTCCTCTACTGCGAAGAGGTGGAGTGGTGCTTGCGTGGCGGCAAGCTTGGGATGCGTCTCGGCTACGCGCCGGGGGCCAGGGTCATGCACTTTGCCGGAACAACCACCGGCTCCTACGACGACATGCGCCGCCGCCCCCGAGGCCCGATCTATCTCAACGAACGCAACAAGATGCTGACCACCCGCGACGTTTTCCCCTCGCGGCTACCCGTGGCGGCCCTGGCTTCGTTCGCCTTGATTTTCCTGCGGTTCGGCCGGCGCGGCGCCTGGCGTCAGGTCGGCTACGGCGTCGGGGGCTGGATGGCGGGCCTGCTCAACCGGCGCGGCGTGCCGAGTTGGTTCGGCTCATAGGGCCAGGCGCGGCGCCGGCGCGACCTGCAAGCGCTCGCCCACCTGCGCCATCACGTCGTGGAGATAGGCGATCAGTTCGGCCGGATCTGTCGTGGCCATGACCGGCGGGCGGCTGCGGACGGTCTTCAGCGCCTGTGACAGCTCTGCGGGGGTGTTGGCCACGGCGATAAGGCCACGCGCGGCGAACGCGCTGGTGATCTCGGCCTGATGGTTGTCGTAATGCTCGCCCTTCTCCATCAGGCGCGGCATCGCGATCACGCGGCAGCCTTGGCGCAACGCGGTGATAAGCGAGCCCGTGCCCCCGTGGCAGATGACGATTGAGGCGTCACGCAGCAGGTCCTGAATCTTGTCGAACGGCAGGGTCTCGAAGACGTCCAACCCAGGCGGCCGATGTCCTCGTAGCCCAGTCTGGATGATCACATCCTCTGGAATGTCGCCGTTGGCTTTCAGCTCGGCCACCGTGTCGACCAGCCGATCGAACGGCAGGGTCGCGCCGACGGTCGCGAACAACAGCGGCTTCTTAGGCGGAGGATCG
>NZ_JANOCX010000330.1:0-5276 GCF_031412415.1 Phenylobacterium sp.
GGCGGGATGCGGGCGATCTTGGCGACCACCGACTCGACCTCTTTCAGGCCGATGATCTTCTTCCGTTTGCCCTCGGGCAGCAGCATCTGACCAGCGCCGGCCTCGTCGATGATGTCGATCGCCTTGTCCGGAAGCTTCCGGTCGGTGATGTACTTGGCCGACAGCTCCACCGCCGCCTTGATGGCGTCGTTGGTGTAGCGGAGCTTGTGGAACTCCTCGTAGTAGGTCTTCAGGCCCTTGAGGATCTTGATGGTGTCCTCGATCGTCGGCTCGTTGACGTCGATCTTCTGGAACCGGCGGACCAGGGCGCGGTCCTTCTCGAAGTGCTGTCGGAATTCCTTGTAGGTCGTCGAACCCATGCAGCGCAGGGTGCCCGAGGCCAGGGCGGGCTTCAGCAGGTTGGAGGCGTCCATGGCCCCGCCGCTGGTGGCGCCGGCGCCGATCACCGTGTGGATTTCGTCGATGAACAGGATCGCGTCGGCGTGGTTCTCCAGTTCCTTGACCACCTGCTTCACGCGCTCTTCGAAGTCGCCGCGATAGCGGGTGCCCGCCAGCAAGCTGCCCATGTCGAGCGAGAAGATGGTCGCGCCGGCGAGCACCTCGGGAACCTGGCCGTTGATGATCTTGCGGGCGAGGCCCTCGGCGATGGCGGTCTTGCCGACGCCCGGATCGCCCACCAGCAGCGGGGTGTTCTTGGTCCGCCGGCACAGGATCTGAATGCAGCGCTCGACCTCGGCATGGCGTCCGATCAGCGGATCGACCTTACCCTGCTTGGCCTTTTCATTGAGGTTCACGCAGTAGGCTTCCAGCGCCTCGCCGCCGGTCTTGACCGCGGGCTTGTCCTCGTCCTCGGCGCCCTTGACCGGCTTGGCGTTTTCCGCACCGGCCTTCTTGGCGATGCCATGGGCGATGTAGTTGACCGCGTCGTAGCGGGTCATGTCCTGCTCTTGCAGGAAGTAGGCGGCGTGGCTCTCGCGCTCGGAGAAGATCGCCACCAGCACGTTGGCGCCGGTCACTTCTTCGCGGCCCGAGGACTGGACGTGGATCACCGCGCGCTGGATCACGCGCTGGAACGAGGAGGTCGGCTTGGCGTCCTCGCCGTCGTCGACCACCAGGGAACGGAGCTCGTTGTCCACGTAGTTGGTCAGGGTCGTCTTCAGCGACGGAAGCTCGACGTCGCAGGCTTTCATCACGCCGGCGGCGTCCTCATCGTCGATGAGGGAGAGCAGCAAATGCTCGAGGGTCGCGTACTCGTGCTTTCGCTGGTTGGCGAACGCGACGGCGCGGTGCAGGGATTCTTCGAGATGGCGCGAGAATGACGGCAATCTGGGCCTCAATCCTTTTCCATGGTGCACTGAAGCGGATGTTGATGCCGCCGCGCGGTATCAACGACCTGGGCCACCTTTGTTTCCGCCACTTCGTAGGTGAACACGCCGCACACACCCACCCCGTGCTGGTGGACATGCAGCATGATCCGCGTCGCGTCTTCGCGCGACTTGTTGAAGTACTGCTCAAGCACGTAAACGACGAACTCCATGGGAGTATAGTCGTCGTTCAAGATCAGCACTCGGTACATCGACGGCTTCTGCGTCTTCGGCTTGGTCTGTGTGATGACCGCCGACTTGACGCCCGTCTCTTGATCACCTTGCTTTCGCTCGGCCATCGGAACAGGTCTCCCAGTGGACACGGGCCCACTCTATCTACGGATTAGATATGGAAAAGATGGCCGTATGGAAGGGTTGAATTCGTTCGCGAGCGTACGGATGGCGCCAACAGCGCGTTTTTGCCGCGCCGAAAGGCGCCTGAAGGGGCGTCGCTCAATCCTGCGGTGAAGTTTTCGAGCGAAAAGCGCGCCCCGAGGTGAGGGCGCCGGCTCCGAATCGCGCCCGAAGCGTGTCGATGGTCCGCTCGTGGGTCAGGGCGCGCTGTTCGTCGCCCGAGAACAGGTCGTGCTCGACCGCCTCGGCCGGGACCAGTTCGGCGACGCCGATGCCGATCAGCCGCCACGGCTGGCCCTTCGCCTCCTTGGCCAGCATCTCGCGCCCAATGGCGAACAGTGTCTTGGCGGTCTGGGTCGGCACGGAAATCGCTCGCCGCCGCGACAGGATCTTGAAGTCGGTCCCGCGCAGCTTGAAAGTCACCACCCGTCCGGCGACGCCGGCCGCCCGCGCCTGGCGTCCCACCTTCTCGCACAGCGGCGCCAGCATGGCCTCCAGGTCCTCCACCCGGTGGAGGTCGTCGTTGAATGTGGTCTCGGCGCTGATCCCCTTGCGCTCCTCATTGGGATTGACCGCCCGGTTGTCGCGGCCATGGGCCAGTTCCGCCAGCTTCAGGCCGTAGGTTCCGAACCGCTCGGCCAGGTCCTTGATGTTTGCGCGGGCCAGGTCGCCGACCGTGCGGTAACCGCCGGCCTCCATCGCCTTGACCATGGCCGGTCCGACGCCCGGCATGATCGCCACGGGCCGGGGCGCCAGGAAGCTCTCGGCGTCGACCGAGCCGATCACCGAGAAGCCGCGCGGCTTGTCGATGTCCGAGGCGATCTTCGCCAGGAACTTGTTGGGGGCCAGGCCAATCGAGACCGTGATGCCGACTTCCGCCTCGATCCTGGCCTGCAGGCGCGCCAGGGTCTCGGCGGGCGGCGCCTTGTGGAGGCGCTCGGTCCCCGACAGGTCCATCCAGGCCTCGTCCAGCGACAGCGGCTGCACCAGCGGCGTCAGGTCGCGCATCATCTCCATGATCCGCCGGCTCTCGGTGCGGTACTTGGTGAAATCGGGTTTCAGGATCACCGCCTGGGGGCACAGCTGGCGCGCCTTGAACATCGGCATGGCTGAGCGGACGCCCGATATGCGGGCGATGTAACAGCAGGTGGTGACCACACCGCGCTTGCCGCCCCCGACAATCAGCGGCTTGTCGCGCAGCGACGGGTCGTCGCGCTTCTCAACCGACGCATAAAAGGCGTCGCAGTCCATGTGGGCGATGGAGAGCGTCTCCAGCTCCGGATGGTCGGCCACGCGCGGCGAACCGCATTCGGGGCAGCGCCGGGCGAATTCGCCGCGCGTGAAGCAGTCGCGGCAGAGCGCGCTCATGGCGCCGGCCACAGCCGAGCCGCTCCGCGCACCCCGGAGGAGTCGCCATGCAAGGCGGGCCGGATCGGGGTGACGAAGACGTCGGAGAACACCTTGCCGGCGATGGCGGCGGGGAGGTCGTCGTAGAGCCGCGCCAGGTTCGACATGCCGCCCCCCAGGAC
Organism: Phenylobacterium sp.; assembly: GCF_031412415.1. Classification (GTDB taxonomy): domain Bacteria; phylum Pseudomonadota; class Alphaproteobacteria; order Caulobacterales; family Caulobacteraceae; genus Phenylobacterium. Next base: position 3,248 of record NZ_JANOCX010000330.1, read on the forward strand.
GATGACGTCGGGGTCGATCACGTCGCAGACGGCCGCCAGTCCCCGCGCCAGCCGGTCGACATAGCGATCGAGCGCCGCCCGGGCCTCGAGATCGCCCGCCGTCGCCCTGGCGACCACCGCCTTTCCATCGGCCATGTCGGCGTCTCGGGCCAATCCGGTTCCCGACACCCAAAGCTCCAGGCAATTGCGCCGGCCGCACCAGCAGGTCGGGCCGGGATGTTCCTGGTTGGTGGGCCAGGGCAGGGGCATGTGCCCCCATTCTCCAGCGAGGGCGTTGGCGCCGTTCAGGATCGCGCCGTCCACCGTGATCCCCGCGCCGCACCCGGTACCCAGGATCGCGGCGAACACCACGCGCGCGCCGGCGCCGGCCCCATCGGCCGCCTCGGACAAGGCCAGGCAGTTGGCGTCGTTGGCGTATCGCACCCGCCGCCCCAGCACGCGGGTCAGGTCCCGTGGAAACGGTCGCCCGTTCAGCTCGATGGAGTTGGCGTTGCGCATCAGCCCCGTCACGGGCGACACCGAGCCTGGCCCGCAGACCCCGATCTCCGCCGCCTTGCCGCCGGCCTGGCGTTCGGCCTCGGCGACCAGCTCCGCCACCGCCGCAAGCCCGCCCTCATAGGTCCGCGGCGAGACCCCGCGCACGCGCGACAGGAAGCCGCCGTCGGCGCCCAGCGCCGCGGCTTCGATCTTCGTGCCGCCGAAATCCACCCCGATGCGGATCATGAGGTCATGGCTTGTTCCGTTTGGGCCGAGAACTCAATGGCCGCTCAGCCGATCGTGGCCTCGATGGCCGCGCGCAGTTCCGCCCAATCGTCGATACGGGCGTGGCGATCCGGCGCGGTCGGCGCCAGGCGCTGCAGGCGCGTGTCGGCGACCATCTGGAACCGTGTCACCTGGGGCGCGTGGTCGGCCACCGAGTCGAGGTTGGAGATCAGGTCATCGATGAACACCGCCGGGCCCCGGACCTGGGCGGCCATCACCGCGGCCAGCGGACCCTTGGGGCCGGTGTTGAGCACGAGGGGATAGTCCATGCGGTGGCGGCCCAGCCAGCGCGCGCGGGCCAGCCGGGCAGGGCCGGGGGCGTTGGTGAAGATGACGATGCTGGCGCGCCGCGACAGGCCGCGCAGGGCGTCCACCGCCCCAGGGGCGGGCTCCATGTCGCCGCAGCCGTAGCGGAAGAAGTCGTCGAAATGGCCGCGGCCGTCCTCGATGGGCAAATGGTCGCTCTCGCCAGGCCGGTAGATGTTCTGGAACAGAGCGAAACGATCGACCCGGAACTCCAGGCCGCGGCCTTCCAGGAAGCGGCCAAAGCCTTCCATGAACAGGCCCAGCACCTCGTCGACGTCGACCAACAGCAGCGGCCGAGCGGGATCGACGCCAAGCTCGGCGAGGTTCGGCGACTTGGGTGTGCGGACGATGGGCGGGGTGTCGGTCAGGGGGCGCTCCGTCGCGACTAACGCGAGTTTAAGGATATCCGTGGGATCAAGGGTTTCACAGGTGGGGTCGGCGCACGATTCGCAGGCTCGAGAGCATCATCGAGATGAAAATGGCCAAGAAGGTCCTCATCGTCGAGGATAACGAGCTGAACATGAAACTCTTTCATGATCTGCTCGATGCCCAAGGCTACGAAACGTTGCAGACCCGCGAGGGATTGCAGGCGCTCGCCCTGGCGCGGGAGCATCGTCCCGACCTGATTCTGATGGATATCCAGCTTCCCGAGATCTCCGGACTGGAGGTCACCAAGTGGCTGAAGGAAGACGACGAGCTGGCCCATATTCCAGTCGTGGCTGTCACCGCTTTCGCCATGAAGGGCGATGAGGAGCGCATCCGCGAAGGCGGTTGCGAGGCCTACATCTCCAAGCCCATTTCGGTGTCGCACTTCCTCGACACCATTCGCCGCTTGCTAGGCTAGCCGCCATGTCCGCCCGTATCCTCGTGGTCGATGACATCGAGGCGAACGTCCGGCTCCTCGAAGCCAAGCTGACCGCCGAGTATTACGAGGTGCTGACGGCCTATGACGGCCCGACGG
>NZ_JANOCX010000331.1:0-3135 GCF_031412415.1 Phenylobacterium sp.
CGAGCGCGGCGAAAATCGAACGCATGGCGCTACTTACGGCGCACCGGCGGGGGTTGTCATCCGCCGGGCCCTCGCATGCCTCATTTCGGTCTGCTAGCCAGGAGACTTGAGCGGCCTGGAGCCCTGCCCGATGCGTCTTCACCTGTTCGCCGTCCTGGTCGTCCTGCTCGCCACGCACGCCGTCGCGGCGCCGGCCAAACCCGCCGCCGCCAAGCCCGCCGCTCCGAAGGCCGTCGCCAAACCCACCTTCGACGCCCGCGACCCCAGCGCAATCGCGACCTTCCTGGCCGGCACGGGGGCGAAGACCGAGACCGCGCGCGGCGCCGAGGGGCAGGTGACGATGAAGGTCGTCACCCCCGGCGGCGGCTTCGGCATGCAGTTCGCCAACTGCGACGCCAAGGGCAAGGCCTGCGCCGGCGTGGCCTTCTCGACCGGCCTGGATCGTCCCGCGCCGACGCTTGCCAGCATGAACCTGTTCAACAGCACCCAGTTCGCCTGCCGGGGCTTCGTGGGACGCGATGGCAAGCCCAACGTCATGTACTCGACCCTGCTCACCCCGCGGGTGTCGAGCGAGGATATGAAGCAGCACTTGGGCGTCTGGCAGGGCTGCCTGGGCGCCTTCTCGCAGTTCACCCTGGATCCCGCCGGCTTCCTGGCGGCGACAAGCTAGGCGTCAGTCGTCCAGGCGGCCGCCGCCAGCCGTTCCACGAGGAAGTCCGACAGCACCCTGACCCGCGCCGGCCGCAGGCGGCCCGGCGGGCTGACGACATGCAGGGCTGGGCGCGGCGGGCTCCAGTCGCACATGACCGCTTCCAGCCTTCCATCCAGCAGATCTCTCCAGCAGATGAATTCCGGCTGCAGCGCCACGCCGAGACCCGCCCGCAAGGCCGCGCCCACCGCCTCGGAATTGTTGACGCGCATCTGGCCGCTCACGGTCACCGCGTGTTCTTCCCCGGTCGCGTGGGCGAACCGCCAGATCTCAGGGCTCTCGACGTTGGAGTAGGTGAAGGCCCGGTGGTGGGCCAAGTCGCGGGGATGGTCGGGACGACCGTGGGCCTCGAAGTAGCCCGGTGCGCCCACCAGCATGATCCGCATCTCGCAGATCCGCCGGGCCAGCAGCGAGGAGTCCGCCAACCGCGCGATGCGGATCGCCAGATCGTAGCCCTCGGCGACCAGGTCGATCTTCGCGTCGGCCAGGTTGAGGTCGATGGAGACCTCGGGATAGCGCGCCAGGAAGTCCGGCAGGATGGGCGCCAGATGCAGCATGCCAAAGGACATTGGCGCGGCCAGCCGCACCTGTCCGCGCGGAATGGTCGATTGGGCCGCGGTCTCCGCCTCTACCGCCTCGCCCTCCGAGAGGATGCGGTTCGCCCGCTCCAGGGCCGCGCGGCCGCTCTCGGTCAGGGACAGGCGTCGGGAGGTCCTGTGGAACAAGCCCGTCCCCAGGCGCGCTTCCAATCTGCTGACCGCCTTTGAAACCGTGGCCTTGGAGAGGTCGAGCTCATCGGCTGCGCGGGCGAAGGCGCCCGTCTCGGCGACTTTCGCGAACACGGCCCAGGCTTCGAAGTCAGGAAGTTTCGACATGATGAATTCCGCAACGATCTGTTTCCATCGTTTCTATTTCGAAACTGCCCGGAAGGGCTACCTGTATCTCCAACAGCGGCCCTCACACGGAGCGGCCCGGGAGACAGACCGATGATCGACCATCGCCCTTTTGAAACCCTCGGCGGCGCCAACCACGGTTGGCTCGACGCCAAGCACCACTTCTCCTTCTCCGAGTACCACGACCCCAAGCGGATGAGCTGGGGCGCGCTTCGGGTCTGGAACGACGACAAGATCGAACCCAATTCCGGCTTCCCGCCGCACCCGCACGCGAACATGGAGATCATTACCTACGTTCGCACCGGGGCGATCACCCACCAGGACAGCCTGGGCAACACCGGCCGCACCGAGGCCGGCGACGTCCAGGTGATGAGCGCCGGCTCGGGCATCCGCCACGCGGAGTTCAATGTCGAGCCGGTGGCCACGACCTTGTTCCAGATCTGGCTGCTCCCGACCAAGGCCGGCGGCGAACCCTCCTGGGGCGCCAGGCCCTTCCCCAAGGGCGACCGCGCCGGCAAGTTCGTGACCCTCGCCAGCGGCATCGACGGCGATACCGACGTCCTGCCGATCCGAGCTGACGGCCGTGTCGTGGCCGCGACCCTGAAGGCCGGCGAGAGCGCCGACTACGACCTGGGCGAAGGCCGCTACGCCTATCTCGTCCCGGCGACCGGCTCGATCGAGGTCAACGGCGTCACCGCCAAGGCCCGCGACGGCCTGGCCATCCGCGACGAGAAGACCATCCGGGTCACCGCCCTGGAAGACGCCGAGCTGGTCCTGGTCGACGCCGCCTAACCGTTTCCTCCCCGAACTGGACCCCCGCCCCGGCGGGGGTCGCCTTTCCTCCCCGGAGCCCCCATGACCAAAGTTCTCGTCCTCTACCATTCGACCTACGGCCATATCGAAACCATGGCCAAGGCCGTCGCCGAGGGCGCCCGCCAAACCGGCGCCACCGTCGACATCAAACGCGTGCCCGAAACCGTGCCGGACGAACTGGCCAAGGCATCGCACTACAAGATGGATCAGGAGGCCCCCATCGCGACCGTGGCCGATCTCGCCGACTACGACGCCATCATCGTCGGCGTCGGGACCCGTTACGGCCGCATGGCCTCGCAGATGGCGGCGTTCTGGGATCAGACCGGCGGCCTCTGGGCCAAGGGCGGCCTGGTGGGCAAGGTCGGCGCGGTCTTCACCTCCACCGCCACCCAGCACGGCGGACAGGAGACCACCATCATGGCCGGGATCACCCAGCTCCTGCACCACGGCATGGTCATTGTCGGCCTGCCCTACGCCTGGGCCGGCCAGATGCGGTTGGACGAGATCACCGGCGGCTCACCCTACGGAGCGTCCACCATCACCGGTGGCGATGGTTCGCGGCAGCCCAGCGAGAATGAGCTGGACGGCGCCCGCTGGCAGGGCCGGCACGTCGCTGAGGTCGCCGCTAAGATGGCCGCCTGACCAAACGCGCCGCGGGACGTCCCCACACACCGCGTCCCGCTGGCCGCGACGCCCGCCCTCTCCAGCCCGGAGGGCGGG
>NZ_JANOCX010000332.1:0-6272 GCF_031412415.1 Phenylobacterium sp.
CCGCGCCGTGGCGATGTGGACGGTGCCGACAGGCTTCATGGTCGTGCCGCCGCCGGGACCCGCGACGCCGGTGACCGCGACGGAGATATGGGCGTTGGAGGCCTCCAACGCGCCCTCAGCCATCATTCTGGCCACCGGCTCCGAGACCGCGCCCAGATCGGCGATCAGGTCGCCGGGCACGCCGAGAAGCTCCTGCTTGGCGCGGTTGGTATAGGTGACGAAGCCGCGCTCGAAGACGTCGGACGCGCCGGAGATCGAGCAGATCGCGCCGGCCACCAACCCGCCCGTGCAGCTCTCGGCGGTGACGATCCGCAGGGACCGCTCGCGGGCTTCATCGATCAACAGGCGCGCCAGGGTGACGATCTCCAGGGAAAACATGACGCGAACTCCAAATGGCTAGCCAATGCGAAAGCGAGACCACAACATCGCCGCTGCCGCCGACACAAGCCGAATCGAGCCCATGACCCCTGTTGATACGGCCGCCCGGCCTGGAGCGAGCGTCTCGCCCGCGCTCTTCGCGATCACCATCTTCTCCAGCGCCGGCCTGGTGTTCATGGTGCAGCCCATGGTGGCCAAGCTGGTCCTGCCGATGCTGGGCGGCAGCCCGTCTGTCTGGAACACCTCGATCGCCTTTTTCCAGACGGCGTTGCTGTTCGGCTACGGCTATGCCCACCTTCTGCAGCGGGTCGCCTCAATCCGCACCCAGGCGATCGTACATATCGCCGCGCTTCTCCTGGCCGCCCTTGCCCTGCCGCTCCATGTGTCGGGGCTGTTTGGGGAGCCCAGCTCCAACCATCCCTCGCTGTGGCTGCTCGGTGTGCTGGCGGTTTCCGTCGGCGCGCCGTTCGCGGTGTTGTCGGCCACGGCGCCGCTGGTCCAGGCCTGGCATGCGCGCACGATCCACGCCGAGACGGGCGCCGAGCCCTACGTGCTGTACGCCGCGTCCAACCTGGGCAGCCTGCTGGCCCTGCTGGCCTATCCGGTGCTGGTGGAGCCCCTGGCGACCCTGAAGAACCAGACCTTGGGCTGGAGCATCGGCTACGGGACCTTCATCCTCCTGATGGGCGGTCTGGCCATGACCGTCTCCCGCGCCCGCTCGGTCACGGCCGCGAGCTCGGTCGCCGAGGCTGGACCCGCGCCGACCTGGCGTGAGCGGCTGGTCTGGATCGCCTTGGCCGCCATTCCCTCCAGCCTCATGCTGGGGGTGACCACCCACATCACGACCGACGTCGCCTCGGCCCCCTTCCTCTGGGTCGTGCCCCTGGCGCTCTATCTGGGCACCTTCATCATCGCCTTCTCCGAGAAGCCGCTGATCTCGCCGACGACGGCGCTTCTGTTCCAGGCGGCCGCGGTGGCCGCCTGCGCCGGACTGCTGCCGTTCAAGAATTCCAACTTCATGTTGCAGTTGTTCGTGCACCTGGCGGCGTTTTTCCTGACGGCGCTCATCTGCCACCAGGCCCTGGTCGCCCGCCGGCCCAAGCCAGCGCACCTCACCGAGTTCTATCTTTGGATGTCGTTCGGCGGCGTCGTCGGCGGGTCGTTCAACGCCTTCCTGGCCCCGGTGATCTTCAACAATGTCTGGGAGTATCCGCTGGTCCTGGCGCTGGCGTGCCTGGCCCGGCCCGGCTCGGGGCCTGTCGAGCCCTGGCGCTGGATCACCTTCGGGGTCGGCGCCGTGGCGACCTTCGTGGCGCCGATCCTGGCCGGGATCTACGGCGTTGAGAGTGATATGGCGATCTTGGTGCGGGTCGCCTTCGCGATCGCCGTGGTGATGGCCTTCATCTCGCGCCGGCGCATGATCGTGTTCTTTGGCCTGATCGTCATGATCTCCGTCAGCGCACAGGTGGTCGGTGACCAGGTCGATGTGCGCCAGAGCTGGCGCAGCTTCTTCGGGGTGGTGCGCCAGTCCGAGATGCCCGTGCCCGGCATGAAGGGCCAGGTGCGGATGCTGTCGCACGGCACGACCCTGCACGGCGCCCAGGCGCAGCATCCCGACTACGACTGCCGGCCGCTGGTCTACTACGCGCCCGAGACCCCGATCGGCCAGGTGTTCACGCGGGGCTACGCTGGCCCCAAGTCGTTGCGCTTCGGCGCCGTCGGGCTCGGCACCGGGGCGGTGTCGGCCTATACGCGGCCCGGAGATCGGCTGACCTTCTTCGAGATCGATCCGATGGTCATCCGGATCGCCAGCGATCCGAGGCACTTCAGCTACACCACCGCCTGCGCGGGCGGAAAGATCGACTATGTGCTGGGCGACGCGCGCCTGACCTTGGCCAAGCAGCCGAACGACAGCTTCGACATCCTGCTGATCGACGCCTTCTCGTCCGACGCCGTCCCCGCCCACCTGCTGACGGTCGAGGCCGTGCGCGGCTACCTCGCCAAGCTCGCGCCCGACGGCGTGCTGATCATGCACCTGTCGAACCGAAACCTGGAACTGCGCAGCCCCGCAATGGCCGTGGCCGAGGCGGCCGGTGGATTCGCGCTGATCCAGCGTCACGACGCGGCGGAGGGCAGCCCGGCGCTCTGGGAGTCGTCCGAGGACGCGATCCTGATCACCAAGACCCTGAAGGCTCTTGAGCCCTACGAAGCCGATCCGCGCTGGAAGCAAACCGATCCGACCGCGGCGCGCCCCTGGACCGACGACTATATGAACCTGGTCGGGGCGCTTTACGCCCAGCTCAAGGAGACTTGGACCTGGCTCCCTTAGCTAGGCGGGAGTCTCGACGGAGACGACCGCCTGGGCCAGCAGACCCTCTTCGCGGCCGGTAAAGCCCATGCCTTCGGTCGTGGTTGCTTTCACGCTGACCCGGTCGAGCGGCAGGTTCATCAGCTCCGCCAGCCGCTGGCGCATGGCGTCGCGATGGGTCCGGATCTTGGGGCGTTCGCAGACCAGGGTGACGTCGGCGTTGAGGATGCGACCGCCCTTGGCCGCCACCAGGCCGACCGCGTGGCTAAGAAAGCGGTCGGACGAGGCGCCCCTCCATTGCGGATCGGAGGGCGGGAAGTGCTCGCCGATGTCGCCTTCGCCGATGGCGCCCAGGATGGCGTCGGTCAGGGCGTGCAGGCCGGCGTCGGCGTCGGAGTGGCCGATGAGCGTCGCATCGTGGTCGATCCTGACGCCGCAGAGCCAGACAGCGTCTCCCGGACCCCAGCGATGGGCGTCCAGTCCCTGGCCGATCCGCACGATGCGGGTCTGACCGATCAGCCGTTCGGCCATGGCGAAGTCCTCGGGGTAGGTCAGCTTCATCAGCATGGGATCGCCGGGCGTCATCACCACCCGCCCGCCCGCCCGCTCGACCACGGCGGCGTCGTCGGTGGGCTCGGCGTCAGCCGGCCAGGCGGCGTAGGCTCTACGAAGGGTCGCGAGCCGGAACGCCTGGGGCGTCTGGGCGCGCCAGAGGCCGTCGCGGGCGACGGTCTCCGCGATCACACCGTCACCCCGCTTCAAGGTGTCCGCGACGGGCAGGGCGGGGACCGCGCCGTCGGCCCCGGCCAGGGCGGCGAGCAGGGCGTCCACATGGCCTTGGGTTACAAACGGTCGCGCGGCGTCATGGATCAGGACCGATTGATCGTCGGCGCCGGTAAGGGCGGCAAGTCCGGCCTGGACGGAATCCGCCCGCGCGGCGCCACCGACCGTGGCGCGCCACCCAGAGAGGCCGGCCAGCGCCTCGTCGGCGGCGACCATCCTGTCGGCGGTGGTCACCACGATAATCTCGTCGGCGCCGGCCCGCGCCAGGGCCTCGACCGACCAGCGTAGGATCGAGCGTCCGCCTAGAATCCGCCATGGCTTGGGCGCCCCAGGGCCGGCCCGCGTGCTAGATCCCGCCGCCACGATCACAGCCGAAAACGTCATGGCCTGTGTTTAACCGAGGGCGTTCGGCTGTCCAGGCTTTACGGCGCCGCACAATATGCCTAAAAAGGGTGCGATAGGGGTGCGTAAGAAATGAGCAGTAAGCTCGATATCGGGGGTGTGTCCGTCGCCGGCCGCGCGTGGATCGCGCCGATGACCGGCGTTTCGGACCTGCCGTTCCGCCGCGCGGCCAGCAAGCTGGGCGCGGCCTATGTGGCCACCGAGATGGTCGCCTGCGCCGAGTTTTCCAAGGGCCGGCCCGACGTCGTGCGTCGCGCCGCCGTGGGCGAAGGCTTGCCGTTGATGGTCGTGCAACTCGTCGGCCGCGATCCCGCCCACATCGCGCAAGGCGCGCGTCTGGCCGCGGAGGCCGGCGCCCAAATCATCGACCTGAACTTCGGCTGTCCCGCCAAGGAAGTCACCGGCATCCTCTCGGGCTCGGCCCTGATGCGCGACCCGGACCTGGCTGAACGCCTCATGGCGGCGGCGGTTGACGCGGTTCCGGACATTCCGGTGACGGTCAAGATGCGGCTGGGCTGGGACCAGGCGAGCAAGAACGCGCCCGACATCGCCGCACGCGCGCAATCGCGCGGCGTCCGAGCCGTCACCATCCACGGCCGGACCCGCTGCCAGTTCTACAAGGACGCAGCCGATTGGAGCGCGGTCGCCGCGGTCAAGGCGGCGGTTTCGATCCCCGTGGTGGTCAACGGCGACATTGTGGATGGCGCAAGCGCCCGTGCGGCGCTGGACGCCTCCGGCGCGGACGCGGTCATGGTCGGGCGCGGCGTCTATGGTCGTCCGTGGATCGCCGCCCAGATCGAGGCCGAACTCGATGGGCGAGACTTCGTCCCACCGCCGCCCGAAGAGCGGCTGGCGATTGCTCTCGATCACTTCAACGACAGTCTCAAGTTCTACGGCGACCGCCTGGGCTTGCGGATCTTCCGCAAACACCTGGCGGCCTATGTCGAAAACGCGCCTTGGCCCAACGAGGCCGAGGCCCGGCGAAGCGCTCGCTCCACGCTTTGTCGTCTGGAGGAGCCGGGAGAGGTCGAACGTGGCCTGATCGCGCTGTGGCGCGATCCCCTGACGAGATTGGCGGCATGAACGGGCAATTTAGATCGGCCCCAGGCAGCGTGAATCTGGAGATGCTGAAGGCCCAGGCCTTCGACCTGTCTCCCGAACCTGCCCTGGTGGTGAATGGCGACGGCGCCCTGGTGGCGGTGAACGAGGCCGCCGAGCGGCTGTTTGGTCAGGGCCTGAGCCTGCTGGCCCGGGGTCGGTTCGGCGCGGCCCTGCCGACGGGCTCGGCCCTGGTGTCGCTGCTGAACCGGGCCATCGAGGAAGGCGCCCCGGTCCGTGAGCGCGGCGTCGAGATCAGCCTGTTCGGCCATCCGTCCTTCGAGGCCGATGGCGCCGCCGCGCCCTTGGCCGACGGTTCAGTCCTGCTGACCCTGCACGTCAAGGGCGGCTCGCTGGGCGGGGAGCGAACCGGCGCGGAGGCCGCGGGCCTGCGCACCATCGTGGGCCTCGGCCGGATGCTGGCTCACGAGATCAAGAACCCCCTGATGGGCATTCGCGGCGCGGCCCAGCTCCTCAAGTCCGGCGCAAAGGCCGAGGACGCGCCGCTGGCCCAACTCATCGTCGATGAGACCGATCGCGTGCGGCGGCTGGTCGATCGGATGGAGGCCTTCTCCGACGACGCCCTGCCGGATTGTCAGCCAATCAACATCCATCAGGTCCTCGACCGCGTGAAAGCCCTGGCCGCCAACGGCGTGGCCGATGGCCTGTCGCTGACCGACGACTACGATCCCTCCCTGCCGCCGGCCTTCGGCGACGAAGACCAACTCATTCAGATCTTCCTGAACCTGGTGAAGAACGCCGCCGAGGCCGCCCATTCGCGCGGCGACGGCCGTGGCGCGATCACCGTTCACACCGCCTATCGCCATGGCGTTCGGGTGCGCGCGGCCAGGGGGCAGGCCCTGCGTGGCGCGCCCCTCGAGATCCGGGTGCAGGACAACGGTCCCGGCGTCCCGGCCCACCTGCGCGAAAGCCTGTTCCAGCCCTTCGTCACCACCAAGACTCACGGGGCGGGCCTTGGTCTTGCCCTGGTGGCCAAGCTGGTCGCCGGCCACGGCGGCCTGATCGATTTCGAGTCAGAGCCCGGCCGCACGACCTTCCGCGTGCTGTTGCCCATCGCTTCCCACGACCCCGTTGCTTCCCAAAAGGACGTCACCGCATGAACGTCGCGGCCAACGCCAACAAGAAGATTCTGATCGCCGACGACGACGCCTCAATTCGACTGGTTCTCAGCCAAGCTTTCACCCGCCTGGGCTATCAGGTTCGGGCGACGGGCAACGCGACGACACTGCTGAAGTGGGTCTCGGACGGCGAAGGAGACCTGGTGGTCACCGACGTGGTCATG
>NZ_JANOCX010000333.1:0-1878 GCF_031412415.1 Phenylobacterium sp.
TCAATCTGAAGACCGGCGAGACCCGCGAACACCATCTGGACGAGCGCATCCTGGAGTTCGGGATGTTCAACCAGCGCTACGCCGGCAAGCCCTATCGCTACGCCTATTCGACGACCTCCAAGCCGGGGTGGTTCCTGTTCACCGGCTTCGTGAAGCACGACCTGCAGACCGGGGGGTCCTGGAGCGTCGACCTGCCCGACGGCGTCTACGCCAGCGAGGCGCCGTTCGTGCCGCGCATCGACGCGAAAGACGAGGACGACGGCTATCTGGTGAGCTTCCTCATCGACGAGAACCGCCAGACGTCGGAGTGCGTCCTGATCGACTGCAAGCGGTTCGAGGACGGGCCAGTGGTCCGGATCGCGCTGCCCCACAAGCTCTGCAGCGGCACCCATGCGGTCTGGGCCGACCGCGCCTTCATCCGCGACGGGTTCGTCGCCGCCTAAGACTCACACGCTCCGAACACGAAGAAGAAATCCCATGAACATCGAAGGCAGTGTCGCCCTGGTCACCGGCGGCAATCGCGGCATCGGCGAGGCGTTCGTCCGCGCGTTCCTGGCGGCCGGGGCGACCCGGGTCTATGTCGGGACCCGCGACGTGGCCAACGCGCGCCACCTGGTCGACGAGGGCCAGGGCCGGGTCGTCGCGGTGGAGCTGGACGTCAGCAAGCCGGAGCAGATCGAGGCCGCCGCCGCGCAATGCCAGGACGTCAGCATCCTGGTGAACAACGCCGGCCAGTTCTCAATGCAGACCCTGCTGAAGGCGCCCGACCTTTCCGCGGCGCGCAGCGAGATGGAGATCAACTATTTCGGCCCTCTGGCCATGTGCCGGGCCTTCGCGCCGATCCTGGCGCGGCACGCCGAAAGCGCGATCGCCAACGTCCTATCGGCCGGCGGCATCGTCGCGGTGCCCGGCATGGGCGGCTACAGCCCCTCCAAGTTCGCGGGCCGGGCCATGTCGACCTGCCTTCGGGCCGAGCTCGCCGCGCAGAACACCAGCGTCACCGCCTTGATCGTAGGTTCTGTCGACACCCGCATGGCGAGCCACGTTGAAGGCGCCAAGGAGACGCCGGAGACCATCGCCCTGGCGGGCATCAAGGCTATCCGTTGCGGCGCCGACGAGGTCGACACCGACTACATGGCCGTCGAGGTCCGCGCCAATCAAGCCCGCGACCCGAAGGGCTACGAAATGCAGATGCGCCGCTCGCTGTCGGGCGAACGCGTCACCACCGGCCGCTAAACGAGGGATCCCGATGACCGCCCAAGACTATCTCGACTTAGCCGAGCGTTTCGTCGGCGCCATCCAGAGCGGCGACACCGCCACGGTCCGAGCCTGCTATGCCCCTGACGCCAAGCTCTGGCACAACAACGACGGGATCGAGCAGACGGTCGACCAGAACATGAAGGTGCTGGACTGGTTCATCCGCACCCTGCCCGACCGCAACTATCGGGTCGTGCGGCGCGAGGCGCTCTCCGATGGCTTCCTGCAGCAGCACGTGCTGGAGGCCACCCTGCCGGACGGCAAGACGTGGGCGATGGACGCCTGCTGCGTCATCAAGATGAAGGACGGCGTGATCGTCCGGCTGGACGAGTACCTGGATAGCGCCAAATCCGCTGAGCTGCGGCCGTACGGGCGGTAGCTGGACTCACCGCGTCTTCTGGTCGAAGTCCTCCACCAAGCCCATGTTCTTCAGGAGGTGGGCGCGGTCGTAGTATTCGCGCCAGACGCTGATCAGCGGCCCGTCGAACTCCAGCACGCCCATCACAGGCGCCGAGCCGGCCCGGCCGCGGATCACGAACTCGTCCACGCGCTCCATGTAGAGGATCCCGTCGATCACTCCCATGTTGCTGATGTTGAGGGTGATGGAGTCCAGGCCCTCGC
>NZ_JANOCX010000334.1:0-2806 GCF_031412415.1 Phenylobacterium sp.
GTTCGCTGCCACCGCAGAGCGGACATGGATCGTCTCGCCATGCCGCACGGAGGCCAAGCGCGCGGTCCTCCCTGTGCGGCCCCTGTGTGCACCCACACCGGTCGCGGTGACCGGCGTCGGCCATCTGTGCCGCCTCATTCAGGCGCTGACCGGTCAAAAGCAGCACCTTGCCAAGAGGCCCCCACGGGAAGCCTTCCACGTCACACGCCTGCCAGAACCAGCGGATTTCGTCGTCGGTTAGCACCCGGTCGCGGCTGGATTCCTTGGCTACCGGCTTCACGCCCACGGCAGGCGACGCCGCGAGGATGTCGCGCTCCACGGCCCAGTTGAAGAACTTGCTCAGATAGGCGCGGATGCGGTTTGCAGTCACCACGCGCCCGCTATCCGCGATCCCGTCCAGCAGGTCGATCACGTCACGCTTGGTGATGTCGTGAATGTCGCGGTCGCCCCATGGCGCTACGACGAAGCGATCAAGTTCACGCCGCACCGCCGCACCGCTGCGCAGGCTCGAAAGGTGACGCTTGTCGAACTGCGCGATCAGCAGCTTGACCTTGTCACGTTCTGACAACTGCGCCTCGACCTTCGCCGCCTTGGCGACCTTCTTCTCGAAGGCGGGGTTCTTTCCCCTCTCGATCTTCTCGATCGCCTCCGACGCAGCGCCCCGAGCTTCTGCCAGCCCCATCAGCGGCCATCGGCCCAAGGTCAGCTTGGCAGGCTTCCCGCCATACCTGTAGCGCAGCGCCCACGACTTTGCGCCGCTCGGCTGGATGAGGAGATACAAGCCCGAGAGCGCCGGGTCGGGAACCTCCAACCGCTTCTCCGGGTCCGGCTGTTTCGCCTCGATCGTCTTCGGAGTAAGTGCCTTGGCCATAGTCAATTTGTCCCTAGGGGTAACACCGGGGTAACGTTTTTTCCCGATAGGCTACGTTACCCCGTGATATTCACTCGGCCTAACGTGGCGCGATTTCGGCTATTTTTCAAGGCATTTTACTCGTCTGATAGTTTTACATTGTTAGGTGGCGGGAGGCTCTATATTTCGACTGTTAATCAATTGGTCGTAGGTTCGATCCCTACCGCCGGAGCCAAAAATCCACAAGAATATCAATGGATGGCAAGACCGCCGCCCCTCGGCGGCGACACGCAACTGGTCTTGAGTCCGCATTTAGTTCGCAGTCAGCACGGCTGATGGCGGTGTCGCGCGGCCGTCGCATTCTCTGACTGCCGCAGGGCGCCACGACCGCCGCACACCGGCCTGCGCCCGTGACAAATCGCGAGTGGCGCAGACTGGCGCAAACCGCGTCGAAAAGTTTCGATCGGGCGTGTGCTGCGGATCCCGGAAGATATCGAGAACAGCCGAACGACAAGATTCCCTTTTGACCAGAAACGTCGGGATTCACGGACGAGTCCCGTTGCGCTACTATCGCTAGGACCCGAACCCAGAGGATGCACAACATGGACGGACTCGACATGGACGACCTCGCAGCGGGGGTGCAGATCATCGTCGATGACGCGATCCGGAAAGCCGCCCCAGGCATAGCCCGCGCCGCGATCGACGAGACCGAGTCGACGGCCGCGCTGCTTCGGGCCTCGTTTGAGCTGGCGAAGTCCGAGGTTGTGGCCTTGGTGGCCGAGGGCGGCCGCCACGAGCCATGGGCCAAGCAGGCGCACGCCTTCGGCGATCAGGTCGGTCACCGGGGCGGAACGTGGCGCGTCGTCGCGCGGCGCGAGGCGAAACCGACCGATGAGCCGGGCCCCGACAGCTCGGTCTGGCTGGCGACGCAGATCGGCATCGAGGCTGTCGGGATCACCAGCATCAATTCGCGTTTGGCCCGTGTGCACGTCAGCCTGACCGACGGAACGACGAAGGGCTGCGATATCCGGATTCCGGGGCTCAGGCGCGGGGCACCTACGATCCGGATGCGACCTACGCGGAACTGGACACGGTCGCTCGAGACGGCGGATCGTTCATCGCCACGCGGAACGCACCCGGTCCCTGTCCCGGCGACGGCTGGATGGCGCTCACGCTGCGCGGCAAGCCGGGTGCTGTCAGCGCCGCCGAACTCCAGAAGCTGAAGCACTGGCTCGAGAATGAGGCGAACGCGCGGTCCATCAAGGAGCGGCTTGAGGATCGGCTCGGGATGGTGATAGGAGCGTTGAAGAGCTTCTACCCCCATCGCGAACGTCCCGAGGCTATGCGTTCGTCTGGTATCTGTGGATCAAGCGACGGCAGAACCGGACGTTCGACCTGATGCAGCAACGCGGAAGGAAGAGCTGGCCCGCGAGTAGCGCGCCAAGGCCGCACAGCGCGCTGCCGGGCAGGGTCTGTTCGGATAGCCGATCCAGCCAATGGGTCAGATGCCCTGACCTACCTAACTTGGACCGGACCTGGCCTGCCCCTATCGGGTGGTCCGGTTACAGTCTTAGTGCATGACAGGTCTTTGCGCTACGGCTGGGGTGGCCGGCGAAGCGGCTCCGGATGGCGAAGCCGGCCACTGGATGACCTCGGGAGCCGGGGGGCGATACCCAGAGATGAGTGCGGGCGCTTGGTGTTGTAGTGGCGGCGCCAGTTCTCGATGACGATTTTCGCCTCGGCAAGGCTGTAGAAGATTTCCCCGTTGAGCAGCTCGTCGCGGAGCTTGGAGTTGAAGCTCTCGCAGTAGCCGTTCTCCCAGGGGCTGCCAGGCTCGATGTAGGCGGTCTTCGCACCGACGGCGGCGATCCAGTCCCGCACCGCTTTGGCGATGAACTCCGGGCCGTTGTCGGACCGTATGTGATCGGGCACACCACGCAAGATGAACAGATCGGA
>NZ_JANOCX010000335.1:0-18121 GCF_031412415.1 Phenylobacterium sp.
TCCTGCGCGTACACCGCGCTCGACATGGCGCAGACCAGCGCCGTCAGAGCCGCGCCGCTGGCGAGCCTGTTCATCATGTTCATTGAGATCCCCTCATCTATCGAGATCGGGGTAAAGCTGCCCAGCCCCCCCAGTCTTGACGGTCCTATAGCGCGGAAATCGTCCGTATGGGTGACGGTTTTGTTACGGTGACCACTTCCTCATGACAGTCGCCCGGAAAGGCGGCGCCTGTCGCTTTACAGACACGCTGCGGCGCGCAACCTTCCCGGCCGTTCCAGGAGACCCGAGTGCCCCGCGACGCTTTGTCCGATCACGGATTCGACACCGAATGGCGGGCCGTCCTGCTGGTCACGGCGGCCCTGACCGTCGTGCGGCTGGCCGCGCTGTTCGCGACGCCGTTGGAGCTCTATCCTGACGAGGCTCAGTATTGGCTTTGGTCACGCACCCTCGACTGGGGTTATTTCTCTAAGCCGCCAATGGTCGCCTGGACCATCTGGGCCACCACCCTGGGCGACGACTCCGAGGCACGGGTGCGCTTGGCCTCGCCCCTCTTCCATGCCGGAACGACCCTGTGCGTCTATGCGGCGGGTCGGAAACTGTACGGCGCCAGCGCCGCCCTGGCCGGGGCGGCGCTCTACCTGCTCATGCCCGGCGTGCAGCTCTCGTCCCTGGTGGCGGCGACCGACGCGCCGCTGCTGTTCTTCATCGGCCTGTCGCTGGCGGCTTATGTGAACCTGGCCGACGCCAGCGGCCGCGCACGGATGTTGCTGGCGGCCGGGTTCGGTGCGGCGGTGGGCCTGGCCTTCCTCAGCAAGTATGCCGCGGTCTATGTGCTGATCGCGCTGGCCCTGCACCTGGCCCTGTCCAAGGCGGCGCGGGCGGCCTGGACCCTGCCGGCGGGGGCCGTGGCGCTGGGCGCCTTCCTGGTGGTGATGGCGCCCAACATCGCCTGGAACGCCGCCCACGGTTTCGCCACCGTCCAGCACACCGCGGCCAACGCCGCCTGGGGCGGTCGCGAGCTGTTCAACTTCGCCGAGCTGGGCGACTTCCTGGCCTCGCAGTTCGGGGTGTTCGGCCCGATTCCGTTCGCGGTGCTGATCGGCGGGAGCATCTGGCTGGCATGGCGGCGGAAGCTGACCTCGGCCGACGTCCTGCTGCTGTGCTTCGCCATCCCGCCGTTCCTGATCGTCACCGGGCAGTCGTTCATCAGCCGCGCCAACGCCAACTGGTCCGGCGCGGGCTATGTGGCGGCCTCGATCCTGGTGGGCGCCTGGCTGGTGCGCTGGCGGGCGCGGCGCTGGCTGATCGCGGCGATCGCCATCCAGGCCGTCACCGCCATGGTGTTCCTGGCCTGCGTCCTGAACCCGCCCTTCGCCGACAAGGTGGGCCTCTCCAACGCCTTCAAGCGGGCGAAGGGCTGGGAGCAGGTCACTGAGCAGATGGTGGAGCGGGTGCTGCGCGAGCCGCCGGGCGAGTTCTCGGCCATCGCGGTCAACGACCGCTTCCTGTTCAACGCCGCGGCCTACTACGGACGCGACTTCTTCGCCCTGCCGGGCCAGCCGCCGCTGGTGATGTGGCTACGCGAGGCCCGGCCGCAGAACCAGGCCGAGACCACCGCGCCGCTGACCCCGGCCCTGGGGCGGAGGGTCCTGGCCGTCAGCCTGGAGCAGGTCTATCGCGATGAGATGGCCGCCGACTTCAAGTCGGTGTCGGAGCGCGAGATCCGCAGCATCCGGCTGGACCGCAAGCGCAAGCGCCGGGCCGAGATCTTCGTCGGCGACGAGTTTACGCCCCGGCCGCGCGACCCGGCGACTGGTAAGCCGATCCCCATACGGCCTTGAGCGCCCGGTCGCGGCCGCAGCCGATCCGGTAGCGGTTGTAAGCGCCGGGATTCTTCTTGGCGTAGTCCTGGTGATAGTCCTCGGCCTTCCAGAAGGGCGCGGCGGCGACGACCTTGGTCGCCACCGGCTTGCCCAGGATCTTGGCGACCTGGGCCCGCACCGCCAGGGCGGAGTCGCGCTCACCCACGGTCTCGACGAACACCGCCGTCGTGTAGGCGTGGCCGCGGTCGCAGATCTGGCCGCCGGAATCGATGGGGTCGATGTTGTGGAAGAAGCCGTCGACCAGCTTGGCGTAGGTGATCTTGGTCGGGTCGTAGGTGACCTTCACCGCCTCCAGATGGCCGCGGTGGTTCTGGTAGGTCGGGTTGCGGATGTCGCCGCCGGAATAGCCGGAGACCGCCTCGGTGACGCCGGGCAGGCTCTCCATCGCCTTCTCCACCGACCAGAAGCAGCCGCCGGCGAAGACCGCGGTCTTCAGCGGGCCGGCGGCCCAGGCGGGCGCGCTCAACGGGGCGGCGGTGGTCAGGCCGAAGACGGCGGCCAGGGCCGCGGCGGTCAGGGTCGGTTTCATAGGTCCATCATCTCATCGAGCGCCGGCGGGACAAACCGCCATTTCGCCGATGAGATACGGATTGATCGCCCAGGCGGATGCCTAGAGCGCGACGACGAACTCGGCTTCGGTCTTGGCCTTGACCTCGTCGACCGTGACGCCGTCGGCGAGCGCCGTGAGCGTCAGGGGCGCCTTACCGCGGCTGATGTCGAAGACGCCCAGGTCGGTGATCAGGTGATCGACCACCCGCTGGCCGGTGAGCGGCAGGCTGCAGGCCTTGAGCAGCTTGGGCGCGCCCGACTTTTCGACATGGTCCATGACGACGACGACGCGCTTGACGCCGGCCACCAGGTCCATGGCCCCGCCCATGCCCTTCACCACCTTGCCCGGCACCATCCAGTTGGCCAGGTCGCCAACTTCGGACACCTGCATGCCGCCCAGGATCGAGAGCGCGATGTGGCCGCCCCGGATCATGGCGAAGCTGTCGGCGCTGGAGAAGTAGGAGGACGAGTCCAGCTCGGTGATGGTCTGCTTGCCGGCGTTGATCAGGTCGGCGTCCTCTTCCCCCTCGAAGGGGAACGGACCCATGCCCAGCATGCCGTTCTCGCTCTGCAGGGTGACGTGAACGCCGTCGGGAATGTAGTTGGCCACCAGGGTCGGGATGCCGATGCCCAGGTTGACGTAGTAGCCGTCGCGCAGCTCCATCGCGGCGCGGGCGGCCATCTGTTCGCGGGTCCAGGCCATTACGCCGACGCCTTTTCTTCGCGGGGTCTGGTGGTGACGCGCTCGATGCGCTTCTCGAACTTCGCGCCCGCCAGGATGCGGTCCACATAGATGCCGGGGGTGTGGATGTTGTCCTTGTCCAGGGCGCCCACCTCCACCAGCTTCTCGACCTCGACCACGCAGGCCTTGCCCGCGGTGGCCATTATCGGATTGAAGTTCCGGGCGGTCTTTCGGTAGACGAGGTTGCCCTCGGCGTCGCCGGCATAGGCCTTGACGATGGAGAGATCGGCGGTGAGGCCGCGCTCCATCACGTACTGCTCGCCGTCGAACTCGCGGACTTCCTTGCCCTCGGCCACCAGGGTGCCGACCCCGGTCTTGGTGAAGAAGGCCGGGATGCCCGCGCCGCCGGCGCGGATGCGTTCGGCGAGCGTCCCCTGCGGATTGAATTCCAGCTCAAGATCGCCCGAGAGGTAGAGCTTCTCGAACAGCTTGTTCTCGCCGACATAGGACGAGATCATCTTCTTGATCTGGCCGCTTTCCAGCAGGACGCCGAGGCCAAAGCCGTCGATGCCGCAGTTGTTGGAGACGACGGTCAGGTTCTTGGTCCCGGCCTCGCGGATCGCCGCGATGAGGTTTTCGGGAATGCCGCAGAGGCCGAAGCCCCCGGCCATGATGGTCATGCCGTCGAACAAAAGCCCGCTGAGGGCCTCGACCGCGTCTTTTTGAACCTTGTTCGCCATGAGAGTCCCAGTACGCTGCAGCGCAACAAATCTCAACAGATGGCGAACGAGATTCCGGCGCCATATTAGGCAGGCGCCGGGCCATAGTCGCGGCACTGCGAGGACGGGATCACCATGCACGGCGACGGACTTCTGATCCAGGCCCTGGTCTATCTGGCGGCCGGCGTGGTCTCGGTTCCGATCGCCAAGCGGCTCGGGCTGGGCTCGGTGCTGGGCTATCTGATCGCGGGCGTCCTGGTCGGTCCCTTCGTGCTGAACCTGGTGGGTGAGGCCGGCGACGTGATGCGCTTCGCCGAGTTCGGCGTGGTCATCCTGCTGTTCCTGATCGGGCTGGAGGTGCGCCCGGCGCTGCTGTGGCGGATGCGGACGGCGATCTTCGGCCTGGGCGGAGCGCAGGTGACCTTCACCACCGCGCTGGTCGGCGGCGCGGCGCTCGCCATGGGGCTGTCCTGGCAGATGGCGCTGGCGGTCGGCCTGGTGCTGTCGATGTCCTCCACCGCCATCGTCCTGGCCAGCTTGGAGGAACGCGGCCTGCGCCAGGGGGCGGTCGGCGAGGCCGCGTTCGGCGTGCTGCTGTTCCAGGACCTGGCGGTGATCCCGTTGTTCGCCCTGCTGCCGTTCCTGGCGACCGTGACGCCCGACGCCGCGGCCCAGGCGGGCGCGCACGGCGGCGACCTGCTGGGGGACCTGCCTGGCTGGGCCCGGGCGCTGGCGATCATGGCCGCGGTGGGCGCCGTGGTGGTCGGCGGCAAGTACCTGACCCAGCCGATCTTCCGGTTCATCGCCGCGGCGCGGCTGCGTGAGATTTTCACCGCCTTCGCCCTGCTGCTGGTGATCGGAGTCGCGGCCCTGATGCAGACCGTGGGCCTGTCGCCCGCCCTGGGCGCCTTCCTGGCCGGGGTGGTGCTGGCCGAGAGCGAGTTCCGCCGCGAGCTTGAGACCGACATCGAGCCGTTCCGCGGCCTGTTGCTGGGCCTGTTCTTCATCACCGTCGGCGCGGGTCTGGACTTCGGCGTGATCCTGGCCCAGCCGCTGCTGCTCGCGGGGCTTGTCGCGGGACTGATGCTGGTCAAGGGCGTCGCCATGTACGCCGCCGCGCGGCTGTTCCGCGTGCCCGCCCTGGCGGCCGGGACCACCGCGGTGTCTCTGGCCCAGGGGGGCGAGTTCGCCTTCGTCCTGCTGACCTTCACGGTCGGGGCGGGCGTGATCGACGCCGAGCTGGCCAAGCTGATCACCGCGACCGTGGCGCTTTCCATGGCCGCCACGCCCCTGGCCATGCTGGCCCACGAGCGCCTGATCCTCAGCCGCCCCATGGCCGAGGGCCCCAAGCCGGAGCACCAGCCCTTCGACGAAGGCGAGCCCCACGCCATCGTCGCGGGCTTCGGCCGCTTCGGTCAGATCGCCGCGCGCCTGCTGATGGCCAACGATTTCAACGTGGTCACCCTGGATTCCAGCATCGAGCAGATCGAAACCCTGCGGCGCTTCGGCCGCAAGGTGCACTATGGCGACGCCGCCCGCCTGGACCTGCTGCGCACCGCCGGGATCGAGAAGGCCTCGCTGCTGATCGTGGCGATCGACGACCAGGACAAGGCCGCCGAACTGGTGGAGGCCGCGCGCCAGGCCTTCCCGCATCTCACGATCATGGCGCGGGCCTGGGACCGCCGGCACGCCTATGACCTGCTGCGCAACGGCGCCGACGACGTGGAGCGCGAGACCTTCGAGGGCGCGCTGGCGGTCGGTCGCCGGGCCCTGGTGGGGCTGGGCTTCAGCGAATACCGGGCCACCCGGGCGGCGACCTATTTCCGCAAGCTGGACAAGGCGCTGTTCGACGAACTGGCCCCCATCTCCGGCGAGGAGGAGAACTTCATCATGGCGGCGCGCGACTCCCGCGACACCATGGACAAGCTGCTGAGCGCCGAGATGCGCCGGGCCGCCGACGAGGACGCCGAGCGCACCAACCTCGCCGAGTCCCGCCGGATCGTGGAGAAGGACAAGGTCGCCACGTAGGGACGGCGGGGCGCACTCGCCTTTCGCCGAACCGGCCCTCAGGTGTAAGGGATCGCTCATGACCCAAGCTTCGATCCAGCCCGTCTCGTTCCAGGATTTCGGACGCGATTTCGACGGCTTCTCCCGCGACCTCGGCGGCTCCTTCGCGCGCTACGGCTTCGCGGTGATCTCCGACCACGGCCTGCCGCAGGACCGCATCGACCGGGCCATCGCGGCGGCCAAGGCCTTCTTCGCCCTGCCCGACGAGGTGAAGCGGCGCTATGTCGGCGTGGGCGGCCAGCGGGGCTATACCCCGTTCGGCATCGAAACCGCCAAGGACGCCCAACACTTCGACCTGAAGGAGTTCTGGCACATGGGCCGCGACCTGCCCGCGGGCCATCCCTATCGCGCCACCATGCCCGACAATGTCTGGCCCGCCGACACGCCGGAGTTTCAGGCCGAGATCACCTGGCTGTTCGAGATCCTGGACAGCCTGGGTCGCCAGGTTCTGGAGGCCATCGCCGCCTATCTGAAGCTGGACCGCCACTTCTTCGACGCCACGGTGGACCAGGGCAATTCCATCCTGCGCCTGCTGCACTATCCCCCGGTGCCGAAGGATGGGCCGAACATCCGCGCCGGAGCGCATGAGGACATCAATGTCATCACCCTGCTGCTGGGCGCCGAGGAAGCGGGGCTGGAGGTGCTGGACCGCGATGGCCAGTGGCTGGCGATCAATCCGCCGGCCGGATCGGTGGTCTGCAACATCGGCGACATGCTGCAGCGGTTGACCAACAAGGTGCTGCCCTCGACCACCCATCGCGTGGTCAATCCCGCGCCGGAGCGGCGGGGCTTTCCCCGCTACTCCACGCCGTTCTTCCTGCACTTCAATCCAGACTACGAGATCGTCACCTTGGCCGGTTGCATCGACGCCGACCATCCCGATCAGGGCGCGCCGCCCATCACCGCCGACGCGTTCCTGCTGGAGCGGCTACGTGAGATCAAGCTGCTGTAGAAGCCCTTGAGTCTCCGTGGGTTTCCCTAGTCGATGCGCCGCGAACGCCCGAAGCGATCCCCGTCGCGATCGCTCCACAGCTTTCTCGTGCAGGTTGCCGAACACCGTTCGGATAAAGACGGAAATTTAACCCAAGTACGCCAGTCTCCCACGCCAAGAGAGTTCGGGGGAAAAGATGTCCGAGGAAGGATCGGCTTCGCAGGCTGAGGCCGCGCGCCTCGCCGCCATCGCGACCCTTGACCTGGACGAGCTGAAGCCGACCTTCGAGCGGATCGGCCGGCTGGCCCGCGCCTTCTCCCGGATGCAGTTGGGCGACGTGGTCCTGGTCGGCGCCCAGCGCACCTGGCACGCCAGCATCGGCCCGGACTGGACCGACGAGCAGGTCAGTGAAGACCAGTCTTTTTCCCAGATCGCCGTCGAGAGCGACGCGGTCCTCTGGGTGGCGGACGCCCGCGAGGATCCCCGTTTCGCCGCCCACCCGCATGTCACCGGTCCCGAAGGCGTCCGGTTCTACGCGGGCGCGGCCATCCGCCTGGCCGACGGCCAGCGCATCGGCGTGGTCTGCGTCGCCCATCACGAGCCCCGGGCCTATGACCAGGATTTGGCCGACTACCTGATCGACCTGGCCGCCATCGCCGCCAGCGAGTGCTCCCGTCACCATGCCCAACGCGCCATCACCAAGGCCGCCCAGGAGGCGCGGCGCTCCGAGGAGCGGGTCAAGCTCGCCCTGGAGATCGGCGAAGTCCGCATGTGGGAGATGGACTATCAGCGTCGCTCGCTGAGCACCGTGGGTTTCGACTTCTCCGACCTTGGCGTCGAGGCGAGCTTCGAGCTGATGTCGGCTGACATGTGGCTGGGCGTGCACGGCGAGGACCGCGCTGCGGCCCAAGCGGCCTGGGACGAACACGTCGCGACCGGCGCGCCGTTCCGCCAGACCTATCGGATGCTGCAGAAGGACGGGCCGCACCAGTGGCACTACTCCGCCTGCGAGGCGACCCGAGACGAGCAGGGCCAGGTGATCCGCGCCATCGGCGTGCTGCGTAACATCGACCACCAGAAGCGCGGCGAGCTGGAACTGCTGAAGGCCAAGGACGAGGCCGAGGCCGCCAACAAGGCCAAGAGCGAATTCCTGGCCAATATGAGCCACGAGATCCGCACGCCGCTGAACGGCGTGATGGGCATCGCCGGCGCCCTGGCGCGCACCGACCTGTCCCCCAACCAGGCCGAGATGGTCGAGCTGATCGAGACCTCGGCCGAGACCCTGGAAGCGCTGCTCACCGACATCCTCGACCTGGCCCGAATCGAGGCCGGGCGCATGGAGATCCGGCCCGAGCCCTTCGACCTGACCACCTCGGTCAATGCCTGCGCCGCGCTGTTTGAGGCCTCCGCCCAGGCCAAGGACATCGACCTGAAGGTCGAGCTGGAGCCCTACGCGCAGGGCATGTTCGAGGGTGACGCCCCCCGCATCCGCCAGATCCTCACCAATCTGCTGGGCAACGCGGTGAAGTTCACATCGGGCGGTGAGGTCAAGCTGACCGTCCGCGCGCGCCGCGACGAGACCAGCACCCACCTGACCTTCGCGGTTTCCGACACCGGCATCGGCTTCGACGAAGAGACGCGCCAGCGGCTGTTCGGCCGGTTCCAGCAGGCCGACGGATCGATCACCCGCAAGTATGGCGGCACGGGCCTGGGCCTGGCCATCTCCCGTTCCCTGGCCGAGGCCATGGGCGGCGACCTCACGGCCGACGCCACGCCGGGCAAGGGCGCGACGTTCTACCTGTCCCTGGAGCTGCCGCGACGCGAAGGCACGGTGGAGATGTGGGGCGAGCACGAGACCCACGAGACCGAGGAAGCCGAGCTGGACACCATGCGGGTGTTGCTGGCCGAGGATCATCCGACCAATCGGCGCGTGGTGGAGCTGATCCTGGGCGCGGCCGGGGTCGATCTGTTCAGCGTCGAGAACGGCGCCGAGGCCGTGGACGAAGCCGCCCGCTCGCGCTTCGACCTGATCCTGATGGACATGCAGATGCCGGTCATGGACGGCCTGACCGCCATCAAGGCGATCCGCCGCCGCGAGGCGCGCAACAACGAACCGCGCACGCCGATCTACACCCTGACCGCCAACGCCATGCCCGAGCACGCCCTGGCCTCGACCGCCGCCGGGGCCGACGGCCACATCACCAAGCCGGTCACCGCCGAGCGCCTGCTGCATGTGGTGGAGCAGGTCTGGACCGAGCGCGCCGCCGCCGCGGCTTCGGCCGCCGAGCCCGTGGCGCTTAGCGCCTAGCCGCTACTTCGCGAAGATGCCCATCAACAGCGGGCGGGCGAACACCGAGGGCGCGGCCTTCTGAGTCACGCCCGGCACCCAGAAGCCGAGTTCGGCGCCGGCGTTGAGGGTGGCGTTCAGCATCTGGGCCGCGATGAAGGGGTCGACGGGGCGCACGGAGCCCTCGGCGATACCGTCCGAGATCATCGAGGCGAAGCGGTCCGACACGCGATTGGAGTGGGCCACCTGCTCCTCGCGGATGGCTTCGGGCAGGGCCGACAGAGCCGAGGTGCGCAGCAGCGGGCCATATTCCGACAGCTGATACTCGGCGAGCGCCGCCGCGGCGCTGGTGAGCTTCAGCCATTGGTCGCCGGGCAGGCTCATGGCGAGGCGTTGCACCCGGCGCATGACCTCGAAGGTGCGGTCGAAGCAGGCCACCACCAGATCGTCCTTGGCGTCGTTGTGGTGGTAGAATGAGCCCTTGGTGACGTTCAGCTCCGCCGAGATCTTGTCCACCGAGGCGCCGCGATAGCCGCGCGAATTGACCAGCCGGGTGGCCGCCAGCAGGAAGGTCTCGCGGCTCATCTCCTGGCCGTCGCGGGCCGCCAGGTCAGCGAGCGGGATCGCCGCCGGCGTCCATTCCGCGCCTTCGATGGCCAGGCCGCCCTCCAGGATGTCCAGCATGCGCTCGCAGATGCGCGGATAGTCCTCGGGGTCGTACTTGGGCAGCCAGGCCGCGGCCCAGAAGATCTGCTCCATCAGCATGTGGGTCCGCGCCGTGCGACGACCCCGGCCCAGCCAGGCGAAGTCGGGGGTGTCGAATACCCCGCGCACCTTGCGGAACAGCTTCAGGAAGGCCTCCGACACCTCGGCCCGGCGGGGGTTGTTCAGCGCGCGGATGTCGGCGAGCGCCGGCAGGGGCGGCGCCTCGCCGATCGCCGTCAGGCGCAGGCGCTCCAGATAGAGTTCGAGCAGATTGCGCAGGCGCCTCTGCGGCGTCGGCTCGGTCATGGCCCGCTCGGCGGCGGTCTGCAGCCAGGCGATCCCCCGCATCATGCAGGCGGCGGCCAGGTCGTCCTTGCGCTTGA
Source organism: Phenylobacterium sp. (assembly GCF_031412415.1). Taxonomy (GTDB): domain Bacteria; phylum Pseudomonadota; class Alphaproteobacteria; order Caulobacterales; family Caulobacteraceae; genus Phenylobacterium. The sequence continues at coordinate 10,207 of NZ_JANOCX010000335.1, forward strand.
AATAGTAGGTGACGCTGGTGGTCGACAGGCCCACAGCGGCGGCGGCCACGCCCAGGGTCAGGCCCTTCACGCCTTTCTGGTTCAGGATCAGGGTCGAGGCGTCCAGGATCGCCTCACGCTTCTTCTCGAAGCGGTCTGTCGATCGAGCGCCGTTGCGCACTGCCATGACCCCAGGAAACTCCCCCGCCCGTCGGCCGCTCTCCGGCGACCGCGCGACTATATCCTTAGTATCGCAAGGGGTTGGGCGTGCAACCGGTTACCTGTCCCTAACGTCAACCGGCGGCGAACGGATAGGGCGAGATCGACTTGGTGAAGTCATCGACCGTCAGGGTGCGGTTGATCGGCTCGGCCGCCCGTTGCGGACAAGCTGGGCGCTCGCAGATCCTGCAGGCCGGGCCGATGGCGGTGGCGATGGGGTCGCGCAGGTCGATGCCGCGCGAATAGACCAGGCGCTCGGCGAACTTCAGCTCGCAGCCCATGCCGATGGCCAGTTCGGAATCGTCGCCCGCATAGGGCGTGGCGATCCGACTGACCGTCCGCGCCAGGGTGAAATAGCGCTGGCCGTCCGGGGTCTCGACGATCTGGGTGACGATGCGCGAGGGAGTGCGGAAGCTGGTGTGGATGTTCCAGCGCGGGCAGGTGCCGCCGAACCGCGAGAACGGGAAGGTCGCGCCGGCGAACCGCTTGGAGATGTTTCCCGCCGAGTCCACGCGCAGCATGAAGAACGGCACGCCCCGCGCGCCGGGCCGCGACAGGGTGGTCAGCCGATGGCAGGCCTGTTCGAATGACACGCCGAACCGGGCGCGGACCAGCTCGATGTCATAGGCGGTCCGCTCGGCCGCCTCGTGAAAGGCCGCGTAGGGCATCATGAAAGCCGCCGCCAGGTAGTTGGCCAGGCTGACCTTGACCAGGCTGCGGGTCGGTCGGTCCGGCGGTCCGCCCCGGTCGGCCATGGCCTCCAGCAGCGGGCCGTACTCCAGGATCGCCAGTTGGTAGGCGAGCGAGAAGGACCGTCCGGCGCCGGTCAGCACCTCCGACAGGAACAGGCGCTTGCGATGGTGGTCGTAGCGCCGCACCGACTCCGGCAGCACGTCCAGCGGCACCACCCGCACCTGGATGCCGTGGCGCTTGGCCAGGCGCTCGCGGGCGGCGACGTGGAAGTCCTGCGGCTCGCAGGCCAGCTCGGCGATCATCTGATCGGCGGCCTCCTCCAGCTCGGCGAAATAGTTCTTCTGGTCCTGGATGAAGTCCCGCACCCAGTCCGACGGCATCACCGCCGAGGTGGCGGCGCCCCCCTCCTCCGGCCGGCCGATGGCGCCCATGTCGGTCAGCCGACGCTGATCCAGATAGGCGCGGTAGAGCCGCACGATGGCCTCCGAGACGCCCGGGGCGGAGTCGGCCACCTCGGCGATCTCGTGGCGCGCGACTCCCAGGTCGCGGAACATCTGGTCGGAGAAGACCTCCGACAGCCCTGTGGCCCCGGCGGAGTCGGGATCCGACGACAAGCTCTTGAGATCCAGGTCATAGGCCTCGGCCAAGCGCAGCAGCACCTGGGCGGTGACCGGTCGCTGGTTTCGTTCCAGAAGGTTGAGATAGCTGGGCGAGACGCCGAGGTCCTCGGCCATCCGCGTCTGGGTGAGGCCGAGCTCCCGGCGCAGGCGCTTCATCCGGGCGCCCAGGAACAGCTTGCGGTCGGTGTTGGCTATGGCCATGCTTGTCGTGTTGTCACAATTTTACAGTCTTTACAAGGTCGCACTGTGACATGTGCGCCTTTTGCCTCCGCGTTAACTCTTCGCGCCGCGCGCCATAAGCGTTAGAGGGCTCCAACGGCTTGTCACAGCTGACAGCCCCGGCAATCGCGGAAGAGACAGATGGCATACCAAGACCACATCATCGAGATGGGCCAGCTCATCAAGAGCAAGAATGGCACCTGGGACGGCATCAACGCCGAATCCGTGGCCCGTATGCGCCTGCAGAACCGTTTCAAGACCGGCCTGGAGATCGCCCGCTACACCGCCGACATCATGCGCAAGGACATGGCGGCCTATGACGCCGACTCCTCGCAGTACACCCAGTCCCTGGGCTGCTGGCACGGCTTCATCGGCCAGCAGAAGATGATCGCCATCAAGAAGCACTTCGGAACGACGGACCGGAAGTACCTGTACCTGTCGGGCTGGATGGTCGCGGCGCTGCGCTCCGACTTCGGTCCGCTGCCCGACCAGTCGATGCACGAGAAGACCTCCGTGCCGGCCCTGATCGAAGAACTCTACACCTTCCTGCGCCAGGCCGACGCCCGCGAGCTGGGCGGCCTGTTCCGCGACCTCGACGCGGCCCGTGAGGCCGGCGACAAGGCCAAGGAGCAGAAGCTGCTCGACGCCGTCGACAACTTCCAGACCCACGTCGTTCCGATCATCGCCGACATCGACGCCGGCTTCGGCAACGCGGAAGCCACCTACCTGCTGGCCAAGAAGATGATCGAGGCGGGCGCCTGCGCCCTGCAGATCGAGAACCAGGTCTCCGATGAGAAGCAGTGCGGCCACCAGGACGGCAAGGTCACGGTGCCGCACGAGGACTTCCTGCAGAAGGTGCGCGCCTGCCGCTACGCCTTCCTGGAGATGGGCGTCGAGAACGGCATCATCGTCACGCGCACCGACAGCCTGGGCGCCGGCCTGACCAAGCAGATCGCCGTCAGCACCACGCCGGGCGACCTGGGCGACCAGTACAACAGCTTCCTGGATTGCGAAGAAATCTCGGCGGCCGACCTGGCCAACGGCGACGTGGTCATCAACCGTGGCGGCAAGCTGCTGCGTCCGAAGCGCCTGCCCTCCAACCTGTTCCAGTTCCGCGAAGGCACGGGCGCCGACCGTTGCGTCCTCGACAGCATCACCTCGCTGCAGAACGGCGCCGACCTGCTGTGGATCGAGACTGAAAAGCCCCACGTGGAGCAGATCGCCTCGATGATGGACCGCGTCCGCGAGGTCATCCCGAACGCCAAGCTGGTCTACAACAACAGCCCGTCCTTCAACTGGACCCTGAACTTCCGCCAGCAGGTGTTCGACGCCTACAAAGCGGCCGGCAAGGACGTCTCGGCCTATGACCGCGAAAAGCTGATGAGCATCGACTACGACGCCACCGAACTGGCGATCGAGGCCGATGAGCGCATCCGCACCTTCCAGGCCGACGGCGCCAAGCGGGCCGGCATCTTCCACCACCTGATCACCCTGCCGACCTATCACACGGCCGCGCTCAGCACGGACAACCTGGCCAAGGAATACTTCGGGGCGGCCGGCATGCTGGGCTACGTCCTGGGCGTCCAACGCCAGGAAATCCGCCAGGGCATCGCCTGCGTGAAGCACCAGAACATGTCGGGCTCCGACCTGGGCGACGATCACAAGGAATACTTCGCCGGCGAGGCGGCCCTGAAGGCCGGCGGCGTTCACAACACGATGGGCCAGTTCGCCTAGCGTTATCGAGATCCGGCCACGGCCGGGGGAGCAAGGACCATGACCACGGAACGGTATTGGGTTGTCGGCGGCGAATACAGCTGCATGGCGTTCAAGTCCCTGAAGGGCGAAGGCCCCCAGGTGCTCGGCCCCTACGAGACGCGGGACGAGGCCAAGGAAGCGTGGAAGCGCGTGTCGCGGGAAACCCGCGGCGTCGCCACCGCCCGCTTCGCCATCGCCGCCGAACAGCTCGTACTGCCGGCCTAAAGGTCATGGGCTAGCGCCCAGTTGTCTCTCCTAGAGCTCGTCCCGGCCCTTGGGTCGAGGCGGGCTCTCTTTTTATCGACTATGCTCCGGCCAGCCCGGAAACGAGGAAGAACCCCATGTCGCTCGATGTCGCCGCCCGCCCCAGCCTGGACCTCAAAGGCGCCGTGGAAGGCCGCGTGGCCGAGGTGCTGACGCCGGAGGCCAAGGCCTTCCTCGTCGAGCTGCACACCCGGTTCAACCCGCGCCGGCTGGAGCTGCTGGCCGCCCGCGCCACCCGCCAGAAGCGCTTCGACGCCGGCGAGCAGCCGGACTTCCTGGCCGAAACCAAGTCGGTGCGCGACGGCGACTGGAAGGTCGCCCCCATCCCCGCCGACCTGCTGGACCGCCGGGTGGAGATCACCGGCCCGGTCGACCGCAAGATGATCATCAACGCCCTCAATTCCGGGGCCAAGGTGTTCATGGCCGACTTCGAGGACGCCTCCTCGCCCACCTGGCAGAACATGGTCGAGGGCCAGGTCAATCTGATGGACCGCTGGGCCGGCAAGATCGGCTTCACCGACGCCGGCACCGGCAAGGCCTATGCCCTGAAGGACAAGGTCGCGACCCTGATGGTGCGCCCGCGCGGCTGGCACCTGCCCGAGGCCCACGCCCTGGTGAACGGCGAGGAGATGAGCGGTGGCCTGTTCGACTTCGGCCTCTACTTCTTCCACAACGCCAAGGCCCAGATCGCCGCCGGCGCCACCCCGGCCTTCTACCTGCCGAAGATGGAGAGCCATCTGGAGGCGCGGCTCTGGAACGACGTCTTCGTCTACGCCCAGGACGCTCTGGGCGTGCCCCAGGGGACCATCAAGGTCACCGTGCTGATCGAGACCCTGCCCGCCGCCTTCGAGATGGACGAGATCCTGTATGAGCTGCGCGACCACATGGCGGGCCTCAACTGCGGCCGCTGGGACTACATCTTCTCGTACATCAAGCGCCTGGGCCGCCAGCCGCAGGCGCTCACCCCCGACCGCGCGGTCATGGGCATGGGGTCGGCCTTCCTCGCCGCCTATTCCCTGAAGCTGATCCAGACCTGCCACCGCCGTGGCGCCTTCGCCATGGGGGGCATGGCCGCCCAGATCCCGGTCAAGGGCGACGACGCGGCCAACCAGGCCGCCTTCGCAAAGGTCCGCGCCGACAAGGAACGCGAGGCCAACAACGGCCACGACGGCACCTGGGTCGCCCACCCGGACCTGGTGCCGGTGGCGCTGGAGGTGTTCGACCGGGTCATGCCGACGCCGAACCAGCTCACCAAGCTGCGCGAGGACATCAGCGTCAGCCGCGAGGACCTGCTGAAGGTCCACGAGGGCGCGCGCACCGAGCACGGTTTGCGCGAGAACATCCGCGTCGGCGTCCAGTACATCGAGGCCTGGCTGCGGGGTAAGGGGGCGGTGCCGCTCTACAACCTGATGGAGGACGCCGCGACCGCCGAGATCAGCCGCGCCCAGATCTGGCAGTGGATCAAGCAGGCCGCGACCCTGGACGATGGCCGGGTGGTGGACGAGGCGATGTTCCGCGCCTTGCTGGACGAGGAGATGGCGGGGCTGAAGGCGGCCCTGCCCGCGTCGGCCTTCGAAGGCGGCCGCTTCGCCGAGGCCGTGGCCATCTTCACCGAGATGAGCCTCTCGGAAGGGTTCGAGGAGTTCCTGACCCTGCCGGCGTACCGGGCGCTGTAAGGCTCTTTTTCCCTCCTCCGTGTGGGGAGGGAAAAAGCTACTCCGGCCAGAGTTCCTGGACGTCGCCCTTGCGGTTGAGCACCCGCACGGCGCGCTTGACCACGGTGAGCAGGCGCTCCTTCCGCGCCGCCTCGTCGTAGGTCATCGCCCCCTTGGCCAGACCTTCCAGCAGGAAGCGGCCCAGGTCGCGGCTGGTCTGGAAGCGGGGGTCCTCGCCGGCCGAGGCCAGCGCCAGGAAGCGATCGCCGACCTGATTGTGGTCGAAGGCGCTCTGGGCGCCGGCCAGACGCACGCGCAGCATCGGATCGGTCCGCGCCGCGGCCTCCAGCTCGCCGAAGGCGGCGAAGGGTTTCTCGTGCAGCAGGGCCCAGTACGCGTCGATGGCGTGCTCGGCGGCGTCCACGCCCGGCGCGGGCGGGGCCGAGGCGGCCTGCTCGAACAGGCGTGCCCGCTCGACCTCGATATAGGCCACGGCGGCCTCGACCAGCTCCTCGCGGCTGGCGAAGTGGTAGAGCATGGCGCCGCGCGTCAGGTTCGCGGCGTCGGCGATCATCGCATTGGTCGCGGCGTGGTAGCCGACCTCGGCGAACAGCCGCATGGCGGCGTCAAGGATGCGCGCTCGGGTCCGCCGAGATTTCGGCGTCTCCTTCGCAGGATAGGTTCGGGCGTCCATAGGACCTTGTTGTGCAGGAGACCTGGGGAGGGTCGGCCTTGTGGAATCCTTACGCCCAAAGGCCGCGCGACAAAAGAGCCGAGCGCGGTTTCATGAGACTGACACGCAATCAGCCTAGCGGATGGGCAATCGGCCGCATCCGCAGGGGGCAAAGATGGGTGATCCGGCAGTCCGGCAGTATCGGACCGTGTTCATTTCCGACATCCACCTGGGCACCAAGGGGTGTCAGGCGGAACTGCTCCTCGACTTCATCCGGCATATCGAGTGCGACACCCTCTATCTGGTGGGCGACATCGTCGACGGGTGGAAGCTGCGCTCGGGCTGGCACTGGCCCCAGAGCCACAATGACGTGGTCCAGAAGATCCTGCGCCTGGCGCGCAAGGGCGTGAAGGTCGTCTACGTCCCCGGCAATCACGACGAGGGGGTGCGCGACTTCGTCGGCGTCCACTTCGGCGGGGTGATCGTGGCCCGCGACGCCATCCACGAGGCCGCCGACGGCAAGCGCTACCTGGTCCTGCACGGCGACGAGTTCGACGGGGTGGTGCAACATGCCCGCTGGCTGGCCTTCGTGGGCGACTATTCGTACCGGGCCCTGATCGTCGTCAACACGCTGTTCAACCGGATCCGCCGCCGGATGGGCTTCGGCTATTGGAGCCTCTCGGCCTTCCTGAAGACCCGGGTGAAGAACGCCCTCCAGTTCGTCGAGAACTTCGAGGCCGCGGTGGCCGACGAGGCCCGGCGGCGCGGGGTGGACGGGGTGATCTGCGGCCACATCCACAAGGCCGAGATGCGCGACATCGACGGGATCACCTATATCAACGACGGCGACTGGGTGGAGAGCTGTTCGGCGGTGGTCGAGCACGCCGACGGAAGGCTGGAGATCCTGGAGTGGGCCAAGCTGCGCTCGTGGTCGGCCATCGACCGCAAGGCCCGCTTGCCGGAGCTGGTGCCCGACGCCGTGGCGGCCTAGACCCTTTCCGGTCAGATGGACTCATCTAACCGGTTGAAAAGGGTCTATCTTCGAAGTTTGGAGCGTGACCGGCGCCTGAACCGGTATCCACTTCAGGTTGCCACGCTCCAGCGGCGTTCATTGACAGCCAAGCTGTTTTGATGACAGTTCCACTGTCATGATACCTCCGTCACGCTACACCTCGAACCTCCGCGATCGCCAGAAGCAGGCGACCCAGGACCAGATCATGCATGCGGTGGCCCGCAAGCTGGAATCCGGCCCTCTGGAGGATCTCAGCTTCGCCGAGATCGCCGCAGAGGCGGAGGTGGGCGAACGCACGGTCTACCGCCACTTCCCCACCAAGGAGGCGCTGCTGGGCGCCTTCTGGGCGTGGCTGCAGAGCCAGGCCCTGACCACCGCGCGGCCGGCCACGCGCATCCGCGAGGCGATCACCGCTCCGCGCGCCGATGGCCAGAAGCCCATGCGCATCCTGCTGGTCACCGACGCTTGGACGCCGCAGGTCAACGGGGTGGTGCAGACCCTGTCGCGGGTGATCGACGAGCTGAAGCTGCTGGGTCACCAGGTCGAGGTGATCAGTCCCGGCCAGTTCAAGACCTTCCCCCTGCCGACCTATCCCGAAATCAAGGTCGCCATCGCCGCCCACGAGCCGGTGCAGGAGCGGTTCAAGGCCTTCGAGCCGGAGGCCATCCACATCGCCACGGAGGGTCCGCTGGGCCTGGCGGCGCGGCGCATCTGCGTGGAATGGAAGCTGCCCTTCACCACCAGCTATCACACGCGGTTCCCGGAATATGTCTCGGCGCGGCTGCCTTTACCGCTGGCCGCCGGCTACGCCTACATGAAGTGGTTC